>CANOFO010000026.1 GCA_947565305.1 uncultured Lachnospiraceae bacterium | reverse complement strand
AAATTCTTATAGCAGGGAACACCCGGAACAATTTTTTTATCCAATTGTGCAAATTGACGATAGAAAATTTAAAAGCCACCTTTTGACACCCAAATCCTATAAAACAAAAAGAGTACCAAAAAAAGTGCAATTCATCCCATATGGAAGCATTTAAGATTTATCTGAGGTATAATTGGAACGTAAACTGGCAGAGAATCTGCCCAAATTTCAAAGGAGGAAAGCAAATGGAAAAGTGTGTAAATAAAAGGCCGTGTCCTTGTACCTATGATTGCCCGCGGCATGGAAAGTGCTGTGAATGTGTGGCGCACCACAGGGACCATGACGAGGGTGTGCCAGGGTGTTTCTTTTCAAAAGAAGCGGAAGCCACCTATGACAGGAGCATAGAGGCGCTCTGCCGCGACAAAGGACTGATTTAAGCAGAGATTTGCAGGAACTAACAGGCAAGGATGAAGGAGGGAAATGATGCCATTTATCAATTCAAGGGTCAGCGTGCCGATGACAGAGCAGCAGAAGGAATCCGTAAAACAGAAATTGGGGAAGGCGATTTCCATTATTCCGGGAAAGTCGGAACAATGGCTGATGCTGGAATTTGCCGACAACTGTGATTTGTATTTTCAGGGAAATGGAACGCTGCCATCGGCGCTTATAGAAATCAAAGTGTTTGGCAGCATCCCCCAAAGCTGTCTGAATGAGATGACGGAGACGGTCTGTGAAATTTATGAGACCGATTTACAGATTAAAAAAGACCGCATTTATGTAAAATACGAAGAAAGCAGCAAATGGGGATGGAATGGGAGTAATTTTTAGGAGGAATGGAAAGTGAGGAAGAGAATTTGTGTGGCATGGATATCAATGATATTGATTTTTGTTTTGGCGGGCTGCGGGGATAAGGCAGAGATATCGGGCAACGCGCATGATTCTCAGGCAGGGACATCGGGCAATGCACAGGAGTCCCAGGAAGAGGGAGAACCGCAAACTACGGCAGATTCCCCGGTTGCTGGGAAGAAAATTGCCTACATATTGAATATGTCTTCGAGTGAGATTTTCCAACTCTGTGCGAATCAGTGCGTTGCCACTGCCAAGAAGCTGGGCATGACCTGTGATGTGTTCTTCTCTAATGGAGATGACACGGCGTTTCAGAATTATATCAGCACCTGTGCTTCCGGGGGCTATGATGGGCTGTTTCTCTCGCACGGAGGGCAGGATTATTCGTATACCTTTTTGACAGATTTGCTGAAAAAATACCCCGAGCTGAAAATTGTCACTTTTGACACGCAGTTTAAAGACAGTGCAGGGCAGACGCAGAAAATCGAAGGCGTTACCCAGTTTTTTCAGGATGATGCAGGTTTTGCGACAAGTCTGTTGGATTATATCTGTGCAGAATTGTGCCCGGGCAAGGAGTGTGTGAATATCTTAAAGGTTTGGGTGGGACCGAACTACATAGCTGCCTTTGACAGGCGGGAAGTCGGGTATCAGGAATATGAAGCGAGTGGGAAAATCAATACCCTGGAGGTGATTGGACCCACTGACTATAGCAATGCCACAGCCTCTATGTATGATGTAATGAGCGCTACGCTGATGAAGTACAAGGAGGGTGAAATCGATGCAGTCTGGGTTGCCTATGATGCTTATGCTCAGGGCTGCTACCAGGCGCTCAAGGAGTCTGGAAGGAACATCCCCTTGGTTTCCGTAGATATCTGCAACATGGATATCAACTATATGCTGGAGGAAAAATCGCAATGGAAGGCCTGTGCATGTACGGACTTTAAAGCCAATGGGGAGCAGGGTGTAAGGCTGCTGGCGTTAGAATTAAACGGCGACTATGAGGATATCAAAGCGCCTAAGGCAGAGGAAACGACAGATTTCCTTGAGATGCCATCGTCACTTATTACACAAGATATGCTTGTGGAGGGAACTACCATCGAGAATCTTTATGATGTTGCGCCCAAGCAGTATGGTGCAGTGGAAAACTACGTCTCCAATGACTGGCTGAAAGCGTGTATTGGGTATTAGATATGGATGAATTTATCTTTCGTGCAAAAAATATTACCATGGAATTCTCCGGTGTCAAGGCACTTGATAAGGTGGATTTTGAAATTCGTTCCGGCGAAATCCGTGCAGTTGTAGGTATCAACGGCGCGGGCAAATCCACTCTCATGAAAGTGTTTTCCGGCGTGTACCCTGCGTATGGCGGCGACATATACTGTAATGGGCGAAAAGTGAGCCTGAAATCGCCGGCAGAGGCAGCAAAGCTTGGCATCCGCATCGTGCATCAGGAAGCAGATACGGCAATTTTGCCGGATTTCAGGGTTTATGAGAACCTGTTAATCGACGATTTAGCGGTGGAGACAGGTATGTTCCGTTATGACAGGAAAAAGATGCGGCAAAAAGCGGCAGAGGTTTTAACTGCTCTGGGGATTGCCTTGGACTTGGATATGTATGCCAAAAACCTGACATTGGCACAGAAACAGATGCTTCTCATTGCCAAGCAGATACATAAGAAATGCAGGCTGCTGATTTTGGATGAGCCTACCGCTGCGCTGGGCAAAGAGGAGACAGAAAATCTGTTTCGCCTGGTGCGGCGCCTGTCGGAGACGGAACATACCTCTGTCATATTTATTTCCCACAGGCTGGCAGAAGCGCTGGCTATCTGCCAGAGCTGCGCGGTCATGTGCGCTGGCAGAGTTACCGATGAGTTTGCAGTTGATGGGAATGTTGATACGAAAATGATTGTGGCAAAGATGTTAGGCAAAGACGTTGCTTGCCATACGGAGTCGGCAGGAAGAAAAGAGGCATTAGATACAGCCCCTATAGTGCTGGAGACAGAGCATTTATGCGATGGAAAAGGACGCTTTGACCAGGTATCAATCTCGGTAAGAAAAGGGGAGATTGTAGGACTTGCGGGGCTTGTGGGCGCAGGGAAGACAGAATTTTGCAAGGCAATATTTGGCGTTGGTAAATTAAGCGGAGGGGCAATACGGATTCATGGGGAGCAGGTATTGTTAAAAAGCCCTGTGGATGCGGTCCGGCATAGAATTGCGCTGGTGCCAGAGGAACGCAGGAAAGAGGGAATATTTCCAGCGAAAAGCATTACGTTTCATTTGTGTGCTGCCAGTTTATCAAAATTCTGTCAGTTTTCTTTTTTGAAAAAGGCGGGCATGGAAGAGCGCGCAAGGGCAGGAATCCGTGAACTCGGCGTATCATGTAAAAATGAAAAGCAGCAGATTCAGTTTCTTTCTGGTGGTAACCAGCAGAAGGTAGTTATGGGTAAATGGATTGATGCGGATTGTGATATCTACATTTTAGATGAACCCATGCAAGGTGTGGATGTGGGGGCAAAACAGGACTTGTTCCGTATGATAAGAAAGCTTGCAGAAAACGGCGCGGCGGTGCTTTATGCTTCCAGTGATGTTCCTGACCTTCTTTCTGTAACGGACAGGATTTATGCAATGTACGGCGGAAGGATTATGGCAGAGCTAAGGTCACAAGAAACAGAGGAAAAGGAGGTCATGTATTATTGCGTGGGTGCGCCGTTGCGGGCTTAGTGAGAATGGAGGATAGTGATGGCTGATGTACAAAAAAAGAGACTGGGAGGATTTTTGCTGGATTGGTCAGCAGTAATTGCAATTTTTCTGTGTATTTTGTTTTTTTCCGCTTACAAAGGGACATCTTTTCTTTCGTTTGCAAATCTTACGAATATCCTGCTTTCCATGTCGATTACAACAATACTGGCAATTGCACTGACGGTTACGCTTGCCTGTGATGGGTTCGATATGTCTGCCTGTACGCTTGCAAGCTGTTCGGGGTATGTGTTTATGGCGTGTTATCTGTGGTATGGCATGAATCTTTTCCTGTCGGCAGTAATCTGCGTATTGTTTACGATGGCGGCGTATCTGTTTACGCTGTTTTTAATTCTCGTATGTAAGATTCCGGATATGCTGGCAACGTGTGCGCTGATGTTTGTCCATCAGGGTCTGGGGCAGTGGTTTACCGGAGGCGGGGCAATCTCGGCGGGGATGCCGCAGCCCAACGGTGTATTGCCCAAGAGGACCTTTTTTGGGGAGGATTTTGTAAGTATCGGCAAAGCGCCCTGGATTATTCTGATTATGTTTGCCTGTGTACTGGCAGCGCATATTTTCCTGCAGCACACAAAGCAGGGCGCATTTCTCTATGCTATAGGTTCAAACAGGACGGCAGCGGCATTATCTGGTATTTCGGTGAAACGGTACCGCTTTCTGGCAGGGATGATTACAGCGGTTTTCATCGCCATAGGTGCAATGGTTGTATGTTCACGCAACACTGCAGCGCAGCTCTGCGGCTGTGACAATTATCTGATGCCCGCGTTGGCAGCAGTGTTTGTGGGCAGGTCTGTGGGAGGCATGGAAAAACCTACTGCTCTGGGAACAGTGATTGGCGCGGGATTGATTGTCATTTTGGAAAATGGGCTGACGCTCTGCTCCGTTCCATATTACATACTGCCTGCCGTCAAAGGCGGTGTGCTGATAACGGCGCTTGCGGTGGTCTATCTCTCTAAGCGGGACAGTTTTGATTCTTGACAGTCCATTCATACTATGGTAATTTATTAAGAGGGCATACATGTGGCAGCAGGTAAGACAATGCTTATCTGCTGCGTTTTTGTAATGTAGTAAACAAAGGAAGAGGAGTGAATAGTATGATTGAGATGGTTGAAAAGATTAACGGCGCCATTAACGGCTTTGTCTGGGGCGTTCCCATGCTGGTGCTGTTGGTGGGCACGGGAATCCTGATGACTGTGCTGACAAAGGTGTTCCAGATTTCACATTTTGGCTACTGGATGAAGCACACGCTGGGCAGTATCTTTACAGACCGGCATATTACGAAGCATACCGGGTCAGAAGACAAGTCAATCTCGCAGTTTCAGTCGTTGTGCACGGCATTGGCGGCTACCATAGGAACGGGCAATATTGTCGGTGTGTCCAGCGCCTTAATTTCTGGTGGGCCGGGAGCAATTTTCTGGATGTGGATTGTGGCTTTTTTCGGCATGATGACAAATTTTTCGGAAAATGTCCTCGGTATTTATTACCGCAAAAAGAATGAGAAGGGCGAATGGAGCGGCGGAGCCATGTACTATCTGAGGGATGGCCTGGGTGCGAAGAAAGGCATGAAAGGTATCGGCGCAGCGCTGGCAGTCCTGTTCTCCTTGTTCTGTCTGCTGGCATCTTTTGGAATAGGGAATATGAGCCAGATTAACTCTATTGCGGGCAATATGAAAGCAGCTTTTAACATTCCTACGCTTGCTACTGGTATCTTACTGATGGTGCTTGCTGGGCTGGTAATTTTGGGCGGTATCAAAAGGATTGCTTCTGTTACGGAGAAATTAGTGCCAGTGATGGCGCTGCTGTACATAGTGGGAGCTTTGGTTGTATGCATTTTAAATATCAATCAGTTTGGTGCAGTGTTTGCGGCAATCTTTAAAGGGGCGTTTGCCATGAAAGCTGTCGGCGGCGGCATTGTCGGCTCCGGCATTAAATTGGCAATTACCTGGGGTATGAAGCGAGGCGTGTTCTCCAACGAGGCAGGTCTTGGTTCCTCCGTTATGGTGCATTCCAGTTCCAACGTAAAGGAACCCGTGCGCCAGGGGATGTGGGGCATTTTTGAGGTGTTCGCTGATACGATTGTTGTCTGTACATTGACGGCGTTTGTGGTACTGTCTTCCGGCCTGGTGGATTTGAATACAGGTAAAGTGTTAAGCAGTGCGGAGGGTTCCGCCCTGGTAGGGGAAGCGTTCTCCAAAGTATTTGGCGCCTTGGGGCCTGCGTTTATCGCGGTTGCCATCCTGCTGTTTGCGTTCTCCACGGTGCTTGGCTGGAGCCATTATGGGACTAAGGCGTTTGAGTATCTCTTTGGCTCAAAGGCAACGATAATTTACCGTGTAATATTCATTGTGTTTATTGTTTTCGGAGCAACCATGAAGCTTCAGTTGGCATGGGATTTATCTGATACATTTAACGGGCTGATGGCTATTCCTAACTTGATTGGCGTACTGGCATTGTCGCCGGTTGTGGTTAAAATAACAGCCAATTATGTACAGCGTAAGATGAAGGGGTACGATGTAGAGCCTATGCTTTCCGCTTTTCCCGAGATTCAAAAACAGCAGGAACAGGGGCTGGATAGCAGCGACTGATGCCGGACATGTCGGCGTATGATGTTTTTAGTAAAAATATAGAAATCCCATAAAGTAAGAACAGACCTTTTCAGTAAAACTGATGGGCCTGTTTTTGTATCTGGCAGCCGTTATGTCGAAAAAATGACATAAAGGTTGCCAGATTTGGAAAATAGTTGTATAATTATTAAAAATTATCCTGCTCGCATAATCTCTTGAATGGAAGGGATTGAACAGAGAATTTTTAAAAATAAAAAGGAGGATGGATATGAAATTCAGTAACATGAAGAAAGTTATTGCAGTTGCTATGGCAGCAGTGATGACAGTGGGAAGCGTCAGCATGACGCCTCCTGTGGAGGTTATGGCAGAAGGGACAGAGCCGGCGATTTCGGCACAGGTTGCCCTGGACAAGAAGGGCGCGAAGCTCACATGGAACAAATTGGAAGATGCAGCGGTGACGGGCTACCGCGTATACCGTACGGAGTTAGTCACAGGCGATGATGGCGCAGCTGCGACCCCGCAGGCGATTGCCACGCTCGACGCCAATGGGAATTCCGCCAAGACCTGGAAATTTGACTTTGGAGCAAATGAGGAAGTGACGGAAGAAGGGGCAGAGGCGCCCATATCCTGCCTTGCGGAAGGGTATACATCGGTTTCCCAGGAGAATGCATATTACTCAGCAGAGCAGGGCTATGGATTTACCACAGGGATTCCAACGGCGGAAGGAGGAACCCTTACCTTTAGTAACAGGACAGACGGCAAGAATATGTCAGAAGACGTCCTCAATGGCGACTTTGCAACGATTGCTCCGCCTGAGGGAGGCGCCTTGACGGCAGGCGGCGCTGCTCTGGAAGCTGGGCAGAGTTATATGGAATTTGTCGTGGATGTTCCCAATGGCAGCTATAAGGTATCTGCCACGCACAGTGGGTTTGTTACCGGCAGGAATATCTCTGTATTCTGGTTCCAGGGAGTGCAGGCGGACCGCCATGCGGTGAACAATGCGACTGCCGTCAGTGAGCGTACTGTCAGCGTGATCGATGGCAAGCTGCGCATTGCGGCAAGCGCCAGCGCTTCCGGCGGTACGGTTTACCCGCCGGCGTTAAGTGCAGTGACAGTGACAGAAATACCTACGATTCAGACGGGAATTAATTCCGAAGGCCTCTTATACTGCAAAGATGTGACCGTGGATTTGAGCAAGGTCTACACCTATAAGGTCGTGGCAATGAAAGGTGAGACAGAGGCAGCGGATTTGAATTCCGGCGAGATTCAGACAGTTCCTGCGCCGACAGTTTCCGTAAGCGCAACAACGACAAACAGCGCCACACTTGCGATTGATAATAATGAAGTGGAGACAGACAGCTATAATATTTACCGCAAGAAAGCAGCGGATGCTTCTTTTACCAAGGTTGCAGAATTTACAGATATCAATGCGGAGGGCAATTACACAGCCAGCAAGGTGTTGGGAGAGACGGAAGTATTTGTAGAGGATGACTTCAATTCTTATACCCTTGGCGATGGAACGACAAATGAAAAGATGAGGAATCTGCTTGTTCCGGAAAATGGGGACTGGACGGTTACGAACCCCAATAATTATTATGTGGGAATGGTAGTCGACAGGTCAAATTCTGACTGCGAGAATAACACATTGTTCCTGAAAATGAGCGCGCTTGAGAACTATGACGGTTCATTTATGTATCTTAGCACGAATCTTGATAATACAACAACGTTTCATAAGAAGCTGGCGGATGCTGCAGCCTTAAATGGACAGGTGCGCTTACAGCTGAATTTTGCACTGCCTGACCACTCCAATAAAGCAAACACGAACAGGGGCCTTTGCAGCAGTTACCTTTACCTTGCGGATAAGGAGATTACGGAAAATGATGCGGCAAGCGGCTACGTTGCCAAACTGGAGTACGATGCGACCGATAACAAGATTTACCTGAATGATTCTGAAATCTATAGTTTTGGCGATGGTGGGGATAAAGTGAGGAGCGTATGGAACACGATTACGCTTAATATCAACCCAACAGAGAAGACTATCTCTTATGAATTTGAAAGGGAAGCGGAAGAATATGTTAAGAGCGGCAGCGTGACAATCCCGGATGTGCCGCAAGAGCCGGCAGCGCAGGAGGGCGAGGAAGAACCAGCAGAGCCGTCCTATGCGACTTTAAGTTTTACGGGCGCCAAAAATCCCAGTAACAACCAGCGCTGGGCAAATATTGCAATTGACAACCTCAAATTTGCCTCTCTCGGCGAAGTGGACAGCTTGGGCAGGACTTATACATATACCGATAACAATTTGGAATCAGATACGGAATATAATTATTATGTAGGGACAGTTGTCGATGGCAAAGAAATCGTAAAATCTTCCACGGTCAGCGGAAAGACGCAGCCGATTGTGGCTGACAGCGTTTCCCTTTCCAAACAGTCCCTGGAGATTAAGAAGGGCGCAGCCTCGGAAGCGCTTGTTGCTACTGTCCTGCCAGCTGAGGCCTCGGACAAATCAGTAACCTGGTCTAGCGAAGACACATCTATTGCAACGGTGGAAAACGGTGTAGTTACAGGCGTGGGCGCCGGCATAGTGAATATTGTGGCAACGACTAAGAATGGCAGGACAGCCAGCTGTGCAGTGACAGTTACAGATGTTAAACTGAGCAAATCAAGCCTTAGCCTGAAGATTGGGGATGAGGCAGAACTGATTGCGACCGTATTACCGAATACCATAACCACGCAGACGGTAAGATGGGCATCCGATAAGGAAGATGTGGCAACCGTTGATGAGAATGGCAAGGTCAAAGCTATCGCTGCCGGCAACGCAAAGATTACTGTTACAGCTGATAACAATGGGGAAACCGCGACATGTACCGTAAGGGTCAGCAAAGTGGGTGTGACGGGAATTACCTTGAATGCTGCCTCGGGAAGTTTGAAGAAGGGCGATAAGGTAACGTTAACGCCAACGGTTGCACCAGATAATGCAACGAATAAAGACATTACATGGTCTACCTCCAACGATAAGGTGGCAACGGTTGCGAACGGCGTTGTCACAGCGGTAGGACAAGGCACTGCTGTTATCACGGCAACTTCCGATGACAATGCGGCAGCTACAGCAACTTACAACGTTACGGTAACAGACCCGGCAACGGGCGGTCCGGCAACAAAAGTTCCGGCAACGAGTGTTTCGATAAAGAAACCATCTTCCACAACGTTGAATAAAGGCAAGACATTGACATTGGTAGCAATAATGGCTCCGGCCAATGCGACGGATACACTTACCTGGAAGACAAGCAACCCCAAGGTAGCGACTGTCACAGCGGGCAAAGTCAAAGCTGTCAATAAAGGAACGGCAACCATCACGGTAACAACAACGAGCGGCAAGAAGGCATCGATTAAGGTTACTGTCAAAGTTCCGGCGAAGAAAGTGAAGCTTTCTAAGAAGAAGGCGACATTGAAGGTAGGCAAGACATTAAAATTGAAGGCAACGATGACCCCTGCCAATTCAACAGACAAGCTTATCTGGAAGACTTCTAATAAGAAGGTTGCTACCGTTAAAAACGGAAAGGTAAAGGCGAAGAAGAAAGGAAAGGTAACGATTACGGTGAAGACCCAGAGCGGGAAAACTGCGAAGTGTAAGATAACCGTAAAATAGTCCTTGACTGGATAATATGTAAATTAGTAAGTGATAGAAAAGGCAGCGGTAAATAGTTCCGCTGCCTTTTGCCGTTTGATATCAGTGTCCTGACTACACATATGAGCAGGAAAATAAGAACCTGGATGTATTTTTGAATCAGGCATAGATGTGGAGTTCATATAAGATTGCGTACTACGCCATAGCCAATCAGGAGCACAATGCTGATATACAGAATAATGTTTTGCCAGGGCCTTAACGTTTTCGTTCCGTCTTTTACATACGTCACTGCGATTCCCATGCAGACAGTTCCCAAAGGAATCAGCAGCAGAAACAGCACAGGATGGCAGAGGAATGCCTCGCGGAAATCAAGCTGCATCAAAGCCATGCACATGCGGGTCACGCCGCAGCCGGGGCATTTCAGTCCAGTGACTGTGTAGACTGGACACGGAATGGCGAGTCCCATATATCTGGCAAATATGCCATATACAAAACCCGCCATGAAAATGCAAAGCGTATATGTAATTACCCGTATCAGACGCTTTCTTCTCATAATTATGCCATCTTATTCAGGTCATTCTGCATAAGCGCGTATGCGACAATTGAGAATCCGAACAGGCACAGCAGAAGATATGCAATGCTGCTGCTGCTTGAGGGTATTCCGCGGTCGTTCTTTGCCTGGTCAATCTTCTCGCCCTGCTTATAAGCCCAATACAGACCATAAATATTACATGTTACCAGGGACAGAAGGAATGCAATGACACCTGAAGTATCCCCTGTTCTTCCCGAAACGATATTGGTCTCGTCTGTGATGCATATAAACCAATAGATGCCATAGATGCCGCATGTCACAATGGACAGGATAATGCAAATGGCAATTTCTCTGCGCTGAATCATAAATTTTCTCCTTTCATTTTGCGAACCTATGTTACCATTATACCATACCGGCGGCTTTTGTCCAGCCTTTAAAATACTATGTATAGTACGCTACTTTGTTCAGTTCATTCTGCATGAGGGCGAGAGCCACAATCTGAAGCCCAAACAGGCACAGCAGAAGATATATGATGTGGCTGTTGTCGTCTGTGGGAATGCCATAGTCAGACTTTGCGATATTGAGTTTTCTTCCCTGGCGGTATGCCCAGTATAAATCGTAAAAACTACAGGTTACCAAGGAGAGAAGAAAAGCGCCTATGCCTGAAATTTCTCCTACCCTGCTAGATACTTCGTTTGTTTCATCGGTAATTCGTATGAACCAATAGATACCGTAGATGCCGCAGGTGACAATAGACAAGACAATGCATAAGGCAATATTTCTTTGTTCAATCATATGATTCCTCCATTAAAAGTTCCAGTTTTCTTATTTATAGCATACTTGGCTTATGAAATTTATGCAAGTAAAATTACATATTTTTTGCTCTGCATGTTCAGTTTTGAGTTTTATAATTTAAATTGTCCCAAACTTGCCAAAATCCGAGATATATCATATAATAAGCTGAATACCCATTTTAGAAAAGAGGAATGATAATGGAGCGATTGGAAAAATTGTTGGAACGCCTGGACTACACAGTGGTACAGGGCAGTACAGATATAGAGATTACAGAGTTGGTTTATGATTCCAGAAAAGTGCAGCCGGGCTGTCTGTTCATCTGTATTAAGGGCACTGCCGTGGATGGGCATACTTTTGCCGGGGAAGTGGCAGCAAAGGGCGCCAGCGCCATTCTGGTGGAAGATGACGTGGATGTGCCAAAGGATGTCACGGTGATTAAGGTAGAGGACAGCCGGTATGGGCTTGCACTTTTATCTTGTGCATGGTTCCACTATCCGGCGGAGAAATTAAAAGTCATTGGCGTGACCGGGACGAAAGGAAAGACCACAACTACCTATATGGTGAAATCTATTTTGGAGAATGCAGGTTATAAGGTGGGGCTGATTGGCACGATTGAAGCCATTATCGGAGATAAAGTGATTCCGGCAAACAACACAACGCCGGAATCCTGGATTGTACAGAGTTATTTCCATCAGATGGCAGAAGCAGGCTGTCAGTGTGTGGTGATGGAGGTTTCCTCCCAGGGGCTGATGATGCACCGTACTGCGGGCATTCCCTTTGAGATTGGCATATTTACCAATATCGAGCCGGACCATATCGGGCCCGGAGAACATTCCTCTTTTGAAGAATATATGGGCTGCAAGGGATTGCTGTTCAGACAGTGTAAGACAGGGATTGTCAATGTGGACGATAAGCACTGGGAGAAAGTGCTTGCGGGGCATACCTGTAAGCTGGAGACATTTGGTTTTTCTGAAAAGGCAGATTTGAGGGCGAAGAATCCGCAGCTTGTGAAGAAGCCTGGGTATCTTGGCGTTTCCTATACTGCGGAAGGACTGGTAAATACAGAAATTGAGATTGACGTGCCTGGGAGGTTCAGCATCTATAATTCCCTGACTGCAATTGCAATCTGCCGCCATTTCAAGGTGACACTTGAGGATATGAAGCAGGCGCTGAAAGGGGCAAAGGTCAAAGGCAGGATTGAGATGGTGAAAGTGTCGGATACGTTTACGCTGATGATTGATTATGCCCACAATGCCATGAGTCTGGAGAGCCTTCTGACAACGCTGAGAGAATATGAGCCCACGCGTCTGGTCTGTCTGTTTGGCTGCGGGGGCAACCGTTCCAAGCTGCGCCGTTATGAGATGGGTGAGGTGTCCGGGAGGCTGGCAGACCTGACCGTCATTACTTCGGATAACCCCAGGTTTGAGGAACCTCAGGCAATCATTGACGATATCAAGGTGGGGATTGCCAGAACAGATGGCAAATATGTGGAGATTCCCGACCGGAAAGAGGCCATCCGCTACGTGATTGCCAATGGGCAGCCGGGAGACGTGATTGTCCTCGCCGGAAAAGGGCATGAGGATTATCAGGAAATCAAGGGAAAAAAATATCCCATGGATGAACGGGTACTGATTCAGGAAGTGCTGGAAGAAATGTAAAGCAGGAACAGGTGATGCAGATGGCATTCTATGCCAATATTATCATAGATATCTCACATGAAAAACTGGATAAAACTTTTCAGTATAAGGTGCCTGATACGTTGCAGGATGTGCTTGTGGTAGGGCAGCAGGTGGAAGTGCCCTTTGGCAATGGGAACCGGATGAGCACAGGGTATGTCGTGGAACTTACGGATACGCCGGAATATGATGTTTCCAGGCTGAAAGAAATTGCCGGCGTAGTGGAAGGCAGCATTGCCATCGAATCCCAGCTGATTGCTCTGGCGGGCTGGATGCGCAGGAATTATGGAGCAACCATGAATCAGGCGCTGAAAACGGTGCTGCCGATTAAGCAGAAAACCAGTGCAAAGAAACAGCGCATGGTCCGCCTGGCCTTGAGCAGGAAGAAAGCGGAGGAATGGCTAATTGTATTTGAGAAGAAGCACAATACCGCGCGGGCCAGGCTGCTTTCCAATCTAATGGAACAAAGCCCTCTGCCGTATGAGGTGGTTACCAGAAAGCTTCATATGACGGCAGCGGTTGTCCGTGCGATGGAAGAGATGGGCATCCTTACCGTGGAGGAGCAGAGGACCTACCGCAATCCGTTAGGAGAAATGAAGCGCAGTGGCGCCAGGCGACCAATACTGAACGAGGGGCAGAAAGCGGCAGCGGAGCGTATCTGGGAGGATTTTTCCAGAGGGGAGAGGAAGACCTACCTGCTCCATGGCATTACCGGCAGCGGCAAGACGGCTGTGTACATAGAAATCATTGAGCAAGTAGTACAAAGCGGCAGGCAGGCAATTGTGCTGATACCGGAGATTGCGCTGACGTACCAGACTGTGCTCCGTTTCTATCAGAGGTTTGGGGAGCGTGTTTCCATCCTTAATTCTAAGATGTCTGTGGGAGAGCGGTATGACCAGTTTGAACGTGCCAAAAACGGAGAACTGGATGTGATGATAGGTCCGCGTTCCGCATTATTTACGCCTTTTTCCCAATTAGGAATGATTATCATAGATGAAGAACATGAGACAAGCTATAAGAGTGAGGCCATGCCCCGATACCACGCCCGGGAAACGGCAATTGAGCGGGCGCGGATGGCGGGTGCAAGCGTATTGTTAGGTTCTGCCACGCCCTCCATGGAGAGTTTTTACCATGCGGTGAACGGCGATTACGTGCTGCTGCAGTTAAAAGACAGAATCGATAAAAAGCCCCTGCCTACGTGTTATACCGTGGATTTGCGGGAAGAATTAAGGCAGGGGAACCGTTCCATCCTCAGTGAAAAGCTGCAGGAATTGCTGGATCAGCGGCTAAAGAACTGCCAGCAGGCCATGCTGTTCATTAACCGCCGGGGGCTGGCAGGATTTGTCTCCTGCCGTGCCTGTGGGCATGTGATGAAATGCCCGCACTGCGATGTGTCTCTGAGCCAGCATAATAACGGCAATCTGGTGTGCCATTACTGTGGATATACACAGCAAATACCGTCCATTTGCCCGGAATGCGGTTCCAAATATATTGGCGGTTTTAAGGCAGGCACCCAGAAAATTGAAGAAATCATTAAGAAACGTTTCCCCAAGGCGCGGGTGCTGCGTATGGATTTTGATACTACCCGCAACAAGGACGGTTATGAGAAAATCCTTTCTGCGTTCGCCAACCATGAGGCAGATATTTTAGTCGGCACACAGATGATTGTCAAAGGGCATGATTTCCCAAATGTCACGCTGGTGGGGATTCTGGCAGCAGACCTGTCCTTACATGTCAGTGATTTCCACGGACCGGAGCGGACGTTCCAGTTAATTACTCAGGCGGCGGGACGTGCCGGGCGGGGGAATCTGCCAGGCGAGGTGGTCATCCAGACATATAGCCCTGACCATTATGCCATAGAATTGGCTGGGAAACAGGATTATGAGAAATATTATGAAGCGGAGATTGCCTACCGGGAGTTTTTGCATTATCCTCCCTGTGGGCATATGCTGGTGATGATGACGGCATCCTCAGACGAGATGACAGCGTTTCTGAGTATGGAGCTTCTGGCAAAAAAAATCCGTCAGGCACAGGAAAAAGGGAAATTGTCAGGACTGCAGCTGATAGGACCGGCAGATGCCGCCGTTGCCAAGGTGAAAGACGTTTACCGGAGAGTCTTGTATTTCAAACATCAGGAATATCAGACGCTTGTACAGATAAAAGATGTGCTGGAACAGTTTATTTTCCGCCACCGGGAGTTCCGTAATGTCTCGGTGCAGTTTGATTTTGACCCCATGAATGGGTTTTAGATAATACGCATAGAATGAATACAAGAGGAGGAAATATGATATGGCAGTGCGTAACATCCGTCAGTTGGGTGACGAGATATTGAAAAAGAAATGCAGGGAAATCAAGGAGGTAACACCGAGAATCCAGGAACTGATAGACGATATGCTGGAGACCATGTACGAGGCGAACGGCGTAGGTCTGGCGGCGCCACAGGTGGGCGTGTTAAAACGCGTGGTTGTGATTGACATAGGGGAAGGTCCGATTGTGCTGATAAATCCCAGGCTTATGGAATCCAGCGGCGAGCAGACCGGGGAGGAGGCGTGCCTGAGTGTTCCGGGGAAATATGGGATAGTGACGCGTCCGATGAATGTGAAAATTGAAGCATATAATGAAGATATGGAGCGTATGGAGATTCTGGGGGATGACCTTTTAGCACGCGCTTTCTGCCATGAGATTGAGCATCTCGATGGGCATATGTATGTGGAAAAGGTTGAGGATGGGCTGCATGAGGCGGTTTACGAGGAGGAAGATGAATGAAAGTAATTTTTATGGGTACGCCGGATTTCTCTGTGGGAACCCTGGAAGCCTTAATCGAGGCGGGGCATGAGGTCACGCTTGCCGTGACCCAGCCGGATAAGCCTAAGGGAAGAGGAAAAGCTATGCAGTTTCCGCCGGTAAAGGAGGCGGCCCTTGCTCATGGCATTGAGGTGTACCAGCCCCGGCGGGTGCGGGAGGAAGCGTGTATCCAGTATCTTAGGAAATATGAGGCGGATATTATCGTGGTCGTGGCATTTGGACAGATTCTGCCCAAAGAAATTCTGGAGATGCCAAAGCATGGGTGCATCAACGTCCACGCCTCCCTGCTGCCTAAATACCGTGGGGCTGCGCCGATTCAGTGGGCGGTCATCAATGGGGAACAGGTGACAGGGGTAACAACCATGCGTATGGATGAAGGGCTGGATACCGGAGATATGATTCTCAAAGAGGAGGTACGGCTCACAGCGGAGGAGACAGGGGGCAGTCTGTTTGACCGTCTGGCACAGACAGGGGCAAAGCTTTGCCTGCGGACGCTCACAGCAATTGAGGATGGGACAGCCACATACACGCCGCAGGACCATGATTTGGCGACCCACACCACGATGATTAAAAAGCAGCTGGGGGAGATTGACTGGAAGAAACCGGCGCAGGAACTGGAACGTCTGGTTCGCGGGCTGAATCCCTGGCCGAGCGCATATACGTTCCTCAATGGAAAGACGCTAAAAATCTGGAAAGCAGCCGTGGCAGAACGACCGGACGAGGAACAGGCCAGCAAGCAGGAAAACGGAGAGGAGCAAGAGAATCTTCAAATAGAACCCGGGAGCGTTGCCTGGGTGACGAAAGACAGCCTTTTGGTCCAGACCGGGCAAGGGCTTTTAAAACTGTTGGAAGTACAGTTAGAGGGAAAGAAACGGATGACAATCGATGCATTCCTGCGGGGATTTGCCGTAGATGAGGGATGCAGACTTGGAAAGGAGTGAGCTTTATGCCATTTTATGGATTTGGATTTTATTTTGACCCAACTTATATTTTAGTGATTATCGGTGCGTTGATTTGTCTGGCAGCTTCTGCGAGGGTGAAATTTACTTTCCGCAAATACAACCGGGTGCGCAGCATGTCTGGGCTGACCGGAGCACAGGCGGCGGAACGCATATTGCGTGCAGCGGGGATTCATGACGTGAGCATTGAACATGTTTCCGGGGAGCTGTCTGACCATTATGACCTCAGGAGAAAAGTCCTGCGCTTATCAGACAGCACGTATGGCTCTGCTTCTGTGGCAGCAGTGGGGGTGGCAGCGCATGAGTGCGGACATGCCATCCAGCACCAGAAATCTTATGCGCCCCTGACAATCCGCGGCGCGATTGTCCCGGTGGCAAATTTTGGCTCCGCAGCAGCCTGGCCGCTGATTATTATCGGCATGTTTATCAGCAGCAATACAGGTACGCTTTTGATTGATATCGGGATTATCTGTTTTTCCCTGGCTGTGATGTTCCAGCTTGTGACGCTGCCGGTGGAATTTAATGCTTCCAGGCGTGCAGTCCGTATTTTGGGCGAGACAGGCATTTTAGATTCACAGGAATTGAGAAGTACGAGAAAAGTCCTCGGCGCTGCCGCGCTGACGTATGTGGCTGGCGCTGCCGCTGCAATTCTGCAGCTTTTGCGTCTTCTGCTCCTGTTTGGAGGAAGAAATGACGACTGATGTAAATTTGCGGGAACTGGTGCTGGAAGTATTGCTTGCCATAACCAGAGACCATGCATACAGCCATCTTGTCATTCGGGAAATGCTGGAGAAATACCAATACCTGAGCAAACAGGAGCGGAGTTTCTTAAAGCGCGAATGTGAGGGGACCCTGGAGCATATGATTTGGATTGATTATGTCATCAACCAGTTTTCCAGTGTCAAAGTAAATAAAATGAAACCCGTTATCCGCTGTATTCTGAGGAGCAGCGTGTATGAACTGAAATACATGGATGCCATTCCGGCTTCCGCTACCTGCAATGAGGCAGTGAAGCTGGCACAGAAGCGGGGATTTCGCAGCCTCAAGGGTTTTGTCAATGGCGTTTTGCGGGGTATCAGCCGCAATTTAGATAAGGTATCGCTGCCGGACCGTGTGCAGGAGCCTGTGCGCTATCTGTCAGTAAAGTACTCCATGCCGGAATGGATTTTGCAGCTGTGGCAAACATATCCGCTGGAACAGGTGGAGGAGAGTCTGCAGGCATTTCTCCTGGAAGCGCCGACAGCGGTCCGCGTAAATCCTCTTAAGGCGACAGAAGAAGAACTCAGGCAAGAACTTATGGCAGAACATATCACAGTCAGGGAAGACGAAGAGATTCCTGGGGCATTCTATCTGGACGGCTATGATTTCCTGCGGAAAATCCCGGCATTTCGGGAGGGGAAATTTTATGTGCAGGATACGAGTTCCATGCAGGTGGCAATTTGTGCCGCCCCCAAGCCCGGAGATTATATCCTTGATGTCTGCGCGGCTCCCGGCGGCAAGAGCATCCATCTGGCAGAACTGCTCTGGGAAGCGGAGAAGCCGGATACGGCGATTCATGGCATGGTGGAAGCCCGGGATTTGACGGAACAGAAGGTCTCCCTGATTCAGGAAAATATAGACCGCTGCGGCCTTCCCAATATCTGTGCCGTACAGGCAGATGCCAGGATACTGGATGAGGATAAGATAGGGAAAGCGGATATCGTTATTGCGGACCTGCCGTGTTCGGGGCTCGGCGTCCTCGGCAGGAAAGCAGACATCAAATATCGGGTGACCCTGGAAGAATGCTGTAAGCTGCGTGATTTGCAGCGGCAAATCCTGCATACCGTGCAGCAGTATGTAAAGCCGCAGGGAATCCTGTTATACAGCACCTGCACCATCAACCCTATGGAGAATGAGGAGAATGTCAGCTGGTTTCTGCAGGAACATGCTGATTTTTGTTTGGAACTGCAGCGGCAGATTTGGCCTGGCAAGGGCAAAAACGATGGTTTTTTTCTGGCGAAGATGCGGAAAGGATAAGTTATGAAGCAGGATATTAAGTCATTAAACCAAGAAGAACTGGAACATTTTTTCGTGTCTTTAGGGGAAAAGCCGTTCCGTGCGCGGCAGGTTTACCAATGGCTGCACGTGAAGCATGCAGCTTGTTTTGAGGAGATGACGAATATTTCTAAAACCTTACAGGAGAAATTAAACGAAACCTGTGAACTGACGGTTCTGCAGCAGAAGCTCGTGCAGCGTTCAAGGGACGGTACGGCAAAATATCTCTTTGTGCTGGCAGATGGAAATATGATTGAGAGCGTGCGCATGAAATATAAACATGGGAACAGCGTGTGTATTTCTTCCCAGGCAGGCTGCCGCATGGGTTGCCGTTTCTGCGCTTCTGCGCTGGGCGGGTTGGTGCGCAACCTGACCCCAGCAGAGATGCTGGACCAGATATATCGGATTCAGGAAGATATCGGTGAGCGCATCTCCCATGTGGTAGTGATGGGAACCGGCGAGCCTTTGGATAATTACGATAACCTGCTGAAATTCCTGGAACTTTTGACAGACGAAAACGGGCTTCATATCAGCCAGCGCAATATTACGGTGTCTACCTGCGGCATTGTGCCGAATATGCGCAGGCTTGCCAAAGAAAAACTGCAGATTACGCTGGCAGTTTCGCTCCATGCCTCCTCGCAGCAGAAGCGCCTGGAGCTGATGCCGGTGGCGAACAAATATGAAATCCAGGAACTGCTGGCAGTTTGCAGAGAGTATTTTGCTAAGACCGGGCGGCGGATTACCTTTGAATACAGCCTGGTGGGCGGCGTCAATGACAGGGCAGAGGATGCCGTGCAGCTGGCGGCGCTGATTAAGAATATGAACTGCCATGTGAATCTTATCCCGGTAAATCCTATCGAGGAAAGGGATTACGTGCAGTCTGGCAAGCGGGCAGTGGCGGAGTTTAAAGATAAACTTGAGAAATATGGGATAACGGTAACAGTGAGGCGTGAAATGGGCAGGGATATTGATGGGGCTTGCGGGCAGCTGAGGCGGCGTCAGATTTTATGACTTGTCCTTTTTTATACATTATGCTAAAATATTTATAACTGTTTGGAACTTTATGGAATTGTGAACAGTTGCGAATCAATGGATGTTTCAATATAATTCTCAATGAAAGGCGGGCCGGACATGAGGGCTTTTTCCAGGACGGATACGGGGAGAAGACGAGAAATGAATCAGGATTACATGTACACTTCCGAGATGCCAGTTGGAAATCTGCCCAATCTGTATGTGTTAGCAGATGGCATGGGAGGGCATAATGCCGGGGACTATGCTTCGCGTTATGCGGTGGAGACGATTGTGCAGTCTGTACAGGGCAGCCGTGACACGTCGCCGGTGATGATATTGCGGGAAGCTATCTGGAAGGCGAATCAGGCGGTGGTAGAGAAATCCAGGACCGATATTGACCTGGAGGGCATGGGAACGACTGTGGTGGCAGCGACTGTGGACGGCAGTGAACTTTGTGTGGCAAATGTCGGCGACAGCCGTCTGTATATTGCCGGAGATTATTTTGAACAGATTACAAAGGATCACTCCTATGTGCAGGAAATGGTGCGCAGGGGAGAATTAAGGGCGGAGATAGCGAGAATCCATCCTGACCGCAATATTATCACGCGTGCCGTAGGAGGCGGGATGGATATTGAGGTTGATTTTTTTGAGGTAGAGCTGGCAGAGAACGACCGGATTCTCATGTGCTCCGATGGATTGACAGATATGCTGGAGGACAGGGAGATTTTTGAAATTATAAAGACTGGAGTCGATAGCGCAGATATTGTAGAGATGCTGGTTGGGCAGGCAAACAGATATGGAGGCAATGACAATATCACAGTTATTTTGACGGAACCGTTTGAGTGGTAAGATGTTTGGAGGTAAGAATGTTAAAAGAGGGAATCTATATTGCAGATAGATACGAGATTGTAGGGAAAGTCGGAACCGGGGGCATGGCGGACGTCTATAAGGCGAAAGACCATACGCTGGGACGTTTTGTGGGAATAAAGGTTCTCAAGCAGGAGTTCTCCGAGGACGTGAATTTCGTGACTAAATTTCGGACGGAGGCGCAGTCGGCAGCAGGATTAGAGCATCCCAATATTGTGAATATTTATGATGTAGGAAGCGAGAATGCCATCCATTATATTGTCATGGAATATGTGGAAGGCATTACGTTAAAGACATATATTGAGAAGAAAGGGCAGCTTTCTTTTAAGGAAGCTGTGAGCATTGCCATCCAGGTAGGAAGAGGGATTGAGGCGGCGCACAACAAGCACATTATCCACCGTGATATCAAGCCGCAGAATATCATTATTTCCACGGAAGGCAAAGTCAAAGTGACGGATTTCGGGATTGCCAGGGCAGCAAGCAGCAACACCATCAATTCAGATGTGATGGGCTCTGTGCATTATGCTTCACCGGAGCAGGCGCGCAATGGTTTTGTCGATGGCAAGAGCGATATCTATTCCCTGGGAATCGTCATGTATGAGATGGTAACCGGCCGGGTACCCTTTGATGGAGAGTCGACAGTGGCAATTGCCATCCAGCATCTGCAGGAGGAGATGATAAGGCCCAGCGCTTATGCGCCGGATTTGCCCATAAGCCTGGAAAAGATTATCCTCAAATGTACGCAAAAGAGCCCGGACAGGCGCTATGACACCATTGGCGATTTGCTGATTGACCTGAAAAAGGCGTTAATCAGCCCCAATGAAGATTTCGTGGTGATGGTTCCCATCGGGCAGCAGGATAAGACCAGGGTCATGAAACAGGAGGAAGTGGAGAGTATCAAGGAGCAGACGCGCAATATGTATTACGAGGATGCTGCTGAGGAGCCCGAGGAAGAGGAGGAAGAACCAGAAGAAGAGGAAGAGGAGGATGACAGCGGATTTTTGAATCCTAAGATGGAAAAGGCAGTGACAATCATGGGTATTGTTGCCGCTGTCATCATAGTTGCTATCATAATCTATATTGTGGGCAGCTTTTTTGGCCTGTTCCGTTTTGGAGGAAGCCAAAAAGAAGACGATGTAAAGCAGGAAGAGATGAAAGATGACGAGGAGGAAGAACCGGAAGATAAGACAGAAAAAGTGGAGATGATTGACCTCAAAGGCAAGACCTTTGACGAAGCAAAGGCGGCCCTTAATGGAATTGGGCTTGGTATTGAGAAAGCAGGAGAGGAATCTTCCGATACCTATGCACAGGGTCAGATTGTCAGCCAGAGTGTAGAAGCTGGGACCCAAGTGGAGAAGAATACGACTATTCGGGTTACCATCAGCAGCGGCGTGGGGGAAATTGACGTGCCGATGGTGACAGGCCTTGACCAGCAGAGCGCTGAGTCGAAATTAACGGAGTATGGATTTGTGCCTAATACTGATTTTGGATATAGTGAGTCGGTTGCCAGCGGGACGGTGATGTCACAGACGCCGGAAGCAGGGAACAAGGCGAAAAAGGGAGATACCGTCAGCCTTATGGTAAGCCGTGGTACGGAGCCTATCGTGATGCCCAATGTCTGGAACAAATCGGAGGGGGAAGCGCGGGAACAGTTATCAGCCCTGGGACTTAAAGTGTCGACGACTTCCGATTACAGCAATGACATACCGGAAGGAAATGTTATCAGCCAGAGTATCGTGGAAGGGAAGTCTGTGGAGAAAGGCGCGACCATTACGCTGGTTATCAGCATGGGCAAGAAGAGCACGTTCTATTCCCTCGACAATTACAGCATCAACAAGCTGGAGGATATTCCCAAGGTTGCTACCAGTATCAAGGCTGAGATTACCCTTTACAAGTCGGAGGGTGAGGATGTAGTCAATACCTGGACGGCCACATCTTTTCCATTTGTAATCAATCAGGGCGGCATTGAGAATTGTTCCCAGGGATATATTATCATTAAGTGGGAATGGAGTTATCTGGATGAGGAGGGCGTAGAGATTGTTGATGCCAGAAAGACAGAGATAGATAATATCTCTTTTACACCGAATTAAGGAAGCAAATGCATATGCAGGGAAAAATCATCAAAGGGATTGCCGGTTTCTACTATGTTCATGTAGCGGAAACCGGAATCTTTGAGTGCAAAGCGAAGGGAATTTTCCGAAAAGAAAAAATAAAACTGCTTGTGGGGGACAATGTGGAATTGGAATTGCTGGACATGCAGGACATGACTGGCAATATTACGGCAATCCTTCCTCGGAAAAATGAACTCATCCGCCCAGCTGTGGCAAATATTGACCAGGCAATGGTGATTTTTGCGGCAGATAAGCCGAAACCGAATTTCAATTTGCTGGACCGTTTTTTGATTATGATGGAGCAGCGGAAGGTGGAGGCAATTATCTGCTTTAACAAGCAGGACCTTGTCGCGCAGGAAGAGGTAGACAGGCTGCGGCAAATCTATCAACCCTGTGGCTATCAAATTTTGGCCGTCAGCGCCAGAGAACAGGAAGGGCTTGAGCAGATTCAGGAAGTCCTTGCAGGTAAGACAACAACAGTAGCGGGGCCCTCCGGTGTAGGGAAATCCTCGCTGATTAACTTACTTTCGCCGGAAGCAGATATGGAGACGGGAATGCTCAGTGAGAAGATTGACAGGGGGAAACATACCACCCGGCATTCCCAGTTATTGTATATTGACCGTGGGACTTATATTATGGATACGCCCGGGTTTAGTTCCTTATACCTTATGGGAATAGAGGCAGAGGAATTAAAATTTTATTTCCCGGAATTTGAATATTATGAGCCATTTTGCCGTTTTCAGGGGTGCAGCCATATTCATGAGCCGGATTGTGCCGTGAAAACATCGTTGGCAGAAGGGAAGATAAGCCCCGTCCGGTATGAAAATTATGTGATGCTTTATGAAGAACTGAAAAATGTCAGGAAGTATGAAAAAGGAGGAGGAAAGAGATGAACTGTTTATCGCCATCCATATTGGCAGCGGATATTTCCTGCCTGGGGGAACAGATTAAAATGATTGATGAGGCTGGGGCGCAGTATGTGCATATTGATATCATGGATGGGCATTTTGTGCCTACGCTTTCGTTTGGCGCGCCGGTCATAAAGTCAATCCGACCGCTTACCGAGCGGATTTTTGATGTGCATCTGATGATGGATGAACCTATCCATCTGGTTGATGAGATGGTGGAATGCGGCGCAGACATTATTACGGTCCACGCAGAAGCATGTACCCATCTGGACCGCACGATTGAAAAAATCAAAGAGAGCGGGGTACTCGCTTCCGTTGCCTTAAATCCGGCAACTGATTTGGGATGCCTGCATTATATCCTGCCCAAGCTTGATATGGTTCTTCTGATGACCGTCAATCCTGGTTATGGCGGACAGAAGTACATTCCCTATCTGACGGATAAGATTCGTGACTTGCGGCGGATTGTGGAGGAGCGGGATTTAAAGCTTGATATCGAGGTAGACGGCGGGGTTACTTTGCAGAATGTAGGGGGAATACTTGAGGCCGGGGCGAATATTATTGTGGCTGGTTCTGCAGTGTTCCATGGGGATGTGAAGAGGAATGCAGAGGAATTTCTGAATATAATAAATCGTAAGTAGAGGAAAGTGAGATGCAGTCATTGATTATCAGCGGCGGAAGCCTGAACAAGGATTTTGCCCTTTCTTATATCAGGAAATATTCATTTGGCTTTACTGTTGCGGCGGACAGGGGCATGGATTTTTTCTATGAGCATAAGATAATACCGGATTATATTGTGGGGGATTTTGATTCGGCAGACCCGGGGGTTTTGCAATATTTCCGTAATTTGCACGATGGGCAAAGGCCGGAGATTTTGCAGTTTGAGCCAGAGAAGGATGAGACAGATACGGAGCTTGCTATCCGTATAGCGATACAGCAAGGCTGTGATGATATCCATCTTCTGGGCGCTATGGGAAGCCGCGTTGACCATATGCTGGGCAATCTGCATCTGTTGGGAGCAGCAATGAAACAAGGGGTAGCATGTAGAATGGTGGATGAAAATAACCGTGTCCGCATGATTTGTCAGGGCATGTCATTGAGGCGGGAGGAACAGTATGGAACTTATGTATCGCTGTTTCCGTTCACGCCGCAGGTTAAAGGGCTGACGCTGACGGGTTTTCAATATCCTTTGGAAGATTACACGCTGGAATGTTACCATTCTCTCGGCGTCAGCAATGAGATAATTGCTGAGCAGGCAGACATTTCATTTCAGGAAGGTGTGCTGCTTGTTGTGGAGTCAAAAGATTGATTTTCCCCCAAGATTGGGTGTAAGGGGGTTGAGGTGGGCTTGCTAATGGAAAGAGGAAAATACGCTGGAAGAAAGGATTATAGTAAAAGGAGTTTTTGATGGATAAATTGCGGATGTTTGTGAAATCAATTTATGCAGGTTTCGCAATAGGAATAGGCGGTATCATATATTTATCAATGGATAACAAAATTTTGGGCGCCCTGTTTTTTAGTTTTGGGCTGTCGACGATTGTGATACAAGGTTTTAATTTATATACAGGCAAGATTGGTTTTGTCAAAGAGTGGAAAGAGCTGCCGGACATGCTGATGATTCTGGCAGGAAACTTCATAGGAACTTTTATTGCAGCAATGCTGGCGAAAGCTGCCAACCTGAGTATTGACAGCACGCAGATGGTACATAAGAAATTGGATAACAGTTTGCTGCATATATTTTTGTTATCCGTATTTTGCGGCGTGATGATGTATCTGGCAATCGACAATTATAATAAGAGCAAGAATATTATCTTTGTGATAGCTGCTGTGATGATATTCATCTTATCGGGATTTGAACATTCCATTGCCAATATGTTTTACTTTGAGATAGCGGGCGCATACAGCTTGAAATCGCTGCTCTGTATCCTGGTGATGGCTGCTGGGAATGGTGTTGGCGCGAAAATATTCGGATTAATGCCGAAATAACAGGACGTTTGGTTGTTAAGTTACGCGGCGGGGGAAATTTCTGGCTGCGGAACAGAAAAACAATAAATTTTACATGCGAAAAGGAGATTTTACATGCAGAAACAAATTACAAACAGACATTTACAATTATTCCTTTGTCTCATGCTTGTTGCGATGATGGCTTTGGTTACGGCAGGCTGCAATGGCAGCAAAAATGATGTGGCCAAGGATTCCGGAAAGACAGAAAGTGCAGAGGCTAATGGCAATGTGCTGGGCGAAGGAAATACGCAGTTTACATTTACCATCGTAGATGGGGAGAACAATGAGACGGAATTTGAAATCCATACAGATAAAAAGACTGTTGGCGAGGCTTTGTTAGAGCTTGATTTGATTGCCGGGGAAGAAGGGGATTATGGGCTTTATGTAAAGACAGTCAATGGAGTTACGGTGGATTTTGACAAAGACGGCGCTTACTGGGCATTTTATATTGGCGATGAATATGCGGCTACAGGCGTTGACTCCACGGAGATTGAAGCAGGGCAGACATATTCCTTTAAAGTCGAAAAGCAATGAGGCTGACAATCAAAGAGATTGCTGTTTTTGGGATGCTTGGGGGCGTGATGTATGTTTCCAAGATGATTATGGAACTTTTGCCGAATATACATCTGCTTGGCGTGTTCATTGTTGCTTTTACAGTTGTATATCGGCAGAAAACGTTATACATTATTTATACCTATGTGTTTCTGAATGGTATTTTCAGCGGTTTTGCATCATGGTGGATTCCATATCTGTATGTGTGGACAGTTCTGTGGGCAGCAGTTATGCTGCTTCCTAAGAATATGCCGAAAAAAGTACAGCCAGTGGTATATATGGCAGTGTGCGCCGCGCATGGATTTTTGTTTGGGACGCTGTATGCCCCGGCACAGGCAATTCTCTTTGGCTTAAGCTTTCAGGGGATGGTAGCTTGGATTGTTGCCGGGCTGCCGTGGGATTTTATGCATGGTATCAGCAATTTTTTCTGCGGCATTTTGATTATGCCGCTTGTCTATGCGTTGCGTTATGCGGAGAAGAACGTTTGATAGCAACAGTTCAGCCAGCCGAAAGAAATTGAGGCAAATCATGCTTGTATGAATTTGACGATATTCGTTTCGGCTGAGGGAACGCCAAGTAATGAGCAAAGTTAGCTGCGAAGCAGCGTGAAGATGCCGTAGGCATCTTTGCGAATGGCGTGGGCTGAACTGTTATGTTTGATAGGAGTTTGCAGGAAAGAGGAGATACGCAATTGCAGGAACAATTTTCAAGGACAGGGCTGCTGCTGGGCGAAGAGGCTATGGAGAGGCTGTCCCATGCAAGGATTGCCGTGTTTGGAATCGGCGGCGTGGGCGGATATGTGTGTGAAGCCCTCGTACGCAGCGGCGTGGGGGCATTTGATTTAATTGATAATGATAAGATCTGCCTGAGCAATTTGAACCGGCAGATTATCGCCACACATCAGACCATTGGCAGGTATAAGACGGACGTGATGAAGGAACGGATGCTCTCTGTCAATCCGCAGGCGGATATCCGCCTTCACCAATGTTTTTTCCTGCCGGAAAACGCACATGAATTTCCTTTCACGGAATATGACTATATTGTGGATGCCGTGGATACGGTCACGGCGAAAATTGAGCTTGTTATGCAGGCGCAGGAATATGGCGTCCCCATTATCAGCAGCATGGGGGCGGGCAATAAATTAGACGGCAGCCGTTTTCAGGTTGCCGATATTTATAAGACGAAGGTCTGCCCTCTGGCAAAAGTTATGCGCAGGGAACTGAAAAAGCGCGGCATTCGGAAATTGAAAGTCGTGTATTCTGAGGAACAGCCGGTGATACCGCTTGAGGGAGACAGGAGGACGCCGGGCAGCGTGGCGTTTGTGCCCTCTGTGGCGGGATTGATTATCGCTGGAGAAGTAGTGAATGATTTGAGAAATGGCATGAGAAATGATATGAGGAGAATTGAACGATGACACATCCGACAAACATACAATTGCAGAAATTAGCAGACCTGAGGAATTATATAAAGCAGCTGAATTCTGCAGCAGTGGCATTTTCTGGCGGCGTTGATTCCTCATTTTTGTTAAAAGTCGTAGCAGACGTTCTGAGGGAGAACGTGATTGCCGTGACGGCAATCTTGCCCTCTTTTCCCAGCAGGGAGTTTACTGAGGCAGCATCATTTTGTCAGGAGCATGGAATCAGACATCTTTTGTGTGAAGTGCAGCAATTAGCTATCGAAGGATTTGTGCAGAATCCGCAAGACCGCTGCTATCACTGTAAGAAAGAGATTTTCCGGCAGATTCAGACCATTGCAGATGAAAATAAAATGGAACATATCCTGGAAGGTTCCAACACAGACGATGACGGTGATTACCGCCCGGGTATGCTTGCCGTGGCGGAACTTGGGATTATCAGCCCATTGAAAGTCTGCGGTCTGTCAAAAACGGATATCCGTATGTTGTCAAAATATTTAGGGCTGTCTACCTGGGAAAAACCATCCTTTGCCTGTCTTGCTTCCCGATTTGTCTATGGGGAAAGGATTACTGAGGAGAAGCTATCTATGGTCGATGGGGCAGAGCAGCTTTTGTTTGATTTGGGATTTCGCCAGTTCCGTGTACGCGTCCATGGCAAACTGGCGAGGATTGAGGTGGAGCCGGAGGAGTTTGCCAGGATGATACAACAAGAGGTGAGGGTAGAGATTACAGAGAAATTCAGGGAATATGGGTTTACCTATGTTGCGCTGGATTTGGCTGGGTATCGAACTGGGAGCATGAATGAGGAACTCCTGCAGGAAAGGAAGTTATGAAGGGCAGAATTGTTGGGTAAGATAGTATAAACGTGACATAAATAAGATTGGAGGGTGAAAAATGCTATTAAAATACATTGTGAGCAATTTTATGTCGATAGGACATCCGATTGAATTTAGCATGTTCCCGACATCAGATAACGTGGAAGAACATTTGGTGAAGAAAATTGATACCAAAGCAGGAGAGTGGAAAATTCTCAGGCGAGGAGGGTTTTTTGGACCGAATGCGTCTGGAAAAACGACTTTTATAAAATCTCTGCATTTTGCAAAAGATTTTATTATAAATGGTCAGAAGAGCGGTAAGGGAACAGGAATCAATCAATTCAGGGGAAATATAGATGAATTAGAAGGAAAGTCTCTATTTCAGTTTATGTTTTATTTGCAAGGGGAAGTCTATGAATATGGTTTTTCGCTGGGGGCGGAACAGGTGTATGAAGAATGGCTGATGATTCTCACAGAAAAAGGGTTTGAGCCGTTATTTACAAGAAAGACTTCACAGGAAGGAAAGACACAGATAGAAATTGAATCCAGGTTTGCGCGAAAGGGTTCAAAAGAACGGAATCTGTCAGAAGTCTTGAAAGATAGTATCGGTGAGAAACAAAAGAATCAGCTTTTTTTGTATAAGATGTATGACAATGGCTTGAAAAAGGTGGAATGTATTGTTGAGTGGTTTGAAAGACTGAAGATTATTTTTCCTAAATCAGAGGTGCAGGGGTTTTCTTTGCGTATGGGTAAAGATAATGATTTTCGGAAATTCGTTTTGGATAGTTTAAAACATATGGACACTGGGGTTACGGATATTTCCGTTGTCAGCGATATCATGGATTTTCACGAGTTTGTGGAAAAATTTCATATTCCAAGTGGGATTGTAAGCCAGATTGAAGATAACAGGAATGGAATTTTGACTTTTGCAGGAAGATATTTTATGTTTGGAGAAGGAGAAAAACAGCAGACTACGCTGGTGCAGATAAAATTTGAGCACATATTGAATGGAGAGTGTGTACCATTTAATGTGGAAGAGGAATCAGACGGTACGCAACGCTTGCTCGATTTGCTTCCTATTTTATTTTCCCTGGGTAAAAACAGTGAGGCTATTTATTTTGTAGATGAGATAGACCGCAGCCTCCATACAAAGTTGTCTCAGTACTTACTGAGAGAATTTTTAAAAGAATGTGAGGATACGAATAGTCAAATTGTGTTTACTGCCCATGATGTCAACCTTATCAACCTGGAGGAGTTTGGTCAGGATGAAATCTGGTTTGTAGAAAAAGACAGTAATGGGGAATCGCATTTCCGTCCATTTTCTGATTTTGAGATACAAAAAGGACAGGATGCCTTAAAAGCATATCTGAATGGAAGGTTTGGGGCGGTTCCGCTGATAAAACAAAGATTCAATTCATATCGGTGGCTGAGGATGCAGTCCATACCAGGGAAAAGAATCGGACCAAAGAGCAGAGAAGTATGTTGGGGAAAAGCAAACCCAAACAGTTGGTGGAGAAGATAGAGCAATTTAAAGCGGAACAGAATGAGAGATATCAGTTTGACAAATATGAAGATAAATTCTGGATTGTTTCGGATATTGATAAAAATTTGTCCGATTATGCAGTTGAGGACTTTCATAAGGCATTGGATACATGTGAAGAAAGAGGATATGGTTATGCTATTAGCAATCCGTTTTTTGAATTGTGGCTGCTATTGCATCATGATGACATCACCAAAGAAGATAAGCGTTTTGCTGTTACAGAGGAACATGCAGTATCAGCTGTTAGACAAAGTATTGGAGATGGCAGGCAGGAATAAAATATCATTGACTTAATCCAATAATCAAGAAAAGGAGGATCATAGAATGTCAAATCAAGTATTGGAAGTAATTGAGAAAAGGAGCTCGGCCAGAGCATACAGTGAGGTGAAGCCGACAAAGGAAGAACTGGACATCATCTTAGAAGCCGGACTGCAGGCGCCGACCGGTATGAACCGGCAGGAAATACGTTTTTCGGTGGTGAGCGGCGATAACCCGATTCTGGAGGAATTAGACGAGGAAAAGAGGAACTTGCGGGGACAGGAAAAACAGCCCCATAATTTCTACTATGAGGCACCGATGCTGATTTTCCTTAGTGCAGAGGATGGATTTAAGTGGAGCAAGGTAGATGCCGGCATTGCCGTTCAGAACATGACCTTGGCTGCGGAAAGCCTTGGGCTTGGTTCTTTGATTATCGGCTGCGTCTATGATGCCCTGCACGGTGAGAAAAAGGAATATTTCTCCAAGGCGCTGGCAATACCGGAGGGTTATTCGTTTGAGATTGCTTTGGCGGTAGGTCATAAGCTGGATGATAAAAAGCCGCATGAATATAATGCGAAAGAGCAGGTGACAGTACTGTAGATGTCACAATGTCTCTGACATTTTATTCCCGCGAGTAATGAGCCAAGCAGCCGCGCTAAGTGCCCTGTGGGTATGCGCGGATATTTGGCGAATGCCGCGAGGTTGCTAAGCGCCAGTGGCGCTTGTTTAGCAAGGACCGAAGTGAAGCGTAGATAAATACCCCGCCCCTTGGGGCGGAAAGAATAAGTAAAAAGAGGGCGTAAGCTATCGTGGGCGTACGCCCTCTTTTTACTTATTCTTTGATTAAATCGATGTCTATCAGATTTACGCCAATGACATTAAGCAATGCCTTTAAAGATAGGTATTCTTCTTTTAAAATGGCATATGTTTCGTTGGCGTTTTCTTTCTTGGCAGCTGTCATATACCGTTGGATTTTTTTGAACTGTTCAATCGTATCTTTGGCGATTTCTGCATTACTGGGCATTTTTCCAAATTCCTGCCATTTCTTTTGGAATACCGATGTGCTGTGTCCTG
>CANOFO010000025.1 GCA_947565305.1 uncultured Lachnospiraceae bacterium | reverse complement strand
GTGATTGTAGATGAGTTTACCGGACGTATCATGCCGGGACGCCGTTATTCGGATGGTCTGCATCAGGCGATTGAGGCGAAAGAGCACGTAAAGGTGAAGCGGGAGAGCAAGACGCTGGCAACGATTACTTTCCAGAATTTCTTTAATAAATATGGTAAAAAGGCCGGCATGACAGGTACAGCGCTCACTGAGGAGAAGGAGTTCCGTGATATTTATGGTATGGACGTAATTGAGATTCCTACCAATAAGCCTGTACAGAGAATTGATTTGCAGGATGCAGTTTATAAGACGAAGAAAGAGAAATTCCATGCCGTTGTAGAAGAGATTAAAGAGGCTCATGAAAAAGGGCAGCCAGTGCTGGTAGGTACAATTACGATTGAGACATCTGAACTGTTAAGCGGTATGCTCAAACGTGAAGGAATCCAGCATAAGGTCCTGAATGCGAAGTTCCATGAGATTGAGGCTGAGATAGTTGCAGAGGCAGGACAACATGGAGCGGTTACTATTGCTACAAATATGGCAGGACGTGGTACGGATATTAAGCTGGACGATGATGCCAAGGCAGCGGGCGGACTGAAAATAATCGGTACGGAACGCCATGAGTCCCGACGTATTGACAACCAGCTTCGCGGACGTTCCGGGCGTCAGGGAGACCCGGGAGAATCCAAGTTCTTTATTTCTTTGGAAGACGATTTGATGCGCCTGTTCGGTTCGGAAAAACTGATGAATATGTTTAATGCTTTAGGTGTGCCGGAAAACGAGCAGATTCAACATAAGATGCTCACCAATGCGATTGAGAAGGCACAGATGAAGATAGAGAGCAATAACTTTGGAATCCGTAAGAATCTGCTGGAGTATGACCAGGTCATGAACGAGCAGAGGGAGATTATCTATGCGGAACGCCGCCGTGTGCTGGATGGAGAGAGTATGCGAGATGTTATCTATAAGATGATTACAGACCGCGTGGAGAATACAGTAGATACCTGTATTTCGGCAGACCAGGACAGCGAAGAATGGGATTTGAATGAACTGAACCAGCTTTTGCTTCCGATTATTCCTTTGAAAGCGGTAACGCCGGAGGATGTGCAGGGCATTCGTTCCAATGAGCTCAAACATCGGCTAAAAGAACAGGCAGTAAAGGCTTATGAGCTGAAGGAAGCAGAATTCCCGGAGCCTGAGGCAGTCCGAGAGCTGGAGCGTGTGATTCTGCTCAAGGTTATTGACCGTAAATGGATGGCACATATTGATGATATGGATCAGCTCCGTCAGGGAATTGGCTTACAGGCATTTGGACAGAGGGACCCGCTGGTTGAATATAAGATGAGCGGTTACGATATGTTTGACGGTATGATTGCCAACATTCAGGAAGACACGGTAAAGCTTCTTTTCCATGTGCGCATTGAGCAGAAAGTAGAACGTGAGCAGGTGGCAAAGGTCACAGGAACCAACCGTGACGATTCGGGACCCAAGGGACCTAAGAAAAGGGAGAAAGCCAAGGTATATCCCAATGATCCCTGTCCCTGTGGAAGCGGCAAGAAATATAAACAATGCTGCGGCAGGAAATAGCTGCTGAACTGTAGGTCATAAGCATTATTCCGCGTATGGTATTAAGAAAGCCAGCCGATGGTTTCGGCTGGCTTTCATTATGTAAGTATTTATTGGTCTCTATCCGGCAGTACAAAATGTCCGATAAGTTCGTCCAGAACAGAAGCCTGAGCGGACAGCTCTTCGCTGGTTGCTGCAGATTCTTCGGCTGTAGCAGCATTGCTCTGAATAACTTCTGAAATCACGTTGATCCCGGATTCCACGCGCCGCATGGATTCTGTCTGCGTTTCCATCATTACCTTTAAATTCTTGGAGAACTCGGCAGTCTCTTTGATGCCTTCTATTACAGATTGGATGGCCTCGGCGGCATGTTCTGCTGCGCGGTTACCTTCGTTAACTTCGCTGATGGATTTCTCGATTAATTCCCTGGTGTCTACCGCAGCCTGTGCACTCTGATTTGCCAGTTCCCTGATTTCATCAGCGACAACGGCAAATCCACGTCCTGACTCTCCAGCCCTTGCAGCCTCTATGGAGGCATTCAATGAAAGGAGATTTGTCTGAGAGGCGATGGATTCAATCTCGGAAATAATGTTTCCGATGCCGGTTGTAGCGGTGTTGATACGCTCCATAGCAGCCATCATGCTGTTCATTTCCTGACGGGTGTTGTCAGCCTCGCTCGCATAAAGCTGTGCTTTTTCATAAGATTCATCTGCGTTCTGTGCACCGCTTTCTATGTTAGCTGTAACATCTGAAATCGTCTCATGCAGTTCCTGTACGGATATGCTTTGGTCGGTAGCCCCTTCTGCAAGCGCCTGTGAGGCCTGTGCCAGCGAATCGGAGCCGGCAGATACCTGCGTGGAAACATCTCCGATGGATGATAATGTCTCTGACATCTGATTCCGCAGTGCGCGCATGGAATTGTACAGTTTTTTGAAATCGCCGGTATAGCGATTCTCGGCCTTAGACCTGACGGAATAATTGCCGCTTGCCATCTCGCTCAATATGCCTTCTATATCAAAAATAATCTCGTCTAATTTCTCAGCCATTTCCATGGCATCTTTTTCAATAGCTTCTATTTCATCGCCGGTCTCAATCAATGGGAAGGGTGATGTCAGCTCGCCATCGGCAAAAGTCTTAAAACGTGCCCCCAGGCTGCCAAGAGGGTCGGAAATTCTTTTGGAGAATTTCTTGCCAAGTTTGATGGAGAACACCATAGTTGCGGCAATTATAGCAAGAATGACGATGATGAGTACCCATAAAGTGACAGTAAGCATCGCAGATAGGGAATTTCCTTCTTTCACTTTCACTGCTAACAGCTCAGCCATCTGGTCATAGATGCTTTGGTAAATGGGCGCTAATTCTGTTAACGCAATGTCCTGTGCCTGTTTACAGAGCTCACGGTCTGTATTTGCCCCGAGTTCCATAATCTTTTCATCCAGTTCCCAGTATGCATCCAATTCGGATTTAATCTGATCGTAGGTAGCCCGGCCGTCTTTAGAGACGATGGTGTCTTCTATTTTCGCAAAAGATTCTTCAAAAGCGGCTTTCAGTTCACTGTGCTGCGCTATGACAGTGTCGATTGTCTCCTGGTCATCGTAACCGATTGCTGCACGGAGCGATGAGCGGATATCAGCGAACTCAAACATTGCCGTTCCGATGTCGCCTTGCGCAAAACCAAAATTCTCCAGTGCGTTCGCGTATCTGTTCGATATGACGATTAAGGAAATCAGAGCGAAGACTACCACTGCTGCCATAATCGCTGCAATCTGGAAAAATGATTTGGTTAGCCGTTTTTCAATGTTCTCTTCATAATTCATTTGTAATGTGCCCCCTTTAAACTTTATAAAATGGCTATAACGCTATATTCATAATTATAGTACTTTTTAGTAAAAATGCAATACACAAATTGCATTTAAATCCCCCATTTACTTGTGAATTTCTTACTACTGAAAGAATTAAGCTATTAGCAGTTTTAATTATTTTGTACATAGAAATATCTTAGAAATATAAGTGCTGCAAGTAAAAATTTGTGCAATATATATAGATTTTACGAGTGGGGTGTGTTGATGTGAAAAGGTCTTTGTTAACGTGTCCGAACTATCTCTGCTATTCACGCCATATAGTTACCATTCACGCAAAACTCAGTTATTGGCTAAAAAAAATGATAAGATGGGATAATAAAATGGCATCTGCCAGGAAGTATGCAGACTGTGCCAGGATAAAATTGTATTTTTCACCACAAAAAGGAGGAAGGTTGTATGAAGAAAAGGAGACGAAGTGCCAACAGAATTCTCTCGCTGTTTTTAGCGTTTGTCATGCTGTGCACTTTGCAGGACATGACGGCATTTGCACAGACGGCAGATGCTTCTGCGCAGAAAGCTTGGGCGGAACTTTCCATGGGAGATGCCATCTCTTTTGGCAGTTATCCGCAGACGGAGGTAACAGGGCAGTCATTGACAGATAATATTGTCAATGCAGCGTATGACGCCAATGGCGATGCGGAAGTAGGAGGCGAAAGATACCGTAGAGTCAAAGTTACAAGCTATGTGACAGATGCTGAATACGAGGCGTATTGCCAGGAGCATTACCCCAATGGTATTCAGGATTGGCAGAAGGATGAGGTATTGGAAGAATGTGAGAATGCCAAGAAAGAGAGAGAGGGCACGTACCGTTATTTCAAGTGGGAACCCATCAGCTGGAAAGTGCTGAAGAATGAGGCAGATGAGGGTACATTGTTCATTATGGCAGATATGGCATTGGACGCCGTGGACTATTATAACTACCGCGATGGGGTCGGCGAAGCGTTATGGAAAGACTGCACCCTGCGGACATGGATGAATACCGATGAGGCGGGATTCTATCACATGGCGTTTAACGATGCGGAGAAAAACGCCATTAAGGTAAATGCGGGCGCACCGGAAGGAGACCGTATCTATCTTCCTTCAGATGAGGAAGTCAAAAACACGGAGTATGGATTTGAAAACACCGATGCAAATTCAGCCGCCCGGCAGAAGAAAGCAAGTTCCTATGCCGAGGCAAAGGGGGCGGCTGTTTACAGCCGCAGTAATTTGTCCTGTTCCTGGCTGCTGCGTACGCCAGGCCAGTGGCAGTATGTGAAAAACATTGATTTTAGCGGAAGAATCTGGGACAACATTGCAATCTATCATGCCCAGTATCTGCATAATCCGGGCGCCAGCCGCTATGAACGTGCGTTTGACGGTTGTGTGCCGGTGCTGCATGTGGATACATCTTATAGTGCGCCGGACCCGACACCGGACCCAGACCCGACACCGGACCCAGACCCAACGCCGGACCCGGACCCGACGCCAGACCCAACGCCTAAACCGGAACCGGAGCCAACTGGAGATGGCAGCAGTTCGGATAAGTCTGTCTTAAAATCACTGAATTTTGATATTCCCGAGGATTCTGCATACAAGCAGGATGAACTCAATACAGGTACCAGAAGCATGGGCACAATGAGCGAACTGGTGCTAGTGAAGAATGAGAAGAATAAGCCGAATGACGTCTATGTCTATGATAATGATGTAAAAGAAGGGATACGTGAAAATGTATTAAAGAAGGACGCAGAGGCGGAGGCGTTTAAATTCCAGCCGAAGGACAGCGAAAGAACACAGGCCGTTACAGAGACGGTTGACGCCGATGGAGATGGGAAGAAAGAGTCCCTGGTGCAGTTAGATTTGGGCAAAAACCATGAAATCTTGATGTCGCTGTCTAATATAAAGGAGCAGAAAAGCCTGTACACATATCAGCCGACGGGAGGCTATGTGGAAGAATCCGGTGTCAGTATAGGAGCCACAGAAGGTCTTTTGAGCATGTGTGCCGGGGATTTTGATGGGGATGGATGCGAAGAAGTTGCCGTATATGTGCCCAATAATAAAGAGGAGACGGACAGCGGGTCCATCGCCAATACATTGCAGATTAAGATTTATAAGCTTGATCTTGCTTCCAAGGAGCTGCCAGAGCCGCAGCAGGTTATCGATATTGCCAGGGTAGGAAAGAACAGGGAAGACTGCCAAGGATGGCTTTACAGCCATGTGAATGGCAAGAAACGGTATTATTCCCTGCCCTATATGCAGCTTACGGCGGGGGATATTGATGGGGACGGCATTGACGATTTGCTTACAGTGGCGAATTTTTCTTCAACGTTCCGTGGCGCAGGTCTTAAGGATACACTGACATGGGGACAGGTATTGGATCCAAACAGCGCTTTTGGTTCTGTGCTGGACGTCTATAAAGGACGGCGCCAGAAGACAGATTCACTGGAACAGGTTGTGAAGAAACGTGTGCTGATTGGCCGTGATGCCAGCAATAGCAATAGCTTTAACAAGGGCTGCGGTGTGCTGCGCGATGCCAGCGTGACCATTGCCAATGTGAGCGGGGCGAATACGAATGAGATTGTATTCGGCGGTCATTATACGGGCGTGGAATACAATGATTCCACGACAGAAAACACGACTGTCACAAAGAACCGCATAGTATGGGTGGATGATGATGGAAATAATTCCCCAAAATCACTGATTGGCTATGTGTCAGCGCAGGCCCTGCTATCGGACAGCAGTTCGGCGGCGGCCCTGTCTTATAACTGGACGATGCTGGACGATGCCACCAGTGGTACTATTAAGTATTTCAATGGTGAGGGAAGCAGTTATGATCCGGCACATGAACCGGTAGAACTGGATGGGTTTGCCGCTTATGGCAGTGAGCAGCCCGACGTCATTGCTATGGAAGGACAGCTTTTCTCTTACAGTGAAGACGACAATAAACTGGCATATATGAAGACGGTGTCGCATCTGCTGCCAACAATGTACCTAAACAGCGGGACAGTATGGATTCCTTCCCAGGCTGTTGGAAATGTGACCAACGACCCATTCGGGCGGGAAACATTATATTTTGTAAAACAGATATATAGATTTTTGGGAAATAATTACTATGTAGCCAGTGTTTTCAGCGTATGGGGCGAGGTTGATGAGAATGGGAAGAAACAGATAAAGTCCAACGTCCAAGATGTTGGGAGTGAGGACTTTGTGAACTACAGGCTGGAGATGTGCGATATTGACGATGACAGTTCCATGATTAAATATGAAGCGGGCAATACGGATGTGTATTATGGCAATGTACAGCTTCTGTCGGTTCTGCAGGCAGCGCCGGTCTACAGTGAACTTGAGAACAATTATGCCCAGGATGCAGAGACTTCCTATGCCAAGAGCCAGGGAAGTTCGGTTGGAGCCGGGGAGACGCACCAGGTAAGCGCGGGCGTTATTGCCGGATTTGAACACGAGACGTCTTTCCTGGGGCTGGCAACACTCTTCAGCACGGAGGTGACGGCGCAGTTGTCCGTAACGATGGGCTGGGAATATGAGAAGACGGTGGAGAAAGAATTTACGACCGCCTATAATACGGATGGAACGGAGGACGTGGCGGTGCTCTACACTGTGCCTTACGTCCGGTATAATGGGAAGATATACGTTCCGAACTACAAGCTGCCGATGAGGGAAGAGTATGACGCTAAGAAAACGTTCAGCGAGGAACTTATTAAAAACATTGAGAAATATAAGGATATCCAGGCGTCCGTAGTCGGAGGGACTTATGCCAAGCCTACGGATGGTTACAATGACGACTATACAACGAATGTGACGAAGGAAAATTATGATTACCAGCTGCGTACGCTGCAGAAATATGCGGAGTGGCTGCAGCAGATAGAATCCCAGATGGAAGGCTTTGAAGGAAGCAAAGGTCTGAAATGGGGTCAGGAGATGGAGGGCGGATGGGAAGATTATTTCTTCTGTGTTCCGCAGACGCCAATTATCACCAGCGTATCGGCAGACACATATGATGAGATTGCCGCAGGATGTGAAGATCTGCAGCCTTTGTATGGGACGGCGCTGCCGGAAGGTTACAGCGCAGGCCGCCCGGAAACTTATGTGAGCAATGCCAGTGAGCTGGTACAGAGGACAACGGCAGACACCCAGTCCTTGCTTGAAGGCAAGACAAATGCAGGAGAACAGGGGGACCTCGGGGATGGGTTCATCAGCAGCACGGCGATTTCCGCGTCTTCCTCCGCTCCGAGCCAGACGATTGCATTCACGGAGGAAAATGCTAGGACGACCAGCATCGGCAGTGAGTTTTCATTGGAGGTGACAGCGACTGTCAGCGAGGTTAAAGGAGGGGTTTCCGTTTCTACAAACAACGAGGCGACATGGAGCCGTTCGACGACAAATGGATGCGAGTACGGCGGGCAGGTTCCGAACCTCCCGAAATGCCCAGACTATATGACACAGAAAGAGTACAGCAATTACGATTACAGATGGAAGCTTGTTTCTTATACGGCCCGGATAAATGGCACGCAGGTACCGGTGGTCGGATATTACACCAGGTATGCAAACCGCAACCAGATTCCCCCTTCCGCTCCAACCGATTTGGATTTTGAGGAGGTAAAGAGCAACAGCATTACGCTCACATGGAATGCAGACGGCCGTGTGGCAGACCATTATAATGTCTACCAGGTATCCGGCAGCGGGAACAAGAAAGAATATAATAAGGTAGGAACGGTAGCCGCCAATGAGGCAGGAGCATACCGATTTACGCATCAGGATTTGACGGAGAATCAGTCCTACACCTATGTAGTGGCATCCTGCAATGCGGATGACTCCATCCGCAGCGTATACAGCGATGAGATTACGACAACTACGCCGATTCCAGAGTTTGACGTTACCATCAGACTGGATGGGCTTGATAGTGGGAAGAGTTATCTGGCAGGAAATGAACAGACATTGACGGCGAGCCTGGTGACGCAGAATTACCCGCAGAGTGAGATTGACCAGTATATCTGGCAGGTAAATGATGGAAATGGATGGCGGAAACTGCCGGATGGGGCAGACCAGAACAGTTATACGTGGAAGATTCTTGACAAGTTAGACGGATACCAGTACCGCTGCGGAGCATATGTTGCAGTTGACAGCCGCTTGTACCGCCTCTATTCTGAACCGGTAACGCTGCATGTAAGCAAGGCCGGGGTGCAGGTTGTTATCAGTGCAGATAAGAAAGAGGGAGCTGCAGACCGTTCCAGCGAGTTCGGGGCTGCTGTCTACAATGGAGACGTCCTGAAACTGGCAGCGCAGGTGCGGGCACAAGAAGGCGTTAATCCGGCCGGCAGTATCGCCTTTGTCATAACTGACCAGAACGATGCGGCCAATGTGAGGGAATATACGGCGACAGTATCCGAGGAGGGAAGAGCGGAAGCAGAATGCAGATTTCCCAAGGCAGGCCGGTTTACGATTACCGCCCGCTATATAGAAAACGAGAGTATCCAGGAGACAGCTGCGGATAACAGTCTTTCCTACTATGCGTATGAACCCAGTTTGGAGGGTGACCGTATCAAAGGGCAGGAGGTAGAAGATGCTGTCTATGAACAGGATTGGGATGATATTACAATAGAAAATGTCATTGGGAAGAAAGATGAGATAGCAGCTATCATAGATAATTACGAAAAACTGACAGATTCGCAGAAAGATTTCGTGGAGACAGATGTGAAGGCGAAATTGGACGGTGCTGCAGACCTTTTAGAAGCTGCAGAGGTTGTTGAAAAGGTAAAAGCGATTGGAGCAGTAACAGAAAATAATGTTAAAGAGAAGAAATCTCTGATTGAGGAAGCCCAAAATGCCTATAATGCGCTGACCGATGCACAGAAGGCGCTCGTGCCCGATAAGGTGAAGGACACTCTGGATGCTGCATGGAAGGTTTACGAGAAAGCATCAGGACAAACAAAGCCGGATAATCCAAAGAACAACCTTACATCGGAAGAAAAGAAACAGGTGAACAGCATTACAGCAAATCTGGGCATAAGTGAAGAAGAGGCAGTTAAGCTTTTGGAATATGCAGGAAAACAGGGCATTGAAATGGATACGATTCTTCTGATCGAAGAGATGATTTTAAATACTGTTTCCGACAAGGATGTAAAGGGTTCTGTATTTAACAGGCTGCAGGCAAAGGCTTCCAAGGTAACCTCCAATCAGGTAAAGCTAACGTGGAAGAAGTTTAAAGGCGCAGACGGCTATCTCATTTACCAGGGAGAATGCGGTAAGAGGAGCGGATATAAACTTGTGAAAAAAATAGCAAAAGCAAATGCCAAGAGTTATACGGCTAAGAAGCTGAATAAGGGCAAAGGCTACCGCTTTATTGTGCGTGCCTATAAGAAAGCAGACGGAAAACTGGTTACCGTTTCTGCTTCCAAATCGGTCCATATTGTTACAAACGGCGGCAAGAAGGTCAATGCCAAGAGCATAAAGCTGGGCAAGGCGAATGTGACCTTGAAAAAGGGCAAGACGCTGAAGCTGAAAGCGTCCATAGCGAAACAGAAAAAGCCAACGCCAAAGTGTAGGCCGCTCAGCTATGAATCAAGCAATAAGAAAGTCGCGACAGTGACCAAGACCGGAAAAGTCAAGGCAAAAGCAAAAGGCAAATGTACGATTTATATTTATGCACATAATGGGTTGTGCAAGCAGGTAAAAATTACTGTCAAATAAAGAAGAAATTTGTGACAATCAAAATTAAATAGCTAAAAAATAACGTGGAACCGGAGCACGAACATTTGTGTTCTGGTTCCACACTTTTGTTTTCAGCCAAACATATGAAGAAAATATGCTTCCGTAAACGCTGCATAACTGCTTGAATATTTAAATAATCTGATACTTGACGTCTTTCGACATTATATGTATAATGGATTTATCTGGAAATAGAATATTGTCAATTCTTTTAATTCTTTGTCTGAGAGGAGGGGAGCCATGTCAGATAGCGAATATTATTATAATTATTTTCGTCAGAAATATTACGATTCATGTAATCAGATCAACAATTGCGAACACCAAATTTATAATCTTAATAATCAGCGGCGGCAGACCGTTAACAGAATTAATCAGCTTAATGTAGATATTAGAAATAACCAGGCGGCTCTTAGTGGATTAAATACTGCTATCCAAAGGGAAGGAAGCTTAAACAGCAAGCTTGCTGCTGTTGCAAATAAGACAGAACAGGCGGCAGCAAATTTTAGCACAATGGTTAAGGCAGACAATATTAGAAGTAAAGATATAAAGGATGTTTTTAGCAGCGAAACCACAAAAACCCAAAGTGCATTGAATAGAATATGGAGTACACTTAAATCAAAGAAAATTAGCCTCGACAGGAAGCTGTCTAATTTGCAAGCTGATTTAAAGCGGGCAAACAATGATTTGCAGAATATCGACAGGGACATAAGACAGTCGAATTCTAATTTGTCGTATTGGAGGCGACAGAAGTCCAGCAATTATTATAATATGGAATATTATAGAGGGAAAATGATGCAGGAGGCATATTCGTATTAATTTAATATACATGGCAGCCTGTCTCTGAACTTTCTTTGTGGAAGCCTATGGTGATATTATGTATGGAATGTGCTGGATGTATGAGGGGAATACGTATATCGGTTTTTATGGTCTGATTTCCATGAAAGATATAACGATAGATAAAATATGAAACAAGGGGTGATGAAAATGCCAAACGAGAAAGTAACACAGTTGCTATCGGATTCACGTCTCGCATTTCTAAATCAGCAGAATGATGTGGCGTTGAATCTGGCCAACCAAGCCATCAAACTTGAACCTAAAAATTCCGATGCCTATAAATTTGCCGGTAACGCATTGATGTCGCTTGCACGCTATGGCGAAGCCATTAAGAACTATAGCCTTGCCGTAAAATACGATGCGGGTAACGGCAACCGTTATTTTGATTTGGGCTTTGCACAGGCAACGGATGCGAGACTGGCAGATGCCATGAAGAACCTTGCCAAAGCGGACGAGTTGGGCTGTATGCCTGAAAATATGGTTCAATTGTACAATCTGCTTGGCATTATCTGCTTTGACATCGGCAGGTATGAGGATGCGCTTATCAATCTGAATAAAGCGGAGCAGCTCATTGGTGTGGATTTGGATATCCTTCAACGCAAAGCTGTCATTTATGGCATTCAGAATGATATCCGCAGCGGCTTGCATGTTGCGAATCAGATAAAATTAATAGCTCCATCGGAATACATTGGTTACCAATTGGCTTTTAAGCTGCTCATTCAGGCGGGACGTCTGGACACTGCCCGGACGGAGCTGCAGAAAGCAGCAAAATATGCAGCGCCGACAATGGATTTCTATTTTGACCAAATGACGCTTGAACTGGAAATTTACAATAGTGACAAGGACAGGACGCATTTCCATAAAGCTCTGGGAATCATTGCCACGGCTTTGAGAACGGTAAAGCCGGAAATCACCAGCGTGGCGGAAAGCTATATCAATGCTGCAGAGATTTACCTGCAGCTGGAAAATGCAGATAAGACGTTAGAATGTCTGAACGCCGCACAGGCGCCTGTTGAAGCATATAATAACGGATTTGCCATTGTTGATGAAGAACTTGCGCCACCCGGGGAACTGGATGAGTATGCCATAGAAGAAATGATTGAGGCAGACCGGGAGAAAATGGAAGAGGAACTCGGGGAATATGGGCTGGAAGAACTGGTTGAGAATACAGAACCTAACGAAGACGGCGAACGTGAATTTTTCACGGAGATTGAAGAAGAGGAAAATGAAGCCGTTCCGTCATTTAAGTTAGAAGGCTCTGGGGAATTTGAATTATCAGCTGCGAACAGAGACCAGATTAATCGTTTGTATATTGGCGCGTACACTTTGAAAAAAGATTTTGAGAAGGTTATCGCGTATGCAAAATTACTGCAGGCAGGCGAGGGTCTGCAAAATATCTATATTGGCAAATATACAGAGATAAATGCCTTAAAGGAAATGGGTGCAGAGGAAGCGGAGGCGAGATACAAGGCAACTATCAAGTTCTTCCGCAATGCGATGATAAAAGATCCGACAGATATCATGGCGGTGACATTCCGTGTCCAATGCTGTATCGATATTGGAGATTATGCGCAGGCAGAGGAAGTATGTCGTCTATTGTCCGATGAAATCAAAGAACCGCTGCTTGAGAAGATTGCAGAAGCGAAGTCAGGAGGTGAGTGATATTGGCCTTATCACAAGATATTATTTTAGATGACAATGCTTTTATCAATGCCTCGTCTGATATGGAAGAATTAAAAAACAGGACAGAGGCACTAAAAACAAAGCTTGAGCAGATGTATGATGATTTGTCCACTGCGCTGGATACCCCGGCGGGAAAAGCGATTGAACTGAAAGCAAAGGACGTTCTCATAGAACCGATTGAGAACTTGCGGCTCGTCATTGACCACATCTCGTCAACGTTAACAATAATAATGGGGTCAGGTCATTATAAGGATGTATTTGTTAAGTTTGAAGAACTTAACAATAGCATACAATTTTAATTATTTAAATATGAGGAGGACAAAAATATGGCGATGGGAAGTACAGAGACAGTTAACATGACCGCAAAAATGTTGAACGACATCATGCAGGCGGTGGAGGATTATCGGACTAAGGCCAATGCCAACGCAGCAGAATTGGAAAGTACAGTTACAGGACTTATTCCGAGCGGCTTTGAGGGTGCGGCGGCTAATGGCTTTAAAGCGTTTTATGACAAAACGTTTACATCAGATGAAGGCCTCAATAAAGGAATTGAAAACCTGTTAAACACAATCAAGCAAATGGCGGAAGAAATCTTAAAGGCAATTCCGGGATCTAACGGTGTGGATGATCAGCTTGCGGAGGGGAACAATCAGTAACTTTATAAAATTATTACAATAATAAGGGAGGAAAATTACAATGGCAGATTGCAGAGTTGTTAATAAAAGCATGGCAGATGCGGTTAGCAAAATAAGTGAAATATCGGAAAACTATAAGAGAGATGGCGAGGCTTTTATGACGGCATTAAATGAGGCGATTTCCCCTATGGAAGGCGAGACAAAGGATGCTCTTAATAAATTCTTTAGTGAGAAGGTTCAGCCATTTATCACACAAGGTGTGCCGGATGCGGTAAAATCTACATCGGATTTACTAGAAGGAAACAGGAGCAGTTTTGAAAAGGTTGACTCGGAGATTGCAAATAGCATAAACAGCGGCGGTCAATAAGCAGAGAGCAGACAGAGGGTTTTTTGGAGTATTATAGATAAGGATGGGGTTGACATGGCATTTCAAATATTGTCTAATAAGGAGCTGGAGCTGCTCACAGAAAATCAACGTGAAAGTTATGAACGGGAACTTGCCATTTATAGTGAGCGGGTTAAATTCGTAGAACAGATGGAAAGGCTGGAAAATACGGTCATCACACCATATGAACTGGAATTGGCAGCTATTCCGGTTATCTGCGAGATTCCTCAAGAAGAGTTTGTGGAGCCGGAATATGTACTTGCCCCAATAGCTCCCATTGTAAAACCGGAACTTGATGTACCGGTCTTTGACTTTGGCGGACCGGTCACGGCAGTGCGTCCAGAACATGTTAAGATAACAAACATACCAGCAGGCTGCATGAAAAAACTGGAGCGAGACAAACCCATCCTGCCGATAGTCTTCAAAGCTGCTGCTCCTGCCAATTCATTTACAAAGGTTGAGCAGCAGCGACCCACCCTGCCTGAGTGCGTGAAAATCAGCATCCCAGACAATACATTCCACATATCAGAACGGACAAGTCCCAATCTTCCGCTGGCAGTGAAATCGCAGAACATGGAAGAATTATGTTATACGCCGATTACGATTGACAGTTCAGCCATTACGGTGAACAATCCGCAGTTAACTATGCCGGTGATGGAAGTTCCCGATTTTACGGCACCGGAATATGCCGTATCGATACTGCCGAAGCCGGAAGTGGAAATTCCCAAGATTGGCGTAATGGATTCGCCGGAAGTGGAAGCTCCTGTTTTGCCGAATGTGATTGTCTTGAAACAAATGGATGTTTCATTTAGGAAAACAGGCGAGATAAAGGCAGAGCTGCCTGAAACTTTCGATATGCCGAACATCAGGGTTTCGTTTGGCAAACCCGATATTCAACAAACAAAATTGCCAACGGTTCTCAAGGCGGAAATTCCAACAAAGGAATTTACAGCAGCAGAGCATACAGCATCTGAGTTGCCTATGGTTAGCATACCCAAATCAGGCGTTGCAGTATTTACTGCACCTGAACTGCCCAAACCAACAGTTCAGAAAGCCGTGAAGCCGGCAGTGAGTCCGCGGCTTTTGTTTGCTGTGCCTGAACTGCCCAAACCAACAGTTCAGACGGTCGAGAAGCCGACAGTGAGTCCGGATCTTTTGTTTGCTGTACCTGAACTGCCCAAACCAACAGTTCAGAAAGTCGTGAAGCCATCGGCAATGCCCAAACCATTTCATGGTAAGCTGTCTGCTGATAACACGCCAAAGATTGAATATCCGTCAATTGCTGTCATCTCTGTAAAGCCGTTTGAGATAATTCATAGCAAAGCCGGCAGTTTGCCGGCAATCCCTACAGTTGATTCCCCTGGGGACTGTGCAGAGGAACTACTTCAAATACGGTCGTCATTACAGAAAGAGTATGAAACCGGAAGGGAGGGTTTTGCATGAAGAATAACGAGATTATGATTTCGGCAAGGTTTCAGAGTGCAGAACTCTCCGATGAGATTTCTTTTCTTATTATCAAGGATATTACACTCCGGGCTTTGATAGAAGCAATCTATTATGGATTGAAGAAATCTGCGAAATTTGAAAAACAGTTTACACTTCTGGAAAGATATTTGAAAACACGGAAAGAGCTGCAGGTTCTCTACAATGCTAAGGGCGATTTTAATGTAATTGATTTTACAGAAATATGTATCGTTAAGGATGAAAACGGCAGAGATAATAATCTGAATATATTTGATAAAAGATTGGATGAACTGGGCTTTGTGACTTCCAGTACGCTCTTATTTACGGATAGGACAGAGGTGGAGCCACAAATCCTGTTCACCAGGACAGAAAACAGCTACATCTTAAAAAATAACGATAATCTCGAATACAATATAAGTACACGCCGCTTAAATGTTATTGAGTCATCCATCATTGATATCTTGCCGCCTGGCGAAATACCGCAAAAAAATAAACAGACATTGCTGGACGTGATTATTCCCACAGTATTGTCTGCAGGAGGCATGATAGCTGCGCGATTTTTGATACAGCGATTTTCTGGCAGCGCGGGAGGCATGGGCGACACGATGATAATGATGTCGGGTGCAATGGCCGTTGTTGCCTTTGTTACTTCATTTTACAATTTTCGCAAGCAGAAACGTGAATATAAAGTAAATGTTGAGGAATGGAAGGAAAATTACGAGAATTATATTGCTAGAAAAATTGCTACCATCAAAGAATGGCAGCAGAGCGATATTAAATACCTTAACAGCACCTATCCTGATATGGGTACGCTGTTTGCCAACACTGCCGATATCAATGGCGCAATTTTCTCCCGCTCACAAAATGACAATGATTTCATGCGAATTTCTCTCGGTACTTCTGATGAGGTGAAGCCGCTGTTTGAGATTAAATCTGAGAAAAAGGACACTATTTCTTATGATGTTTATTATAAGAAAATTGGTGACAGAATTAAAATATTTGTGCCAGGAAAGAAAGAGGAAAAACGCCGTAAAAAATTAACGCCCGATGAATTGGCAAGTGAGGATAAGAACAAGTTCCTGCTTACGGACCTGCCTTATGTGTTTGCCAATAAAGGAATTGACCTTGTGGATAACAAGGAAATTATCGGCTTTAACTATCTGCGCAGCGATGATGGCAGCAAGCCGCCATTGCTTGTAGATTTGAAATCAAGCGGAGCCTTAGGCGTGATTTCAAATGACGCCCATACCTCCCGAAATTTTGTCCAGCATATTGTATTTGAACTTGCTTACTACCATTCGCCGGAGGATTTGCAGTTTGTATTTTTCTTTGACCCTCAATATGAGGAAGATGTGCTGCGGCTGGAAAATTACAAATACCTGCCGCACACCAATGAACTGTTTGACGGTGTGTCCCAGTTTGTCTTCAACAAAGAAAGTTCTGGCGTTGTATTTGGGCAATTGCTTAGCATTATGAATGAGCGCAGCAAGAATAAAACAGAAAATGATGATGAAAAAGGCGCTGAGCAGAAACAAACACAGATTGTCTGCATAATTTTTGACGATTACGACATCAAAGAGACGGGCTTTTCCAAGTTTATGCCAGAGGTTCCCAAAGAAGGTGAACCTTATGTGAATGAGAATGGCCTGACCTTTATCTTTATTCAGGATGTCAAGGACAAGCTGCCCAAATATTGTGGGAATATTATTAATATTGATAAGGACAATCCCAAGAACAGGCTCAGCAGTCTGCGCTACAATATCCTCAGCCGTGAAACGCTGAATGTTTTAAGCGAAAGCAGCGGCCAAACAGGCGGACAGGCAAATGACACGGACAAGCTGATTGAATACAAAACATTCCAGAACGAATATATTTTTGACCAGCAAGGAAAATATAGCGAAAGCTTCACAAAGGCTTTTAAACAACTGAGCGCAATCTACTATACGCGGGTTGCTGAAAACGGTAAAGTGCCGTCCATGGTAACGCTTTTTGAACTTTGGGGCTATAATTCTGAAAGTATTCGTAAAGACGAGCCCAGGCAGAAAATGCTGGCAAGCTGGGAAGATGTAGAGAAAAATGATATCACCCGCAACCTTTGCGTACCGGTTGGAGCAAATGAACATGGCGCCATGTATCTTGACCTATATGAAAAGGCGGATGGACCGCATATGCTGGTAGCAGGTACGACTGGCTCCGGTAAATCGGAGACAATTATTACCTATCTGATTGGCTTATGCATGAAGTTTTCACCGATGGATTTGAATCTAATGCTTGTTGATATGAAGGGCGGCGGATTCTCCGACCGTCTGGGCGATTTGCCCCATTGTGTTGGTGCGGTTACCGATACTGCCGGTGAGGACGAGGGGACCTCTGCGGCATATATGCTGAAACGTTTCCTGCAGTCGTTAAATGCAGAAATAAAACGCCGCAAGCTATTGCTTACAAGCCTGGGAGTAGACAATGTCGATTCCTATATCCGTGCGCTGCGCGTGATAAAAGAAATAAAGGGGATACAGAATCCGAAAGAAAATCAGGATGAGATTGAGAAACTTAAGAAGAAGCTCAATGATAAACAGAAGGATGCATTAGAGAAGAATTTGGAGGATTTGTGCCCGCTCTCCCACCTTGTCCTGGTTGTCGATGAATTTACCGAACTCAAAAGATTCTCCAGTGAGAGCAGCGATATAGATTTTATTGCCGAGATTACAACCATTGCCCGCGTGGGCAGGACGCTTGGTTTCCATATTATCTTAGTATCGCAGAATATTGAGGGGGCGATTACCGATGATATCCGTGTGAACTCAAAAGCAAGAATCTGCTTAAAGGTTGCTACCAAACAGGCATCCAAGGAGATGATTGACAGTCCCGCTGCCGCAGCTCCGACTATGCCATTGAATGGACGCGCTTACTTGCTCGTAGGGACAGGGTCACGTTTTGAATACTTCCAGTCGGCATACACGGGCGCCAACAAAAATATGGATATCGAAGCGCCGGTGTTGGTGACCGAGGTAACGAATTCAGGTAAATTCAATCCTGACTTTTACTCTTCCAAAAAGGACAATGAAAAAGAACGGAAGAAGAATGCCAATGTCAGCGAACATGATACGCAGCTAGCCTATATTACAAAGACAATTGTCGAGATGAGCAGGGATATGGAGAGACCCAAACCAATTTTCCAGCCGCCGCTTCCTGTGGAAATATTTGATGAAACAGAATGGAGGTCTGCGTGATATGAGTATGAATAAAATGTTGTGTACACTGGGCAGATTTGACATTCCCATTATACAGATGCAGCCGCCGTTTGAGGTTGATTTGCTGGATTCAAACCTTATATTGTTTGGTTCCTCTATGAGCGGTAAAACAACGTTGGTTAAAACACTAGTTAATATCCTGCATAAACAGTATAACGACAGGCAGGAGCAGGTGTTCATCCTTGATTTTGGAGGAGCGTTGTCTGCGTACCGGGAATTTCCGCTAGTGTCGGCATATTTTGATAATGCAAACGAAGAATATGTGAAGCGTGTGTTCAAGATTATGGACAACATATTGAAAGATAATGTCAAAGAGCTTAAGGGCAAGAATTACCGTGATGCGGAAAAACAGCCCATACATACAACTTTTATTATTGACAACCTCAATGCTTTTATGGACGAGCCGCGATATTCGGCATATCAGGAAAAATTGGCCAAGCTCTGTCGTGATGGCCTTTCCAAAGGCATTACCATTGTCGTGACTGCATCTGAGACAAAGGGGCTTAATTCCTATCTTGGCAGTTTTAAGCAGAAGATTGCCTTTGAAATGCCGCCGGATAAATATACTGAAATTTTTACAGGAAAGGTAGGGCAGATTGGCAATAATCCCGGACATGGATTTGCTAATGTTACCGTCAGGCCGGACGGCGTTACGGGCACATTCCGCATGAATCTGCCATACGAGGTTCAGTGTACGTTGCCGTATTCGGTGAAAGAAGGTGGGCGTGCGGACACGGAAAAAAGTTTTGTGAAGAAGATAATGCAGAAATTTAACTATCAGGACGGCAGTTTTGGGAGGTGTGTGAAAAAATATCAGATGTTCCCGGAAGAACTGACTTTTGCTGCTTTTGAGAAAATAAAACAGCAGCCCCCAAACAGCGAGAAAGAGTTAAAATTTCCGGTAAGCGTTGCCTTGGACTATGTTGATTTTTTTCCGGTGACTGTTGACCTGGAACAGTCGCATGTAATATCGATATATGGCAAAAAAGAATTTGGCAAGACGAATCTGCTTCATTTGCTGTTAGCTGGCATTGTCCGTCAGAAGCCGGATGCCCGCATGGTATTTTTGGATGATGGGCGCAATCAACTGCAGGATATTTACCAGAAGTATCAGCACAAAACCGACAGCGTGTATTTCAATGGTTTTAGTCAGGAGACTGTCAAACTGGCGGCAGCAGGTCCGAAGCCGGAAGAGACAAAGTCCAAAAAACTCTCGCCGCTGCAGCGGTTTTACCTTTATCTCAATGACAGCTACCTTGATTTGCCCAAAGGTTTAATCGGGGGTATGTTCAACATACCAGAAATGGATGTAAGGCGTATTGTGGGCAAGAACGAATATGAGGATACACCATTTACTGTCTTCGTGATTCAGAGTAAATTAGTCTATTTAAATACGAATGAAAACAAGCATTTTATAGAAAAAGTTCTGCCAAGACTGGCTGCAGTCGCAGAAGATAAAGGGTATGTTTTTATTTTCTCTGATGTCCAGAAAATCAGTGAAATGGAGACGAACACGGTATTCAACAGTGTTGCCGGAACGGTGTTTCTGCTTGACAACATTGCCGAATTTGCAGGCGAGCGCGGACAGAAGACAGTATTCGGCAACATGGACGTCAAAGCCTTAAAAGAAGACTATGCCCCATGTGAGAAAGGTGATGGGTATTACTATGATATTGAAGCAGATAATCTGCTGAAAGTAAAGTTTATGAAATATGAGGAGGATTAAATTATGGCTGAGGGCGGTTTTATTTCGGCGGATATAGGGAAAATCAATAAGTTTATGTCTGAGAGTGCAGAGGCAATTTCTGAGTTCGATGCTATCAAGGATAAGTTTAACTCTATAAATTCCACTTTGCTTAGCAAGTGGAAAGGACAAGGTGCGGATGCCTACAAGAAAGAAACCGACCATATTCTGGATAATATTGGCGGGATTAAAGATGTCTTGGACAGCATGAACAACGAGACAGTGAAAAGTATCGTAGACGAGTATACGAGGGCTGACAATGAACTGGGAGAATACAACAGAAATCCGCCGACAGAGGGGGAAAATGGAGGTTGATATTATGGGGCTTGAGAAAAAATTCTCTAACACAGTTCCCGATGAACAGGAGCAGAAACGGGAAATAACAAAACTCACCGAGCTGCTGGAAGAAGATAAAAATACCATTTATAATTTGTTTTTTGCGGATATGCCTAAGGAGGAAGCAAAGGGGTAAATATAAGGGGGTAAGCTATGGCAACTATCGAACTTTACGCAAACAAAATTAATAGTATGCCGGGTCTGGTGACTGGTATCCGGAACGAGACAAGCGGCTTGAGGTCTGAGTTAATGACCTTAAGAACCAAGGTACAGTCAATCAATCAAAATATCTGTAATGTTGATGATGTGATTTCCTCTATCTCTGCGTCTACGCAGACGCAGGAAGATAAAATAGATGTCCTAAATAATCTGGCAGAGGATGTTAAGCAGTTTGCTTCAGATGTTGAGAAAATTGACAGAGCTGCTGCCGATATGATTAATCAAAGAAAAGAGGATTTCTATGAGGAGTATAGCTATCTCAAGCCATTTTGGGAGAAGAATCTGTTTGAGCAGATGGCAGATGTTGGTGGATTTTTATTGGAGTCAGCAGCGGAATGGTGTAAAGAGCATTGGAAACTTGTAGTTGCTGTGGTATTGGTTGCAGTAGCTGTTGTGGTTCTTGTTGCATTAGCTGGAGCAACAGGACCTTTTGCAGCTCTTGCGTTAATGACAGCGAAATCAGTAATTACTCAAACTATAGCAGGCGCCCTTATCGGTGGGGCAATAAGTGGGCTGACAGGCGGTTCATTTTGGGAAGGTCTTGAAAATGGCGCTTTCGATGGTGCAATTTCAGGATTAATTTCAGGATTATTTATGGGAGGAATTGTGGCAAAAGGTGCACAGAAAATGTCAGGTGGCATATATGAGTTGGCTGCGGGTACAGCTAAGCCATTTAATGAATTAGGAAAGGTTGGGTTAATTGATCGGTTCATGTCTTCTTGGGTGGTCACTGGAAAAGCCAAGCCAATGATAGGATTAGGACGGACTATGTTTTATGATGGAGTATCAGACGCAGGAGCAGCTTTTTTGGGAGATGTTTTGGATATAGGTTTTAAAGGTGAAAATATTTCTCCTTTTGAAGTTATGTTTGATACTGGCTTTGCAGCTATCTTAGGTAGCAGTTCTCCTATTCTTTTCCGCAATTTACCGGATATAAAAATATCCAAAATTACGAAAGGCAATGAAAGTTGGAGACACGTTTGGGCATTACAGTCAACACGTTCTTTAAGATATGGGACTAATATTCGCTTTAAAACATATCTTAAAGGAATTGGTAAAGCTGCTGTGGAAAATGCATGGGATTTATCTAATAATATAAGCAAAAGCGCAATAAACGAATGGAGCAAATCCTGGAATCTATTGCCGCAGCATTAAAAGCTACAACAGAGGAGCAACAAACATGAGCAGAGCAATAACCGGCAATTCATACAAGTACATCATTGATGAATCCTACGGCATCAACAAAGACGGATTCATCGCCATCGGTACGGAAAGTATTGTTTATAAGGGATTAAAGGTCATGTTCAGCGGCAGCCTGCAGTTTTCGTGCGTACTGAAATTCAAGCCGAAGACCCAGATAATTGACGGCAGGAAAGTGGACTGTCTGGAAAAGTTCAAGACGGAGGAATGGAAGATTTTTGAGGAACTGCGGGAATGTCGTTCCGTGGTACGCGTGGATGATGTTGTAGGTGATTTGGGCGATTTTTCCCTGATATGTCCCCACATTGACAGCGGCGTCATCGATGCCTCTTCCTATTACTGTGTGATTGAAGAATTTATTGATGGCTGGAATCTGGACGAGTACTGCCGGGAAGAATATTGGAAGCTTAGGAAATATGAACCGATTGACAACGGCCTCAAAAAGGAAGTGGAATATAACGAATTCAGTAAGGCAGAGAAAGCAGCCATTCTCGCAAGTTATAATTATGATAATCAGCTCAAGTATCAGAATCAGATTCTGCTCTTTATGATTAACCTGTGTGAAATCATGGAGTTTGTAACCGAGCAGAAAAATATTCTGCATCTGGACATAAAGCCGGAAAACATTATGGTGACCCGGTATGGGAAAGAGCTGGTGCTGATTGATTTTGGACGTTCCAAGCGAGTGACGGTTGCGGACAGGTTTGCCGACAGCGGTTTAGCGCCGGTAGATTACAACCGGGGAGAGACACAGGAGAAGCAGTATGAGTACGGCGCTTTGGGATATGCTGCCCCGGAATGCTTCTGTGAGGCAGCGGAAGGTTCAGAGTTTCCCTTTGCCTATTCAGGTAAATTGGGGCGGATGTCGCTGGAAAGCGATATATTTTCGTTTGGAGCGACTTTTTGGGAATGTCTGAATATGTTTGAGTTAACTACGAAAAGCGGCAACGCAAAATTTGATATTTATGATTTTTACAAGGAGAATTTCTTAAATGACAATGCATATTTTAACCGTGATTTATCACTGACGACAGCAGCGTATCATCAAAAATTGGAAAGAATCATCAAAAAGTGCACAAGAGAACGCGATGACGAGTTCACAACCTCAGAAAAATATTATCATTCCTATAAGGATTTGCGAAAGGACATTGAGCTGGCCAAAGATTCTGCTCCGACAATTGTCAAGGAAGAAAATGTCAAGGTCAGGACGGCTTTTCGCTTGTGTGGTGTTATGGCGTCCCTGGCAGTTGTACTCTTGATAATAAACGGTATCTACCACCAGCAGGCTTTCCATATTGCTGAAAACAAATGGTATAATTTAACTGCGGCTTATAATGACACACAGTTCTCGAAACTCAGTGAAATCGCGAAGGATTGTATTTCATTTGCCCCTGCCAACAGGGTAAATGATACATACGATAAAATTGTTAATTTCACCTATCAGAATAATGGCAGTATTTCAGATTATGAAGCCACAATGATTGTTGATATCCTTACACAGCTGCGCGATTACAGTCACCTGCCAGAGCGCGTGGATGAAATTATGCTTCATGCAGACACCAGCAGCTTTCGCGCAATTTCCAGTGAGATTGTCAAACTGGATGTGACGGACGAGTGTACCGGATATGAACTGGCAACGGCAATTTACAATGTTGAAGTCAGCAAGACAAGTGTGCTTGAGGCTTACGATACCCTGCAGAAATATAAGGAAAATACGGATTTTATTAATGCCTTAAGCAAGCTTAAAAATGTCCTTGATAATGATGAAAACATCGCCTTGATTATGGAAAGTACCGGGCAGACAAGGCAGGAAGTCCTTGATTTTTTTAATAGTATAGTGAAATAGTGGGGGTCTGGCATGAAACAAATATCTGGAAAAATATTATCAGTTTTTGAGAAAATTCCGATTGTCATATATGCATTAAAATCTTTTGTCATTTCGTTTTTTATTGCAGCGATAGCTGTTGCTGTTCTTTTTGCCATTCTTTGGAAAATGGGAATTTATGCCAAGCTGGAAGCGGCGCTTGATTTAAAATATAATTCACCAATTATTGTTGTGCCGATGTGGACATTCGCAGCATTATTTTTAATATGTCTTATGGTAGGATTTCTTATGTACTTTCACAAATACAAAAGAGGAAAGACAAAAACTGATTTCTATAAGGCTGTTGCCCCGGCTTTAGGAAAAAAATAAGTTTGTTTTTTGAGGGATTTAGTGTATTTTACAAAAGGGGGGAATGCCATGAAGTGGAAAAACCGCATGTTATCTCTTGTAATAGCGCTGTTTCTGGTAGTAAACGGCATACTGTTTGTTTATGCGGAAAATAGCGATGCGCTGACAGGAAATAGTAATGCCTTGACGGAGAATGGGGGCGCATTGACTGAAAATGCTGATTCATCGGCCGATAATGGTGATGACTTGACCGATAATGGTGAATCATCAATGGAAGATGGCGATACATCAGCAGGTGACGGCGATACATCAACAGAGGATGGTGATTCGTCAGCAGAGAATGGTGATTCATCCACGGAAGGTGACAGCAGCAATGAGGATGACACGGATGCGGATACTGTATTACCGACGATAGCGTTTGATTTGCCTGGGAGTGACGGAATTCCCAGGGACGACGATCTGGTATGGTATAAAAATAACAAAGAATTGGAGCTTGTTGTCCAGGATGAAGATTCCGGCATAAGCAATATTGATTTCTCGGTCAATGGCATTGAGGTTTTAGAAGATAAAAATAATGTTGCCTTATTAAAGGCGGCAGTAAGTGAAGCAGAAGATGATGGTAATAAGGAAGAACTGCACTATACGTTTGATGTAGATTATTTTACGGCTATCTGTGAGAAGGCGGGAGACCAGAAATATTTAGAAGAAGGAAAATATGAGATTGCAATAGCAGTTACTGACCATGCAGGAAATGTGGCAAACCATGAGGCTGCATATTTTATAGATAATGTTCCGCCAACGGTTTCCAAGGTTGAGTTTATCCCGGAAATACCTGAGGGTATGGAAGATACAGCAGATATGATGGAGGAATTTGCCATTGATGAGTTTACCTATGGCTATTACTTCAAGACGAACTATCATGTGATTGTAAATATCGCAGATTCTGCCCCCTCTAGCGGGCTAGCCGAGTTGAGATATTGTCTCGAGCCTTATCAAGATGGCGAAGAGCAGGAAGATATTACTGGTTCCCGGGAAATCATAGATGGTAAGTCAGAGTTGGAGATACCGGAAGGATTTCGAGGGCGGATTTTTGTGGAGATTTTTGACTATGTCGGTAATTCCCTTGGTGCAAAACTGGTAAAAGCAGAGGATAAAAATGCGCCTGTAATTGAAATAATAAATAAAGGGGAAACGAACTATCAGGATGCTGCTGGGAACAAACTTTACACGGAGGGCAACAGCTTTACAGTGAAGATTACGGATATTGTTTCGGGAATCAGGGAGTTTGGATACCAGCAAAGTGCGGAACAAAATTCGTATGCCAGGCGGGCAATCATTATGGATAATGAAGAATATCGTGTAGGTGAAGATTTAGGGGACGGCTGGCTGGTGACAGGGGTGGAGGAAAATCTTGTCACCCAGGTTACAAAGACATTTGATTTTACAGATGATGATAACAATGTCACGCTGACCTTTGATGCAAAGGATTATTCAGAAAATGTGACTCAGCCTACGAAAAGTGAAACCTTCACAGTCGATCGGACGCCTCCAACCATCAAGGTTAAATTTGAAGATGACAGAGACACGTTTTATAAGCAAAGCCGTGTTGCCAATATTACGGTAACCGAGCGGAATTTTGAGGCAGACCTGATAGAGATTATGATGGAAAACACATCTGGGGATGTGCCTGCGTATGTGTTTGAAACTATATCGCCAACAGAACATGTTGCCGTAATTGATTTTGGTGAAGGTGATTACACTTTTTCCCTTGAGGGGAGAGATTTGGGAAATCAGCCGGCGAAGGTTACTTACGAAGGAAATCACGCAGAATCATTTTGCATTGATAAAACAATGCCGGATGTTAAGATTACGCACATTGATGGAAATTTCCAACATGCAGCTGTAAAAGCGGATGTTACCATTTCTGATTCTCGTTCGGGGATTGCCAAAGTGGAATACTTGTGGGATGATGGTTTTTTGTTACAGGAAGGAGATTTGCAATATAAGACAGATTATGTGGAATTTATGGATTATGTGGACGGCAGGTCAGAGTATGAGATGATTCTGCCGTGGGACCAGGCAAAACGTGTGCCAGGCAATAGGCATACCTTGCATCTGAGAGTTACCGATAAAGCAGGAAATGTCTATGACGACGTTGAACCGGTTACAGACCCAATCGGCAGCGATATGCTTCCGCCGCAGATTGAGAGCATCGAAATAAGGAAGCCTCAAAACGATAAAACGGAAAATATAATAAAATTTTTCACATTTGGAACATTCTATAAAAACACTGTTGAAGTTGCGGTAAAAGTAAATGATCATGAAGAAAACAAGGAATTCTATGCTTCCGGGGTAAAGGGCGTTAAAATAAATGGCAAAGAAACCGCTCAAAATGCGGGGACAAATGAATTTGTCTTAGTTGTCCGGCCTGATGAAATAATGACAAGTATGCGCATTAGCGTAGAGGATAAGGTTGGGCTAACCACAGAAGCATTAGCTACGGAAATACCTGAGCGCGGAATGGTCCGAAGCGATGATTTAATCATTGAAGATGAAGCCCCTGTCATAGATTTTGGCAATTTTTTTCTCAGTGGTCATAAAGACGACAAGGGACATGTGTGGTTTGGCAAAGGTGACGATAATATTGAAATGAAGATTACTGCCGCTGATTTCCGTGGTTCTTTGCAAAGCGGATTATTTTCCGTTACCATCAGAGACAATGGACAAGTGGTATATTCAAATTCAAGCTTTACGTTTAAGACGATAAAACATACAGAAAAGGTCAAGATTGGCGATTTAAGTAATGGGGAACATATATTCACAGTGGAAGTGGAAGATAACTGTGGAAACACTGCCAGCGACTCGATTACTTTCTACAAGGATACCAATCCGCCGAAAAAAGGGACTATTACGGTGATTTCCCCGGAGAGTGTAAACATCGGCGCAAAGAAGTGGTTTGACAAAGAGGAACTGATTACATTCCGTGTGGATACTTTGGATACGGCATCTGGCCTCAAGAATATTTCACTTGCTATCAATGGCAAAAGATTTCAGTATGCGCATGACGAGATTAGGTCCGATGAGGCGGGCTGTTATATTCTGGTCAATACAGCGGGCATTAAACCTGATAAGGAACATAAATATACCATAACAGGAACAGTGACCGATTTTGCGCATAATGATCTTAAATTGGAGCAGTTAGTGGTTTATAAGGATTTTGAAAATCCGACCATTGAACGATTTACGGTTCAGAAGAAGTCGAGTACGTTAGATAAGATTCTGAAGGTGCTTACCTTTGGCATATATTCAAACGATTCATTAATTTTTAAAGCCTATACAGAAGAAATTGATTTTGACAGCGGCATTAATTATGCAACGGTACAATATACGGGCTTGCCAGAGCCTGTGGAAATGATGGATGAGGGGGGCGGTGTATTTTCGGTGGAAATTCCTGTGGAAGATACAGCCTTTGAGAGCGATATTATTGTCAAAGTATATGATCGATATGGAAAGGTCAGCCTTTCCTGCCCGAATATTTCCGATGTCAAGGGAGAGGCTCTCTCGAACGGTAAGCTGGCAATGATAGAAACTGATCTTCCCATAGTGACGTTCAGTTTGCCAAAAAGCGACAGCATATCCAGAAATGATGGCCAGATATGGTACCGTTCAAACAAAACAATCAAACTTACGGTTCAGGATAAAAATTCTGGCATAAACAATATTGATTTATCTGTCAATGGCTCTGAGGTCTTGGAAGATAAAAAGGGTAATGCGTTGTTAAAAACAAAAGTGGCGGAAGCAGCAGTTGCGCGCAATAATGATATTCAGAAATATACCTTCGATGCAAATTATTTTTCTTCCATTTGCGGGGAAGCCCAGGATGGGAAATATATGCTTGCTGCCCAAACTACAGACAATGCAGGAAATGCAGCCAATAGTAAGGCTGCCTACTACATAGATGAAGTTTCTCCTATTATCGACAGGATTGACTTTATTCCGAAAACATCTGACGGAATTGAGAACACGAAGGAATTTATGGAGGAGATGGTGTATGGCTATTACTTTAAAACGGATTTTAAGGTTACTGTAAATGTTTCAGATGCCAAGCCCTCTTCCGGTCTCCATGAAGTGAGATATCGGCTGGTGCCCTACCAGGATGGCAGGAAACAGGAGGAAATCAGCGGCGCACAGAAGATTACGGACGGCAAGGCAACGATAGATGTGCCAAAAGGATTTAAAGGGCAGATTTTTGTGGAAGCCTTTGACTATGTCCTCAACGGAACTGGTGAGAAAACAGTAAAAGCCTATGTTGTGGATAGCACTGCGCCTGATATTGAAATTAAAAAAAATGTAGACACCGACTACCGTGATGCTGACGGTAATAGCCTTTATGTCAGGACCAACAGCTTTACCGTTGTGATTACAGATACCGTTTCGGGAATTAAGCAGATTCGGTATTTGCAGAGTGCCGAACAAAATCCGTATGACAGGAAGACAATTGATGTAAATCCTGCAGGGCATAAATTAAATGAGGATTTAGGAGATGGCTGGAAGGTGGCAAAGGTGGATGCCAATCTTGTCACGCAGGTCACGAAAACGTTTACTTTCCCGGAAGATGATAATGATGTCATCTTAACTTTTGATGCCATGGATAATTCGCTAAATCGAACAAAAAATATCCAAAGTGAAAAATTTACCGTTGATAAGACGGTTCCTGTCATCAATGTTGTTTTCCGTGAAGATGATGATACAGATATGTATTACAACCAAAACCGTGTTGCCGATATCACGGTAATTGAACGGAATTTTGATGAAAATTTGATTAAAGCTGAGATACAAAATATGTTCGGAGCTGTGCCTGAGTACTCATTTACAGAGAAGTCCAATACAGAACATACGGCTGTTATTGATTTTGATGAGGGTGATTATATTTTTGATTTGTCAGGCGCGGATTTGGGGGAGCATCCTGCAATCGTTAATTTTAGCGGTGGCAATGAAAAGATGTTCTATGTGGATAAGACGGCGCCTGTGGTGGAAGAGAATTTTGCTGAATTCAGCAATTCTGCAGAAAACAGCTTTAATACGGATAAAACGGTAAGCATCACAATTACTGAGCACAATTTTGACCCAGAGCTATTGAATCTGAAAATTATGAGAAAAGAGCCTGGAGAGGAGCACAGTGCACAGGGGATGGAGGATGCTACAGGTATGGTGTTGGGCGGCGCAAGATGGGAAAGTACAGGGGATGTCCACACAGTTTCTTTTACGTTTGACTTCGATGGTATCTACCGTATGGAGATGACGCCCACTGATTTGGCGACCAACATTGGTGACCAATGCAGCACGGTTATCTTTGAGATTGACAAGACAGCGCCTGTGGTCAGCATGAAAAACGGTTCTTTTGTCGGTGAGGATGACACGGAATTTCTAGATGTCTATCCATATGCAAGGAAGGATGAGGCTGCGCCGACAGTGGAATTTGAGGATTTGAACCTGTCACATTTGGAATATAAATTGACCGTTTATATTCCTGACTATTCTACGCCTGATGTGGTGGTTGTCAGACCATCCGTCACAAGCGGAACAATGGAAGAAAATAAATACACCCTGCCGGACTTCAAAGAGGACGGCGTGTATGCGCTTGAAATAGTGGCGGTTGACGTTGCGGGCAATGAGAGCGCCGTGAACTATAATACTTATGCCCGTATGGTAAACCAGGATGTGTTGGCATTTATTATGGAGAGCAATCTTGAGGAAAAGACGGGAGTGTATTCATTTGAATATGAAAACGGAGAAGCAATCAGCAAAAAACCGTCAGATTTTCAAGACCTGAAAATTTTCGTAATGTCGAAAAAGGCTTCCACGACGGATATTGTCCTGCGTGACACCAACGGTCAGGAAATTTCTACCAATGCCCAATGTACGGCGGATGACAGCATTTATGGAATGGGTATTTATAATTATTTGTTGAAGTCGGATTTCTTTAGAGAGAATTTCCAGGACGATACGGATGTGGAACTGCAGCTGACAGTTAAAAACCAGGGATACCGCATTGATTTAGGCAAAATGCATATTGACAATATTGCCCCAACCTGTGTCATGCCAGATAATCTGAATTCCTGGCATTGGTTTTATGGTGAAAGTGACCGTACCTTTACGATTTCGAGTATCAGTGAATTGGTAGATGAAGACCAGTGTGCGATATATGACAATGGAAAAATGATACCGTTTGCCTATTCCAGCGATGATGGTACATTAACTTTTACCCTTGCGAAGGGGTGGCACAATGTTGGTGTTGTCCTTGATGATATGGCAGGCAATGTAAATAACATTCAGGAGAAAGTAAATCTATATATTGGTTATTTTTGGCTTTGGATTATTGCTGTATTATCTGTATTTGTATTTGCAGCTATCATCGGTATCCTTATCTATAGCAGGAATAGAAGGAAGCAGGAACTTGATTGATACATTATAAATAGATATCAGGGGCCATCTCTTAGAATATAAAAATATTCAGAGGTGGCTTTATTATTGCCATATGCAAATTGATTGTGAAATAGAGGGGGATAGGGTATAATATGGCATGAGAGGGGCCATATGACCTAAGGAGGGACCCACGATAGGTGTTGATAATTTTGAAAAAATAGTGAAAGATGGTTACTGCTATGTCGATAAAACCATGTTAGTTAAATGTTTACTGTTAGAGGGAAGTAATCTCAGATTAGGCGGTATAGCTCCGATTACAGGGGCTGTAGCGTCTTTTTCTGTCCTCATGCGCCTTGCCGTTTGGATTGCGCGTCAGAAAGGAAATTGATTTCGCCCACAAAGTTGAAAACAAAATCTACTTTCTGTACCCGCTTTCCGTCCACCTTTTCCGGCGCATGGACTATGATTTTCTTGATAAATCATTGATGATTGCAGGGGTAAGTTCCTTTATTCCCACATACTTGCGGATAATCGCAGAAAAGCTGTCAAAGTCGCTCTTGTTCTGCTCATAGATATCGACTTCCTGCTGTTCGGTTTGACCTTTTTTCCAGTTCCCATTGTTCCGCTTCATACTCTGCGGACAGCTTCAAAAACCTGTCATGGCTGATTGCGCCGCTTA
>CANOFO010000024.1 GCA_947565305.1 uncultured Lachnospiraceae bacterium | reverse complement strand
GTAATTGCTATTTTAACGCTTATTCGCCAGCTTTGCAAGTCCATTTTACACGAATTGAAAATCAAATTACACGAATTTCGGGCGAATAGGCGAACTTTTTTCGGTCACAAATTGGAGGTTTTCATATGCCAGAGTTCAAATTACATGCCCCATACAAGCCCACAGGCGACCAGCCGCAGGCAATCGCAGAGCTGGTCAAAGGCTTCAAGGAAGGCAACCAATTCCAGACTTTACTAGGGGTTACGGGTTCCGGCAAGACATTCACAATGGCAAATGTGATACAAGCCTTGCAGAAACCGACACTCGTAATCGCCCATAATAAGACGTTGGCGGCGCAGCTTTACGGAGAATTCAAGGAGATGTTCCCGGAGAACGCAGTGGAATATTTTGTGTCCTACTACGACTACTACCAGCCAGAAGCCTACGTGCCGTCTACGGACACTTATATTGCTAAGGATTCCTCCATCAATGATGAAATTGATAAATTACGCCTGTCGGCTACGGCTGCCCTCGCAGAGCGGGAGGATGTCATCATTATTTCCAGCGTATCGTGCATTTATGGGTTGGGAAGCCCTGTAGATTACAAGGATATGATACTTTCCTTGCGCCCGGGGATGGAGAAAGACAGAGATGATGTCATACGCAAATTGATTGACATCCAGTACAACAGGAATGATATGGATTTCCAAAGGGGAACCTTTCGGGTGAGAGGAGATGTAGTAGAGATTTTTCCGGCAAACTTTGGGGAGACTGCTTTTCGGGTGGAATTTTTTGGAGATGAAGTGGACAGAATTACAGAGATTGATGTGCTGACTGGGGAGATTAAAAGCCAGTTAGAGCATATCGCGATATTCCCGGCATCCCATTATGTGGTTGCCCCGGAGAAAATACGTCAGGCGGCAGCGGAGATTGAGCAGGAGATGGTGGAACGTGTCATATATTTTAAAGGCGAGGACAAGCTGTTAGAGGCACAGCGGATTGCAGAGCGCACGAATTTTGATATTGAGATGCTCAAAGAGACCGGATTCTGCAGCGGTATTGAGAATTATTCCCGCTATCTGGCTGGGTTGCAGCCTGGGGAACCTCCCCACACGTTGATTGATTATTTCCCAGATGAATTCCTGATTATTGTGGATGAGTCACACATTACGATTCCACAGGTACGGGGAATGTATGCGGGTGACCAGTCGCGCAAGACCACATTGGTGGATTACGGATTTCGTCTGCCTTCGGCAAAGGATAACCGTCCCTTGAATTTTGGGGAGTTTGAAAGTAAAATAGACCAGATGCTGTTTGTGTCAGCGACACCCAACGTCTACGAGAAGGAGCATGAGCTGCTGCGTGCGGAACAGATTATACGCCCCACTGGGCTGTTGGACCCCGAAGTGGAGGTGCGTCCGGTAGAAGGGCAGATTGACGACCTTATCGGGGAGGTAAATAAGGAGATTGCGGGTAAGAATAAGGTTCTGATTACCACGCTTACCAAGAAAATGGCGGAGGATTTGACGGATTATATGCGCGAGGTAGGAATCAGGGTCAAATATCTTCATTCTGATATTGACACGCTGGAACGTGCAGAGATTATCCGCGATTTGCGCCTGGATGTCTTTGACGTGCTGGTAGGAATCAATTTGCTGCGTGAGGGGCTTGATATACCAGAGATTACGCTGGTGGCAATTCTTGACGCGGATAAAGAAGGATTCCTGCGCTCGGAGACATCTTTGATTCAGACAATCGGGCGTGCCGCCCGTAACTCGGAAGGGCATGTAATTATGTATGCGGACAGCATCACAGATTCCATGCGGGTGGCAATTGATGAGACGAACCGTAGGCGGAGTAAGCAGGAGGCATACAATAAGGAACACGGAATCACGCCCAAGACAATTCAGAAATCAGTCCGTGAGCTCATCAGCATTTCCAAGAAGGTAGCAAAGGAAGAATACCGCTTCGAGAAAGATCCGGAGTCTATGAGCAAGAAAGAGTTGGAGAAGCTGATTGGCGAAATCCAGAAGAAAATGCAGTCGGCGGCAGCGGAACTCAACTTCGAGGCGGCGGCAGAGCTGCGTGACAAAATGATAGAGCTGAAAAAGAATCTTAGAGATATGACCTGATATTATGAAAAGGAGTTACCATGTTATGGCAAAGACAGAGAGAAAATATATTAAAATACGTGGAGCGAATGAGCATAATCTGAAAAATCTTGATGTGGATATTCCCAGGAACGAGTTTGTTGTGCTGACAGGCTTGAGCGGATCGGGAAAATCTTCTCTTGCCTTCGATACCATTTATGCAGAGGGGCAGCGGAGGTATATGGAATCACTGTCCTCTTATGCGAGGCAGTTTCTAGGACAGATGGAGAAACCGGATGTGGAGAAGATAGAAGGGCTTTCACCGGCGATTTCCATTGACCAGAAATCCACCAACCGCAACCCGAGGTCCACCGTGGGGACAGTCACGGAAATCTATGATTATTTCCGTCTGCTCTATGCCAGGATTGGTATTCCCCATTGTCCCAACTGCGGCAAAGAGATTAAGAAACAGTCGGTAGACCAGATGGTAGACCAGATTATGTCCTTGCCGGAAGGAAGCAAAATCCAGCTTTTGGCTCCGGTGGTGCGCGGGCGCAAAGGGATGCATCAGAAATTGTTTGAACAGGCAAAACGCAGCGGCTATGTGCGGGTGCAGGTCGATGGCAATGTCTATGATTTGTCGGAAGAAATTTCATTGGACAAGAATATCAAGCACAATATAGAAATTGTGGTGGACCGCCTTGTAGTAAAGCCCGGTATTGAAAAGCGTCTCACTGATTCCGTGGAAAATGTGCTGGAACTTGCTGAAGGGCTGATGTCTGTAGATGTCATTGGTGGGGAGATAATTAATTTTTCACAGAGTTTTTCCTGCCCGGACTGTGGTATCAGCGTCGATGAGATTGAGCCTAGGAGTTTTTCTTTTAACAATCCTTTTGGCGCTTGCCCGGATTGTTTTGGTTTGGGCTATAAGATGGAGTTTGATGTGGATCTGATGATTCCAGATAAATCGTTAAGCATTGCCGGGGGCGCTATCCAGGTCATGGGCTGGCAGTCCTGTACCGATAAGGGCAGCTTTACCAATGCCATTCTGGTTGCCTTGGCGAAAGAGTATGGATTTGACTTGGATACGCCCTATGAGGAACTTCCGGCAAAAGCGCAGGACATGTTGATTAATGGCACTGGTGGAAAGGAGATAAAAGTCCATTACAAAGGGCAGCGTGGTGAGGGTGTCTACGATGTGGCGTTTGAGGGGCTAATCCGCAATGTGCAGAGACGCTACCGGGAGACGGGTTCCGATACCATGAAGCAGGAATATGAGCAGTTTATGCGCGTAACGCCATGTAAAGCATGCGGCGGGCAACGTCTGAAACGCGAAGCCCTTGCCGTGACAGTTGCCGACAGAAATATCTATGAGGTCACATCTATGTCTATCCGTAAACTGCAGGAATTTCTGGCAGGAATGGAGCTGACGAAACAGCAGCGGATGATTGGTGCGCAGGTGCTTAAGGAAATCAGGGCACGCGTGGGATTTCTGGTGGATGTGGGGCTGGAATACCTGACACTTTCGCGTGCCACGGGAAGCCTGTCTGGCGGAGAGGCACAGCGTATCCGCCTGGCGACCCAGATTGGTTCCGGTCTTGTGGGCGTGGCGTATATCCTGGATGAACCGAGCATTGGCCTGCACCAGCGAGATAATGACAAGCTGTTAAATACCCTGAACAACCTTAAGAATTTGGGGAATACATTGATTGTGGTTGAGCATGATGAGGATACCATGCTGGCGGCAGACCATATTGTGGATATCGGTCCAGGAGCCGGGGAGCATGGCGGCAAACTGGTCGCGCAGGGGACGGCAAAGGATATCATGAAGAATCCGGATTCCATAACCGGGGCATATCTCAGCGGTAAGTTAAAGATTCCTGTGCCAAAGACGCGAAGAAAACCGACAGGATTCCTCAAAATAAAAGGTGCGCAGGAGAACAACCTGCAGCATATTAATGTGGAGATTCCGCTGGGAGTAATGACTTGCGTTACCGGAGTGTCCGGTTCCGGGAAATCCTCTCTGACAAACGAGATTCTCTATAAGCGCCTGGCGCGTGATTTGAACCATGCCAGGGTCATTCCGGGAAAACACAAGAGCATTGAGGGAATCGGGCAGTTAGACAAGGTGATTGATATTGACCAGTCGCCAATTGGCAGGACGCCGCGCTCCAACCCGGCAACGTATACCGGGGTGTTTGACCAGATTCGGGATTTGTTTGCGGCAACGCCGGATGCCAAGGCGAAGGGTTATGCCAAAGGAAGATTCAGCTTTAATGTGAAAGGCGGAAGATGCGAAGCGTGCTCCGGGGACGGTATTTTGAAGATAGAGATGCATTTTCTGCCAGATGTGTATGTGCCCTGCGAAGTCTGCGGCGGCAAGCGTTACAACCGTGAGACCTTGGAGGTCAAATATAAGGGCAAGAATATCTATGATGTACTGGATATGACGGTGGAAGAAGCGTTAACTTTTTTTGAGCATGTACCTTCTATCCGCAGGAAGATTGAGACACTGTATGACGTAGGGCTTTCCTATATTAAGCTGGGGCAGCCGTCCACGACACTGTCCGGCGGGGAGGCGCAGCGTATTAAACTTGCAACCGAACTGAGCCGCCGCAGTACAGGGAAGACAATCTATATTCTTGATGAGCCGACAACCGGACTGCATTTTGCAGATGTGCATAAACTGACAGAAATTCTGCAGCGCCTTGCGGAGGGCGGCAATACCGTTGTGGTCATCGAGCATAATCTTGATGTGATTAAGACGGCGGACTATATTATTGACATGGGACCGGAGGGCGGAGACGGCGGCGGAAAAGTAATTGCCAAGGGGACGCCGGAAGAGGTGGCAGCAGTGGAAGGGTCCTATACCGGCAAATATATCCGTAAATACCTGCAGAGATAAGTCGGAACCCGAAAAACCAGGGCAATGGATATCTGCAGAAGCAGGAAGCAAAATTTTTGTGCCGTAATACATGGGAATGGTGAGAAATTGGGTAAATCTATGTGGTAAATATCTGGAAAAATAAATCCAATCTGTTATAATTATGTAGGAAAGGAAGGGCAGAAAGGAAAATTGGATGATGAAAAAGAAACGGACCATTAAGCAGACCATTGAGTTTTATGTTGTGTCGGTGGCAATTCTACTTGGTGTTCTGCTTACGCTTGTAATGATTATCAGCAGTTTTATCTCAACGAATACAATTTTATTGGACAATCTGCAGTTGATGGCAAAGACTTCCTCGCAAAATGTAGGAGCTAACCTGCATCTTCTCACAGACCGCATGGCAAATCTGGCGCTGGAGGAAGTTTTGACAGAGGAAGGGGCTTCTGTACAGGAAAAGCAGGAAGTCCTGGATGAGCGGGAGACCCGCATTGAATTTGTATGGCTGGGAGGTTATGACCTCTCAGGCAAGAAGCTGTATGGAGACGAGGAAGCGCCCGAAAGCATAGCCGATAAGAAATATTATGCATATCTGCAGCAGACAGGCAATATTGTCATTGATGAACCTTATTACGAAGATGATATCTGGCAGCTTAGCGTTGCCCTGCCCATGGCGAAGGACGGAGAAGTGCATTCTTATCTGGTGGGAAGCTACAAGTATGACATGCTCAATGACGTGCTTTCCAACATTAACATAGGGGCGACAGGCGACTCATACATAATCAATGAAGAGGGGACGATTATTGCAGACAAGAACATGGAAAACATGCAGAAGCATGAAAATGTCTATGAAAAATATAACTCCAGGAAAAATAAAAAGATTTTTGACAATATGATAAATTTTCAGACTGGGTCGGAATCCACTAATCTGCATGGAGTGAGCCATTACGTTGCTTATGCGCCAGTGCCAGGGACAAACTGGACACTGGTGATAGATGCGCCGCGGCGGGAATTTCAGGCAACATTGTTTTTCTCTGTATTCGTCTGCATTATGATTGCTTTGGTGCTGTTGCTTATTGCGCGGTATGTGATTGTCAAGATGGCAGACAGCATTTCGCATTCGCTGTCCCTTGCTACTGGCAGGCTTACCTCCCTGTCTGAGGGAAATCTGAAGGATGAGGTTGTGCTTGCCAAGACAAACGAGGAGGCACAGATACTGACGAATGCCCTTGCCAAGACGATTGCAAGCGTAGATGGTTATATCAATGACATCAATTCATCCCTTGGATACCTGTCAAGAGGTGATTATTCCCAGGAAGTGCCGGATTCTTTCTGCGGTGATTTCGTGGCAATCCGCGAGGCGCTGACCACAATCACAGAGTCCCTCAATGAGACTATGCGCAGAATCAACGATTCTTCTGTGGCGGTCAATGCGAATTCTTCTGAGGTATCTGGGTATGCCAAACGCCTGTATGATGGTTCGGTGGAACAGGAGGTTGCCCTGGAGCGATTGATCAATAGCATACAGCAGATTACGGAGCAGATTGCACATATAACAGAAAATGCAGGACAGGTCAAGGAATGTGCAAGCGGCGCCCAAAGCAAGGTGGACCAGGGGCGCGAGCAGATGGATGGCATGTTGGAGACGATGCGTGATATTTATGAGAACATGCAGGAAATCATTAAAATCAGCCAGCTGATTGAAGAAATATCCTCCGAGACAAGCTTGTTGGCATTGAATGCTTCGATTGAAGCTGCACGTGCCGGAGAATCCGGCAGGGGCTTTGCCGTGGTGGCTCAGCAGATTGGAGTTCTTGCGGAGCAGACGGCCAATGCGCTGAAGCAGACAGCAAGCATCATTGACCAGGCGAATATTTCGATTGAAAAGGGATTAAAGACGGCGGATGCCACAGCAGAATCTTTCCAGGAAATCTATCAGGCGACAGAGAAATTTACCGGGATTTCCCACAGCATGGCGGCAGTGGTGGAGCAGCAGAAGGAAGCGGCGGCCATGGTGACGGAGGAGGCAGACAAAGTCCGTGAGATTGCCAACACGAACAGGCAGCTTGCCCAGGAGACGGATGAGACGGCAGCGTTGTCGCTGACGCAGGCAGAAGAACTGGGCGAGGTAGTGGCAGCAGTGAAGTTAAAAGGAGGCGCTCTGGAGTGAAGTTAGAAGACATGATAATTTTTCAAGAAAAGGACATTCGGAAATATATCAGCCGATTTGCAACGAAAGGGGCAGCAGTTATTCTCTTTCTTGGTATGCTGTTACTTACAGGCTGTGGAAATAAAATGAAGGATGGGTATTATACGGCAGAGATGGCAGAATTTTCCCATGGATGGAGGGAGTATGTCTGTATCCAGGTCAAAGATGATACGATTGTGTCTGCGGAATTCAATGCCAAGGATGCCAGCGGTTTTATCAAAGCGTGGGATAATGAATATATGCGCAATATGGGGATGGTTTCGGGGAATTATCCGAACCAATATACCAGGGAGTATGTCAGGCAGCTGATGGAAGGGCAGAAAGATACCCAGGTAGACAGTATGGCTGGGGCAACAAATTCCGGTGATAATTTCAAGAAACTCGTTCCGGCAGTCATAGAACAGGCGAAAAAGGGGGATTCCACGACTGTGCTGGTAGAGTGAAGAATATAAAATTTTTGGTAATTATTCAGAACCCCAAGCCACAAACACTCCAGATGCGCTGTCATGCGCCTCTGGCTTTCTGTTTCCATGGGGGTCTGAATAGTTACAAAAAGCTGTGCGGTCGGACCGCACAGCTAGGAGTCGGGGAGTACCTCCTGGATTCCGAAGAACCCAGGAAGCATGAGTTATGAAAAATTATATTAGCTTGTTAGCTAGTACATGAATTAGTATAACCGGAGAATGTGACAGATATGTGAAAAAAAGCAAAACATTTTCAAAAGAATATAAAAAATATATAAACTTCCCTAAGGATTTCCAGGAAAATACTTAATTATGGAAGTTTTTTATTTATTTTGAAAAAAACACTTTGAAAATTACTTCTGATTGTATATAATGTATCTATGTATGGAAAAATAAAGTTATTACGTTCAGCGATATTCAGATAGAGAGACGAAAGGGGACAAACAAGATGTCGACAGATATAGGAATCGATTTAGGAACAGCGAGCATCCTTGTATATATAAAAGGAAAAGGCGTTGTATTAAAGGAGCCTTCCGTGGTAGCTTTTGACAGGGATACCAACAAGATTAAAGCTATCGGCGAAGAGGCGAGGCTGATGCTTGGAAGAACGCCTGGAAACATTGTCGCGGTAAGACCTTTGCGTCAAGGGGTTATTTCTGACTACACAGTGACCGAAAAAATGTTAAGATACTTTATTCAAAAAGCCCTTGGCAAGAAAAGCTTCCGCAAACCCCGAATCAGTGTGTGTGTGCCCAGCGGTGTCACCGAGGTGGAGAAGAAAGCAGTGGAAGATGCTACCTACCAGGCTGGCGCAAGGGAGGTCTCCATTATTGAAGAGCCGATTGCTGCAGCAATAGGCGCGGGCGTGGATATCGCAAAGCCCTGCGGCAATATGATTGTGGATATTGGCGGCGGGACGGCGGACATTGCAGTGATATCCCTGGGAGGAACAGTGGTAAGTACTTCCATTAAGATAGCAGGGGATGATTTTGACGAGGCAATTGTCCGATATATGAGAAAGAAGCATAATCTTCTGATTGGTGAGAGAACCGCAGAAGATATAAAGATTAAGATTGGAACCTGCTTCCCATTGGCACAGAATGATACCATGGATGTGAGGGGGCGTAACCTGGTGACCGGGCTTCCCAAGACGGTGTCCGTATCTTCCGAGGAGACAGAGGAAGCGCTGCGTGAGGCGACACTGCAGATAGTGGAAGCTGTGCATAGCGTATTGGAGAAGACTCCGCCGGAGCTTGCGGCAGATGTGGCAGACCGTGGAATCATCCTTACGGGCGGCGGTTCCCTGCTGCGCGGGCTCGAAGAGCTCATTGAGGACAAAACCGGCATCAATACAATGACAGCGGAGGAACCTATGACTTGTGTCGCTATCGGCACGGGCAGATATGTGGAATCCTTATCGGGGACAGTCAGGAAGGAAGAATAATTTATGGCGTATGCATAGCGTACTGCTCAGGCAGCCAGGGACAGGGTAGAGTAACAGATAATCAGCATACAAAGGAGCAGAGATTATGGTAAAAGGATTATATACGGCTTATACCGGTATGATTAATCAGCAGAACCGCATGGATGTACTCACCAACAATCTTGCCAATTCAGCAACCAACGGATTTAAGAAAGAAGGCGCTACTTCTCAGGCCTTTGACGAGATGCTGGCAATTAAGATTAAGGACACTTCAGCATATAATCTGCCGAGGGGCATTGGGGATGTCTCCCTCGGGGTTAAGATTGGCGAATGTTATACGGATTACGGACAGGGTTCTTTTCGTGTGACAGATAATATTTACGATATGGCGATTGACGGAGATGGTTTCTTTGCTATTTCTTATACGAATAAGGCGGGAGAGACTTCTGTTAAATATACCAGAGACGGCGCTTTCACCGTAACCCGCGAGGGATATCTGGTGACCAAAGACGGAGATTATGTATTAAACCAGGCGGCAGCCCAGGCGGGCAACCCAGGGCAGGCCGGTTACATAAGGGTGGATCCTAACGTGCAGTTGGTAGTAGATGACAATGGCAATCTTTATCAGAACAACCAGCAGGTGGGGCAGATTGGCGTTGTTGATTTTGCGGACTATAACTTCTTGGCTAAATATGGCGAGAACATGTATGACCTTGTGGAGGGGGGACAGGTGCAGAATTCCACCGCAAGGGTAGAACAGGGCACATTGGAGATGTCTAATGTGAATGTCGTTTCCGAGATGGTGGAGATGATTAACATTTCCCGTGCATATGAGAGCAACCAGAAGATAATACAGACGATAGACAGTACACTTGAGAAAGCCGTAGTAATGGGCAAGGCATAGGAGGAAGGCAAATGCGAAGCATTTATGAAATGCCTTCCGACGAGAGGGAGACGCCTCGAGCAAAGCACGACATATAATGCGTCGACCGATAGGTCAGGTCCGGCAAAGCCGGGCGTGACATTACCAATGAGAGGGAGACGCCTCGTGCAAAGCACGACATATAATGCGTCGACCGATAGGTCAGGTCCGGCAAAGCCGGGCGTGACATTACCAACAGGCAGGTGGCGCGAAGCGGCGCGTGCCGATACCTTATTATCAGAAAGGAGTTGTTTATAAATGATGAGATCTTTGTGGTCGGCAGCGTCCGGCATGATTTCACAGCAGACAGCGGTAGATACGATTGCGAATAACCTGGCAAATGTCAACACCACTGGCTACAAGACGGAGAAGGCAGAGTTTAAATCTCTCCTGTACCAAACGTTACAGACGAGGACTACTACCGCGAATGGGGAGCAGAAACCGATATCCGCACAGGTAGGCCTGGGAACCAGGGTGGCATCCATTACCTCCAATTTTGTACAGGGAGCGCACTTAGACAGCGAGAGTTATACGGCAATGGCGATTGACGGCGATGGGTTCTTTGCGGTAAGAGGTGCAGACGGCAATACATACTATACGAGAAATGGTGATTTTAAGCTGAGCGTGGGCAATAATGGGAATCTTACGCTGGTAACGTCAAATGGATATCCTGTGCTTGATACGAATGGTAACCCGATTGAAATCCCAAGCGGCGTGAATGCCAGTAAGATGGTTGTTGACCAGGATGGGGCTTTTGGCTATAGGGATGCCCAGAATAATTATGTTGCTCTTAATCAGTCGATTGGATTGTTCCAGTTTAATAATCCGGCGGGTCTTGATAAGCTGACGAACAGCTTATTGGGTGTTACCGATGCCTCCGGGCAGCCATTGAACGAGGCTACGGCTCAGGGACTTACATTAAGTTCTATACGCCAGGGTTATCTGGAAGGCTCCAATGTGCAGGTCGCAGACGAGATGGTTAACCTGATTGTGGCGCAGAGGGCATATGAGATGAATTCCAAAGCAATCCAGACTTCCGATGATATGCTGGGTCAGGCGAACCAGCTCAAACGATAATTGACAGAGAGAGGGAAATATTATGAGTCTTACAATTGATGGATTGAATGCTTTATATAATACCAACAGTACAATGACCGATAATACCACCAGTAAGCTGGAAGAGACCCTGAACTCTGATTTGTCTAAAGCCACGGAAGATGAGCTGATGGATGTCTGTAAGGATTTTGAAGCATACTTTACAGAGCAGATGTTTAAGGCGATGCAGAAGATGATTCCAGAATCTGAGGAGGTTTCCTCCTACACCCGGCAGATTCAGGACTATTATAAGGAGCAGATGGTCCAGAGTTTCGCTGACCAGTCGGCAAATGGCGATGGGCTGGGGATTGCGCAGATGCTTTATGAGCAGATGAAGCGCAATTACGGACTGGAATAAAGGCGTGGAAGTACTGAGCGGATATGTAGAGCATATCGTATTTCAGAACAGCGATAACGGCTATACGGTGCTGAACCTTGTGAGCGGGGATGAGGAGATTACCTGCGTGGGCATTTTTCATGGTGTCGGGGAAGGCGAGACGCTGGAACTGACAGGGGAATATACGACGCATCCCTCCTATGGCAGGCAATTCAAGATGCAGTCCTTTCAAGTCAAATCACCGAAGGATATGTTATCCATTGAACGCTACTTGGGTTCCGGCGCCATCAAGGGAATCGGCGCGGCGTTGGCTGCAAGAATCGTCCGCAAGTTTAAAGAAGATACGTTCCGTATTATAGAAGAAGAGCCTGAACGGCTTGCTGAGGTCAAAGGAATCAGCGAGCGAAAGGCAATGGAGATTGCGGAACAGGTGGAGGGAAAACGCGAACTGCGGCAAGCAATGATATTCCTGCAGCAGTATGGCATTTCCCAGACGCTTTCCGTAAAGATTTATCGGACATATGGACAGGAACTTTATACAATATTAAAGGAGAACCCATACCGCCTGGCAGATGATATCCAGGGTGTGGGTTTTCGTATTGCAGACGAAATTGCCGGCAGGCTTGGCATTCATACCGATTCAGATTTCCGGGTGCGCAGCGGTATCCAATATACGCTGGTTCAGGCTGCAGCAGAGGGGCATACCTGTCTGCCTGAGCATGTCCTGACCCAGAGGGCGGGTGAACTTCTGGGACTTACTGCGGAACACATAGAGAAGCATTTTATGGACCTTGCCATAGAGAAGAAAGTGATGATTAAGGAGATGGAGGGCACACGGTTTCTCTATGCTGCAAGATATTATTATATGGAACTGAACACAGCTTCTATGCTGGGCAGGCTGGATCTTTCCTATGATGTGCCGGAAATCGAGATAAAAAGCCGTATTTGTGCAATTGAGAAGAGCACAGGGATGGAGTTGGACGAATTGCAGGTTAAGGCAGTCATAGAGGCAGTCTGCAATGGCACGGTGGTAATTACCGGCGGTCCGGGAACCGGTAAGACAACCACTATCAATACGATTATCCGCTATTTTGAGATGGAGGGGATGGATATTTTTCTGGCAGCGCCCACCGGGCGTGCAGCAAAGCGCATGAGCGAGACCACGGGATTTGAAGCAAAGACCATCCATCGGATGCTGGAACTGAACGGCGGCATGGAGGGCGAGGCGGGGTTTGAGCGCAATGAGCAGAACCCTCTGGAAGCAGACGTTATTATCGTGGATGAGATGTCCATGGTGGATATCTCCCTGATGCACTCCCTGCTGAAAGCAGTAGTGGAAGGAACGCGGCTGGTGCTGGTGGGCGATGTCAACCAGCTGCCCAGCGTGGGACCGGGGAGTGTACTGCGGGATATTATAGAATCAGGGCGTTTTCGTGTTGTCCGTCTGACCAAGATATTCCGGCAGGCAGCGCAGAGCGATATCGTAGTCAATGCCCATAAGATTAACCGCGGCGAGGAAGTGGCGCTGGACAATAAGAGTATGGACTTCTTTTTCCTCAAGCGGTATGACGCCAACGTGATTATCAGCGTGGTCATTCAGCTGATTCAGCAGAAACTGCCGAAGTTTGTGGAGGCAGAGCCTTTTGACATTCAGGTACTGACGCCTATGCGCAAAGGGCTTTTAGGCGTGGAAAGGCTGAATAATATTTTGCAGAGGTATCTGAATCCGCCGGATGAGGGCAAGAAAGAAAAAGAGCATGGCGATATGGTTTTCCGCGAAGGAGACAAAGTCATGCAGGTGAAAAATAACTATCAGCTGGAGTGGGAAATCCGCAGCCGCTATGGGCTGGCAATTGACAAGGGGATGGGCGTGTTCAACGGCGATATGGGCAAAATCCGCAGCATAGACGATTATCAGGAGATTGTGACTGTGGAATTTGAAGAAGGCAGGATGGTAGAATATGCGTTTAAACAGTTGGATGAACTGGAATTGGCATATGCCATCACCATCCACAAGTCCCAGGGAAGCGAATATCCGGCGGTGGTAATTCCGCTTCTGACAGGTCCCAGGATGCTGATGAACCGCAATCTTCTCTACACGGCGGTTACCCGGGCGAAGAGGTGCGTGACGCTGGTGGGCAGCGACAGGACGTTTCAGGAAATGATTGGTAATGTCAGTGAACAGAAACGTTACACGGGATTAAAAGCCTGCTTAAGGGAAACAGCAGGCTTTTGCGGCTCATAACAATTTTAATCTTCTTTTTTTGCTTTTTCGGCATTTTCCAGGCATGTGCTGATTTTTTCCAGGAGGTCGGCCTGGTTGGCAGGTTTCAGTATGTAGCCAGCCGGTTTGGTCGACAGAATGGAGAGAATCGTTTTCTCATCTGCAGTGCTGGTGAGGAAAATAACCGGGATATCTTTCATGTCCTCATCCTTGAGCATTTCTTCATAGACCTGTTTTCCGTCCATTCCGGGCATTTTGTAGTCTAAGAGGATTAAATCGGGTTCTTTTTCCGGGATAATGTGCAATGCCTGTTCCCCGGAAGTGGCATAGAAGACAGTATATTTGTCTCCCAGGATGTTTTTGATGTTTCTTACCATTATGGCGGTGTCATCCACAATCATGATTTTTTTCTTTGCTGATTTTTTGTAATTAAAATCTATCATTATTTACCTCTTTTCTGCAGGATAGCTGTTTATCCTTGCGTTATTGTATTTTCTATTTCAGCTATGAAATGCTCTGCCTGTTCATTGTCCAGATTAGTAACAGCCAAAAGCAGTTTTTCCATCAGGGGCGTAATCTGCTCGGAATAACGGAAAGTATTGAGCTGTGCAGCAATTTCGTCTGATGTATCGATATCCATATCTGCCATGGCATCGCCGAGCGCAGATAACAGTTCCAGGACTTTTGCAGGGACAGCCTCGGCTTTTTCTGTTTCATGTTCCTTTATCGAGAGGCGCAGCCGCTCCCGAAGTGCCATCCACTCTTCCAGGAAAGCGGGCGTAATCCGCTCCACGGTATCGGCTTTGCCGTCCCGGGCAGCGTATTCCAGGAGCCTTGCAACGCCTGACAGTGGGACGGCACCCACCATGCCGGCTGCGCTCTTCATGGAATGCACCTTTACTTCGTATTGCTTGAGGGCCTCAGAATAACCATCTTCCATTTGGCTGTACGCTTGCAAATTTTCTGCCAGCTGTGCCAACTGTTCAGCTTCTGCAGCCATGGTCTGGGAAAAGTCCATGACCGTTGCAGCCAGCATGCTTTGATCGGTAGTATAGCGCAAAGCATATTCCCAGTCAATGCCGTCGATAGTTGGCAGCGCTGGGGAAGCAGGAGCGTCCGTATCTGCTTCCGGAGTCTGGACGGAACTGCTGCGAAAAACTTTTTCCTGTGGAAGAATTTCTGTCAGCATTTTTTCCAGTTTGTCCGGTATAATGGGCTTGGAGAGAAAATCATAAAATCCTTCCTTGAGGTATTTCTCTTTTGCGCCTGCCAGCGCATTTGCCGTCAATGCTATCACCGGTGTATTCTGGCAGGGGTTATCTGCCTTTGTTTTCATGCGATGCAATGTTTTAATGCCATCCAAATCAGGCATCATATGATCCAGGAATATCATGTCGTAATGTTTTTGGCTGGTCATTTCCAGGCATTCCATCCCTCCTGCCGCTTCTTCCACCATAACTTTCGTAGCTTTTAACAGGTTTTTGAAGACACGGCGGTTAAGGGCGTTGTCATCTACCACCAGAATAAGAGCCTCGGGAGCGGTAAATGATACTTGATAGGAGTATTCTTTTGCCTGCCTGGCAATCCGCTCATCCAGATTGCCTATGGGCTCGTGCCCAACAATTTTTTGCTGCAAGGAAAAAGAAAAGACAGAGCCTTTGCCATAGACGCTTTCCACTTGCAGCTTGCTTTCCATTAATTCTAAAAGCTGTGTGGTGATGCTCATGCCCAGTCCGGTTCCTTCAATGTTTCGGTTGCGCCCTTCCTCAATACGCTCAAATTCTGCAAAAAGTTTGGCAATATCTTCCTGTTTGATGCCGATGCCGGTATCTTCGACATGGAAGTTTAAAATAGCGGTATCGTTGTTTACCGTTCCTGATACTGTCAAAGTTACGCTTCCCTGTTCTGTATATTTTACGGCATTGTTCATCAGGTTTACCAAAATCTGTCGAATCCTCACGTCATCGCCCCAGAGGCGGGCGGGAATCGCCTCGTCAATCGACAGGTGAATATCCAGTCCTTTATCTGCTGCTTTTGTGGAAATCATATTCATGACATCGTGAATCAGAGTGCCAAAATCATATTCTTCTGGCAGGATTTCCAGCTTTCCGGACTCCGCTTTGGATAAATCAAGGATGTCATTAATCAGCGACAGCAGACTCTGTCCGGCATTTTGGATATCCAGCGCGTATTCGCGGATTGGAGGTTCCGTGCTTTCCCGCAGAATCATGGCATTCATGCCAAGAACTGCGTTGATGGGGGTGCGGATTTCATGGGACATATTGGCAAGAAATTTACCTTTTGCCACACTGGCAAGCTGTGCTTCCTGCCGCGACCGTTCCATTTCCAATATCTCATGCGCCGTGTTTGCCATAGCCAAAAAAAGCAGCAGAATCAAACCCATTGGAAGGATGGCATCTTTGAATGTCTCTGCTCCCATAAGAGAAAAGGCAATTCTTAAAAAAGAAGCGATTAAAATAACTGCGCTGCCTATAGCCAGGGCAGGATATTTCCTGATGTGCCCGGTACGCACGTCCCAAAGTTCTGTCAGGACAATCAGCAGGGCGAAAAGAACAGTGGCAACAGCTGTGCAGGGCGAGGTTTCGGAAAAACTGAAAAATCCCATCAAATTCAGCAAAGAGCAGACTGTAAAGTCAGCAAGCACGAGAATTCCCATAAGGCGGTATGCCTTGTGGTAGCGTTTTTGCTGCACCAAATCCATATACAAGAGAAAAGGCAGCGGTAACAGCATAAATAGATACCGGGCAAAGTTACCAAGGGCGGCATCGTTTTGGCAGAATATCCTGGAAAAGGGAGAGACAGTGACATTCCACACGGCGGCAGCTACTATTCCCCAGCCCAAATATTCCAGAGAAATATGCTTATGGTAATGTAGCCGCAGCGATACGCTTAACACAATGCAAATAATGCCGAGGAGCAGGGCAGATGCTATAATAATCAGTTCTATGCCATACTGCCTGAAAAAAGGCCTGATGTATTCCTCCTGGAAAATCAGCTGGCCATTGCCAGATATTACCTGCGTCATCGTCATTTTCGTTACCTCCCGAATTTGGAACATTATTTATGGTAATATCTTACCCCATGTTGTTGGATATTTCAAGATACGGAGCCATTTCTTAAAAGATTCGGCTTGAAAGTCCAGTTCGGGCTGCTCAAAATTAACGTAATCTTAAAAAAATATTTATGGAAAGCTATTAGCAAGTGTGTTAGAATATAAACTGCCTAAGAGATATTTTATTGTAAAATGTATGGAATTTTATAAAGAACATTTGTTGAATCTGCTGTTTCCTCCGCGTTGTCCATTTTGCGATAAGGTCATGTTTTCGTCTCTATTTCTGCCGCCGGAACTTGTCTGTGTGCCGTGCAGTGGAAAATCAGAGTATGTCAGCGAACCGGTTTGTAAGAAATGTGGAAAGCCTCTGGACGATGAGCGGCAGGAATATTGTTATGACTGTATGCATCACAAACATGATTTTACACAGGGAAAAGCGCTCTGGGTTTACCAGGGTGTGGTGAAGGAGTCTGTTTACCGCTTCAAATACCAAGGAAGGCAGGAATATGCGAGATTTTATGCTGGAGAACTGGTCCGTGTGTATGGAAGCTGGATAAGGAGCCGCAGGATTGATGCCCTGGTTCCCATCCCTCTGTTTAAGCGGCGCCAGCAGCGGCGCGGGTTTAACCAGGCGGAGCGTATTGCCAGGGAAGTTGGCAGGCAGATGGACATTCCCGTGTATGGGAATTTGCTGGTCCGTGTGCGTGATACTAAGGCGCAGAAAGAATTAAATGACGAAGAACGCAAAAATAATTTGAAAAAGGCTTTTAAAACATCGTCAAATAAGGTACAATTAAATCATATATTACTTATTGATGATATATACACAACAGGAAGTACGATGAACGAAGCGGCAGTTGAACTCAAGCGTTCGGGCGTGGAAGAAGTTTACTGTTTAAGTCTTTGCATCGGAAGAGGCTATCAGGAGGAATGAGGATATGGAAGTTAGAAATTGCAAGGGCTGTGGAAGGCTTTTTAATTATCTGCAGGGTCCGCCATTGTGTCCAGCCTGCATTGGAAGTCTTGAAGAAAAATTTCAACAGGTAAAGGAATTTTTGAGGGAAAACCCCAAGGCCCCCCTTAGTGTTGTGGCGGAGGAGAATGATGTCTCAACGAAACAGATTCGGCAGTGGGTGAGAGAGGAACGTCTTTCTTTCACGGAGGAATCCCAGATTACCCTGGAGTGTGAGAACTGTGGCGCTAAGATTTTGACGGGAAGGTTCTGCAGTAAGTGTAAGAATGGACTTATCCATGATTTGAATGGTGCAGTAAAGAGACCTCAGGCAACCTTGGTGCAGCAGCCGCAGAGGGGTTCCGAGAAGGACCGTATGAGATTTTTAGAGAAATAAGACAGTATGCAGATATTGAACATCAGATAGATTGAGAGACCTTGGAAAGATGTAATTTTTCAGGGTTTTGTCTGCTGTTATAGATGTGGCAGGATTTGCCGGCTATCTGTAAATGCGGAAGCAACAAAGGCGGTTAACTATGCTCAGTGAAGAACGTATTCGTCTGATGACGAAGATGGCCTCCTATGAGGAGGGAGAGGGAAAAGAATATATGCCCATCAAGCAGTATTACCGGAAAGACTATGTGACGTTGGGAATGCTTAAATCATTTATTACTTCCAGCATAGCTTTTGGGATTCTGTTTTTGTGCTGGATTCTGTATGAGATGGAAAATATTACAGAGATTCTGGCAAGCAGGGACCTGGCAGAGCTGGGCGCCTTCGCGCTGGCAATTTACATTGGCTTTGTTGCAGTCTATCAGGTGATAGCCCTGTTGGTGTATAACAGGCGTTATACCAGGGCAACTTTAAGTATCAAAGAATATCATTCTTTGATGAAAAAGGTGCAGAGACTGCAGGAGAGAGAAGAAAGGTCACTGCCCTTGGAGGATTGAAAATGATAGGTTTGTTGGAGATAAGAGAGAGGCTGCGCAATTTCTATGGGAGATACGAGGTATATGTCACGGCGGGCGTCAAGTTCCTGTTGGGGCTGCTGGTGTTTTTCCTTATCAATGGCCAGTTGGGGTACAGGGAACAGTTGAACCATCCTGCGGTGGCGCTGATTTTGGCATTGTTTTGTTCGTTTATGCCTGTCAATATTATGGTGGCAGCAGCTTGTGCCCTGATTTTACTGCACTTGTCATCATTGTCGCTGGAGGTTTGTGCAATTGGGCTGTGTCTGCTGTTGCTGCTGTTTTTCCTGTATGGCAAATTTGCGCCCAAACATGGATATACAGCAATTTTGACCCCTGTTTTATGTTTCTTTAAGATGCCCCAGGTGATGCCGGTGTCCGTAGGCCTGCTTTGCAAACCATCGGCATATCTGTCAGTGGTCAGCGGGGCAATGGTATTTTACTATCTGGAAGGCGTGAAAGTGAACATTGCCAATTTTACTTCCGTGGAAGAGGCGGAAGGCACAGCTAAGTTTACAGCGGCATTGAAGGTACTGACCGGAAATAAAGAAATGTACATGGTGATTGCGGCGTTTCTTATTACTTCCCTGATTGTATATGTGATACGAAGGCAGTCCATGAATTTTGCATGGCGGATAGGGCTGATCGTAGGTAATCTTGTACAGATGGTTTTTCTTCTGGTAGGGTATGTCGTACTAGGGTTGCCCGAGAAGATTTTATGGGTACTGATTGGCACGGCAGTTTCCGTAGCAGTCTGCTTCATTCTGGAATTCTTTTTCTATAATCTGGATTATTCCAGGATTGAACGGGTACAATTTGAAGATGATGAATATTATTATTTTGTGAAAGCGGTTCCCAAGGTTTATCTTGCTAAAAAGGATAAGCGGGTAAAGCGCATTACCCCCAAAAAGACGACTATCAGCAGGAGAGAACTGGCGGAGGAACTGGACATTGACAGGGATATTATGCACTGACAATACACTGAAATTATAGAAAGGAATGAAATTATGATACAGGAATTGTTCGCATTTATTAATTCTTTTGCGTCCAAATATCTGTTCTGGATAGAAATGCCCCAGATTACTAAAATCGATATTGTGGAAATTATTATCCTTTCATTTCTGCTCTATAATATTTTAGTATGGATTAAAAAGACCAGGGCGTGGAACTTATTAAAAGGAATAATTGTTGTGGCTCTTTTTGTTCTGGTTGCAGCGATATTCCAGATGAATACAATCTTATGGATTGTCGGCAAGACAATCAATGTGGCGGTAATTGCGATTGCGGTTGTGTTTCAGCCGGAACTGAGGCGTGCTCTGGAGCAGCTCGGACAAAGGAACTTCATCACATCCCTGTTTTCCTTTGATTCTCAGAAAAATCAGGAGAGATTCAGCGAGCGGGTTGTGGGGGAACTGGTGAAAGCGACTTATGAGATGGCTAAGGTTAAGACCGGGGCATTGATTGTGATAGAACAGGATGTCGTGCTGAGCGAGTACGAGAGAACCGGAATAGCGTTGGATTCTCTGGTATCCAATCAGCTTTTGATTAATATATTTGAGCATAATACGCCATTGCATGATGGCGCTATCATTGTACGCGGGGACAGGGTAGTTTCAGCTACCTGCTATCTGCCGCTTTCTGACAATATGCAGCTGAGCAAGGAACTGGGAACCCGCCACCGTGCAGCGGTGGGAATCAGTGAGGTATGTGATGCGCTGACGATAGTAGTATCTGAGGAGACAGGAAATGTATCGATTGCCATTGGCGGGGAATTATACCGGAATGTCGATGCAGAGTACCTCAAAGGCAAATTGAATTTTATCCGCAAAGGCTCTATGGATGTGAGCAGATTCAGGATATGGAAAAGGAGGATGAAGCATGTTTCGAAAAATGATGAAACACCTGACAAATAATCCAGGTCTGAAACTGTTATCCCTTCTTTTCTCTGTAGTGCTCTGGCTGGTAGTGGTCAATATCGCGGACCCGGATGGTACGAAATCATTTTCCATTCCAGTGGAGATTATCAATAAGGATATCATCACAGAGATGGGGAAGGTGCCGAGCGTTGTAGGGGATACCGATATTGCGGTCTTTTATATCGCCGGTCCCAGAAGTTATGTTGATGATATGACATCAGATGATTTCAGCGTGACAGCGGATTTAAGCCAGGTTGATTTAAGCCAGGAAGGGACTACCAAGCTGGTCCCCATTGAGATAACAGCGAAGAAAAATGACAGGCGCATTGAGATTGTGCGCAGGACGGTAAACATGCAGATTACGCTAGAGGACCGTCTGGAACAGAAATTTGTGATTTCAGCGGAATCTACAGGAACTCCTGCAGAGGGATATGCAATTGGAGGCGTGGAAGTCACGCCGAACCTATTGAAGCTATCAGGTCCGGCATCCGTTGTATCACAGATTAAGCGGGTGGAAGCCACCATCAATGTGGATGGGGTTTCCGGTGATGTGTCGGACAGTGTAATCCCGATATTATATGATGAGGATGGTTCGGTAATTTCACCGGATATGTTGGAGATGAATCAGTCTGCGGTGACTATCAAGGCAGAAATCTGGGCAACAAAGAGTGTGCCCATCCAATGTCAGGTAAGTGGGGAGCCAGCCATAGGCTATCAGTTCCGCTCTGTGGAATGTGCACCGGAGACTGTGATGGTCAAAGGAAGGGCATCGGTCCTTAACAGAATCAGCGTCATAAATATTCCGGGAGATGTCATTGACATTACGGGGGCCAGAGAGGATATGGAAGATACGGTTGACATTACCCCTTATCTGGAATCTCTGGGAATTTCCCTGGTGGAGCCGAACGCTGGCCAGGTGGCAGTGACGGTTATTATTGAACAGAAAGAGACAAAGGCTTTTGATTTCCCAACATCTAACATTAAGATTAGCGGGCTGCCCAGTGAGTATGGATTGGATTTCAGCGCAGAAACCGTATCCGTAAATGTGCGGGCGCTGGGAGAGGATATGGAAACACTTACACTGGAGAATATGGAGGCGCTGCTGGATGTTACGGATTTGACGCCAGGGACTTATACAAGGCAGCTGACCATTAATCTGCCGGGAGACAAATACGAAGTAATGGGCATCGTAAACGTACAGTTTGTCATAGCAGACAAGACATTGCAGGTGGAAGATGGAGAGGTTCGGCCTACAAATCCAGATGATGAACAGGATGGGAATGCAAATGACGAAGAAGATAACCGGCAGCAAGATGAGGAGCAGCCGGAGGATAATGGCAGGACGGAGTAAGGATATAGAGTCAAAATGAAAGAAAGTATAATAGAGGTAGATGTTATGGCGAGAATGTTTGGAACAGATGGAGTAAGAGGAGTAGCAGGTACGGAACTTACCATTGAACTGGCAATGCGGCTTGGGCAGGCGGGAGCCTATGTACTGACGAAGGAGAAAGCGCATCAGCCTACGATAATTGTTGGCTGTGATACGAGAATCTCCGGTGGGATGCTTGCAAACGCGTTAATGGCTGGCATTTGTTCGGTTGGGGCGAATGCGGTGTATATGGGTGTTATGCCCACGCCTGCCATTGCGTATCTGACCAGGAAGCATAAAGTGGATGCGGGGGTAGTCATCTCAGCATCCCATAACCCGATGGAATTTAATGGAATTAAGTTTTTTAATGGGGAGGGATATAAGCTTTCCGATGAACTGGAAGATGAGATAGAGCGGTTAATTGAGAGTGGAATGAAAGATGTTCCATTGCCTTTAGGTTCCGGAATTGGCAGAATCAGCTACCGTTTTGACGCCAGGGAAGAATATGTCTTCTTTATGAAACAGACAGTGCCGGTGGACTTAAGCGGCATGAAGCTTGTCATTGACTGTGCGGAAGGGGCTTCCCATTATACAGCGGTGGAGACTTTGAAGGGGCTGGGAGCCAACCTGGTGGCAATCCATACGAATCCGGACGGCACGAATATCAATGCAAACTGCGGTTCCACCCATATGGATGAGCTGCGCGCGCGTGTAGTCTACGAGAAAGCGGATTTGGGCATTGCCTTTGATGGGGATGCAGACCGTATGCTTGCTGTGGATGAGAAGGGGAATATTGTGGACGGCGACCAGGTAATGGCAATCATCGGCAATGAGATGAAGAAGAACGGTGCGCTTAAGAAGGATACCATTGTGGGGACGGTTATGAGCAACCTCGGGTTTACGCTGATGGGCAAGGCGTGTGGTATCCATATAGAGCAGACAAAGGTGGGAGACCGCTATGTTTTGGAAAACATGAGGGAGAACGGCTACAACATCGGCGGAGAACAGTCCGGGCATATCATTTTCCTGGATGAGAACACCACGGGAGATGGGCTTTTGAGCGCACTTCACCTGCTGGAGGTGGTTGTCAAGACCGGTAAGCCTCTCTCAGAGCTGGCAAGTATTATGGAAGTGCTGCCGCAGGCATTGGTCAATGCGAAAGTGCCGAATCACAAGAAAGAAAAGTTCATGGATTACCCGGAGATTGCCCAGGCAATTGAGGAACTGGAGAAGAAGTTCGCCGGTGAAGGAAGGGTATTAATTCGCCCCTCCGGCACGGAGCCGTTGGTGCGGGTAATGATTGAGGGCAAGGACCAGGAAGAGATTTCAAAAGATGCCGAAGAGCTGGCAGAGTTAATTATGAGGAATATGCTTTAACCTAAGGAGGGACCCAACGAAGTTGGGAGGATGCCTTAGGTCTCTGGGAACAGCCAAAGAAGTATAAGGACCTAAGGAGGGACCCAACGAAGTTGGGAGGATATGACCTGAGGGGGGACCCAACGAAGTTGGGGAGGATTTAACATGAGGAGGGACCCGGCGGAGCCGGGAGGAGTCCTGATGTTGTGTCCTGAGGTCCCCTAACGTTTCCCGAAGAAGTAAAATAACACGAGGAGGAAAACTATGGTTAGTCAGAAAGTGATGATAAAAAATCCTACCGGACTGCACCTGCGCCCGGCAGGAATTTTATGTAAAGAAGCAGTAAAATACCAGGCGCTGATTACCTTTAATTTTAAAGGGGGAACTGCGAATGCCAAGAGCGTACTCAGCGTATTAGGGGCATGTATCAAATCTGGTGACACCATTGAATTTGTGTGTGACGGAGATGATGAGGAGCAGGCGCTGCAGGCTGTGGTAGCGGCAGTGGAAAGCGGTTTGGGAGAATAGCGAAAGCCTATGGAAGAAAAAAAAGTGCAGATTCTCATGTCCACCTACAATGGGGAGAGGTTTCTTGGAGAACAGATAGAGAGCCTTTTGCATCAGAGCTGGAAAAATCTGGAAGTATTAATTCGCGATGATGGTTCAAATGACAGAACCCCTGATATTTTGCGGGAATATGGTGCAAAATATAAGCAAGTCAAAATCTTTTTGGAGAATAATCGAGGGGTCAGCCAAAGCTTCTTTGCGCTTTTGGGAAAAAGCGATGCTGATTATGTGGCATTTTGTGACCAGGATGATATCTGGCTGGAAGAAAAGATTGAGACAGCCATCCGCAGGCTGGAGAGGGAAAAAGGACCTGCGCTGTACTGCAGCAATAAAATTCTGGTGGACAGCGAGGGAAAACTTATGCAAAAGCAGGACAGAAGAAAGCGCATCCCCGGATTTGGCAATGCAGTGGTGGAATGTATCTGTACCGGCTGTACAACGGTGATGAACCGCAAAATGGCAGAAATCATGAAAGACAGGCTGCCAGACCACGCAATCCTGCATGACTGGTGGTGCTATTTGGCCGCCACTTATGCGGGGAAAGTCATTTTTGATGAGCAAGCATATATCAAATACCGCCAGCATGAGAAGAATGTGGTGGGTGCAAAGGCAGGATTTTGGGCTGAAGTTCGTGCAAAGGCAGCTTATCTAAAAAAAAGCCGGGGCAAATTGGAAGCGCAGCTTACAGATTTTGCAAGGCTTTATCATGGGAATGGCAAGAAGGATGCGCTGGTGCAGGAGATATTGGCAGCAAAACGTTTTCCGGGCAGGATAAAGGTTCTGTGGAACCGTAACATTTACCGCCAGAGCCGATTGGATGGAATCATCATGCGGATGTTGTTTTTGTTAGGCAGGATGCTTTAATGGGAACTGATTGCTATCCCATGGAATAATTATCATATATCAGGAGGAGACAACATGAAAAAAATTCTGGTTACAGGCTGTAATGGGCAGCTTGGGCGTGCCATCAATCAGGAATATGCAAATGAGGCAGAATTTATCAATACGGATGTACAGGCAGGCGAAGGCGTGACTGCGCTTGATATTACCAAGGTGGATGATGTGCTTGCACTGGTGCGGGAGACAAAACCGGACGTGATTATCAACTGTGCAGCGCATACGGCAGTTGATTTATGTGAACAGCAGTGGGACAGTGCATATCGAATTAATGCTATCGGAGCCAGAAATCTGAGCATTGCTGCCACAGAGACAGATGCCAAGCTGGTGCATGTGTCCACGGATTATGTGTTTGATGGCAATGGAAGCAAGCCGTATACGGAGTTTGATGCGCCAAATCCGGTCAGCGCGTATGGCAAGACCAAGCTGGAGGGTGAAAATTTTGTGAAAGCGTTTGCTAAGAAATACTTTATCCTGCGCACGGCATGGCTCTATGGCGATGGCAAGAATTTCGTGAAAACCATGCTGCGGCTGTCAGAGAATCATGACAAGGTTACGGTAGTAAATGATCAGGTGGGCTGCCCCACCAGTGCTGGGGAATTGGCAAAGATGATTCATTTCCTGGAACCCACAGAGAATTACGGATTGTTCCATGCTGTCTGTGAGGGAAGCTGCAGCTGGGCAGATTTGGCGGAAGAGACTTTTAAGCTGGCAGGCAAGAATACGGTGGTAGAGCGTGTCACCACGGAAGAATACCGTCGTATGAATCCTAACCAGGCGCCTCGTCCGGCATATTCCATTCTGGAAGACTATATGATTAAGCTCACCAGCGATTTTCGGATGGCAGATTGGAAAACGGCGTTAAAAGCATACTTTGACGTATAGGCAGGGGTGTATGCCGTAGAGAAGGATTCTGAGATTTTAGAAGAGAAGGAGAAAAATTATGAGGACTTATCTTGTAACCGGAGGAGCCGGTTTTATCGGTTCCAATTACATTCATTATATGTTCCGCAAATACGGCGATGAAATCCGTATTATTAACGTGGACAAGCTGACCTATGCAGGTAATCTTGAGAATTTAAAAGGAGTAGAGGACAGGGAGAACTATACGTTTGTCAAAGCAGATATCTGTGACAAGGAAGCTATCAGCAGGATTTTTGCGGAGAATGACATTGACCGTGTGGTGCATTTTGCAGCGGAGAGCCATGTAGACCGCAGTATCAAGAACCCTGAGGTATTTGTGCAGACAAATGTGCTGGGTACGGCGGTGATGCTCAATTGTGCGAAAGCAGCCTGGGAGCAGGAGGATGGCACGTTCAAAGAGGACAAGAAATTCCTGCACGTGTCTACGGATGAGGTGTACGGTTCCCTCACGGAGGACGGAGGGTTTTTCTATGAAACAACCCCCTATGACCCGCACAGCCCTTACTCCGCGAGCAAGGCTAGTTCTGACTTCCTGGTAAAGTCTTACATTGACACTTACCATTTCCCGGCGAACATCACGAACTGTTCCAACAATTACGGACCATATCAGTTCCCGGAGAAACTGATTCCCCTGATTATCAACAATGCTTTGCAGGGCAAGAAGCTTCCGGTATACGGTGATGGCAAGAATGTCCGCGACTGGTTGTATGTGGATGACCATGCCAAGGGCATCGACATGGTACAGGAACATGGGAAATTAGGAGAGACTTACAATATCGGCGGGCACAATGAGAAACAGAACATTGAGATTATCCACATTATTATAGAGACCTTGCTGGAGATGCTGCCGGAGGGCGACCCCAGGAGGGAACTGGTGAGCGAGGATTTGATTACCTTTGTCGAGGACCGCAAGGGCCATGACAGAAGGTATGCGATTGCGCCGGACAAGATTAAAGCAGAGATTGGCTGGGAGCCGGAGACTATGTTTAAGGAGGGAATCAAGAAGACGATTGCCTGGTTCTTTGAGCATGAGGAGTGGATGAAGAATGTAACCAGCGGAGATTACCAGAAATATTACGAGGACATGTATCAGAACAGATAAATAAATTACAATTATTGCAAAATTTATCAAAACAGATAGGCATATCACAAATATTGCAAGATTTATCAGAACAGATAGGTATATCATAGATATTGCGGGATTTGGCAGGATTAACAGGAAGAAAATTATGGAATACAGACCACAGGACCATACATTTGCAATCTGCGCTTACAAAGAAAGCCCATACTTGCGGGAATGTATCGAATCATTAAAAAAACAGACCGTTGCTACCAATATTATCATGACCACCAGCACGGACAATAACCACATCAGGAATCTGGCAAAGGAATACCAGATTCCTTTGTATGTGAATTCCGGTCCGGGCGGCATTGCCGGGGATTGGAATTTTGCCTATCATTGTGCCAAGACAGAGCTGGTAACGCTGGCGCATCAGGATGACAGATACCAGCCGGAGTATGCGGCTGATATGCTGCAGAGAATCAATGCTTCCAGGCATCCGCTGATTTATTTTGCAGATTATTATGAACTGCGGGACGGCGAGGTGGTGGAGAAAAGTTCGATGTTGAAAGTGAAACGGCTTTTGCTTGTTCCCCTTAAGGTCAGGAAGTTTCAGGGCATTTCTTTCTTTAAGCGTTGTGTGCTGGCTTTGGGGAATCCCGTGGCATGTTGGTCTGTGGCATATGTGAAGAAAAATCTTCCTGAGACCGTATTTGTTTCCCAGTTCCGCAGCAACCTTGACTGGGAGGAATGGGAGAAACTCTCCCGCGAGAAGGGCGAGTTCGTGTATTCAACCAATATAGGGACCTGCCACCGGGTCCATGAGGGTTCCGAAACCTCCAATACCATCCGTGAGGGAAATATCCGTGCCCAGGAGGACTATGCGATGTTTTTAAAATTCTGGCCAACATGGATTGCCAAGCTAATCATGCGTTTTTACATCAAAGGAGAAAAGTTAAATGAAGTGGATCACAGGTAAAGAATTACATGTTCCGCAAATTTCAAAGGATGTCAGGAAATTGCTCATTATCCTTGCAGCGGCCGCGGTACTTTCATTGGGGCTGGAGCGGATATTGGCTTTGCTGTTTTATGGCAATGACGGATTTTACTGGGCAAGATATGTGGGTGTCTTTGTGATTTTAGAACTGGCGGCGCTATTGGTATGCTTTCGTGAGGTCGTTGCGAAAAAGGCAGAGATTGCAGTCCTGGTGATAATACTCAGCATTGGAACTCTGTATGATGTGGCGCTTCCGTCTTCCTGTGGCATCTCCTGGGATGACGAATGGCATTATTATTATCCGATGCTGATATCCCATGCATTGAACCCTGGCATCACTGAGGCGGAACTGTATTACATGAATAATTTTCCGCAGACTGCGCTGCAACATAAGAATTATGATAGAGAGAGCCAGAAAATAACGTATGAAGAGATAGAGAGCGCGTATGACCCGCAGAAAGCGGCGCTGTCGGAGCGTACTTTGCCTGGTTACCAGAGGCTCTGCTATCTGCCGTCAGCGTTTGGGCTCTGGCTGGGACGGCTGCTGCACCTGCCTTACCATATCACGTTTATGCTGGGGCGCTGGTTTAACCTGCTGGTGTATGCTGCCTTAATATATTTTGCTATCCGCAAGCTGAAGTCAGGGAAAATGCTGGCAGCGGTGGTGGCGCTGATACCGTTTAATCTCTTTATGGCGTCTTCCTATTCGTATGACCCATGGATTTCGGGGTGGCTGATGTATGGCTGCTGCTGCTTCTTCGGGGAACTGCAGCAGCCGGAGAAAAAGATGAATGTCCGCGAATGGATTTGTATGCTGTTTGCATTTTTTATCGGCGTGGGACCGAAGATGCTGTATATCCCCTTGATATTGCTGACGTTGTTTCTGCCCAAAGAAAAGTTTGTCAGTCCTGGGCAGCGCAAAATTATGCTGGCAGCGGTGGCTTGCGTATTTGCGGTCGTATGCGTAAGGATGCTTTTCCTGTTTGCTTCGCCAGGCGGCGGGGCGGTTCAGGATGCGCGCGGCGGCGAGGGTGTGGATGCCCTCGGGCAGATTTCCTACATTTTTTCCCATCCGTGGGAGTACACCAAGACGCTGCTGGGATTTTTGGCAGGCTATGTGTCGCTGGAATCATCGGTTCATTATTTCTCGTACCTGCATTATTTTACAAGGCTGGAGCCTACTGTATTTTCGTCTCTGATGGTGGTGACTCTGATAGTGGTGGCTATTACCGATAAGAATGAATATGATACGAATGTCAGGACATTGCCCAGGGTAGTATGCTATATTTTATCATTTGGCGTTTTATGCCTGGTGGCAACCTCCATGTACATTGCGTTTACGGCGGTGGGAAGCGATACGGTGAAAGGCTGTCAGTACCGCTACATAGCGCCGGTATTGTTCCCGGTCCTATATTGTCTGGGCAGCGGGAAGATACAGAACAGGATAAAGAGGGAGTATTACAATGGCATTGTGTTAACTATCTGTGCGTTTGTGTCAATCCATGCCGTATGGGCGTATGCCATTAACCTGTATTAGGAAAGGAGTTTACGAATGAAAGAACAATTTGAGCTGACAATACTGATGCCCTGCCTGAATGAGGCGGAGACATTGGCAACCTGTATCGGTAAGGCAAAGACCTTTCTGGCAGAGAGCGGCGTGAATGGAGAGATTGTAATTGCGGACAATGGAAGTACGGACGGTTCCAGGCAGATTGCCGTAGAAAATGGAGCCAGGGTCGTGGAAGTGGAAGAGAAAGGCTATGGTGCGGCGTTGATTGGCGGCTGCAATGGCGCTTTAGGAAAATATGTGATTATGGGGGATGCGGATGACAGCTATGATTTCCTGCATCTGATGCCTTTTGTGGAGAAGCTGAGGGAAGGATATGACCTGGTGATGGGCAACCGTTTTAAGGGGGGCATTGAGCCAGGAGCTATGCCGCCCTTGCACCGTTATCTGGGCAATCCGGTATTGTCCTTTATCGCAAGGCTGTTTTTCCCCTGTAAGATTGGTGATTACCATTGCGGTCTCAGAGGATACCGGCGGGAAGCAATCCTCAATTTGGGGCTGGTGACTACCGGCATGGAGTATGCCAGTGAGATGGTAGTTAAGGCAACCTTGAACCACCTGAAGATAGCGGAGGTTCCGACGACCTTGAAGAAGGATGGGCGTTCCCATGCACCGCACTTAAGGAGCTGGTCAGATGGCTGGCGTCATCTGAAATTCTTACTGATGCACAGTCCAAATTGGCTGTTCATGTACCCAGGTCTGATTTTGTTTGTGATAGGCTTGATTTTGACCGTTGTTTTAAGTCTGGGGAATATCCAGATTGGTTCTGTGGGGCTCGGTGTGCATACGCTGATGTATGCGGCAGCGGGCATGATGGTTGGCGCCAACCTGGTGATGTTTTCCCTATTTGTGCGTTCTTATGCCAGCATAACGGGCTTTATCCCCACGGAGGGCAAGCTGGATAAATGGCTGGAGGATACCAGCACGGAGAAAGGGGTTGTCATCGGGCTGGTGCTGTTTCTGCTGGGTGTGATAATCACCATCGCTGCGTTCTGTATCTGGGGCGGTACTGGATTTGGCGGACTGTCGCCGGAGAAGATGATGCGGATTACGATTCCGGCAATGCTCTTGATGGTGGTGGGCATTGAAGTGGTATTCGGAAGCTTTTTCATTGGTATTTTGCATATCAAGCATAAATAAAAGCTAGTATAACAAATATTAAATAACTGATATATTCACTTGTCTAATTGTCCAGCTACTGTGTCAGAAAACCTAGCCGTAGCAACCACTACGCCGTCGTTTTTCTTCCTTGTATCTGAAACAATTATCCTGCGTGAATATATCAAAGATTTAATTTTCGTTATACTAGGAAGAAAGACGGGGAAGAGGGAACAGGAAAAGGATTGAGCAATAGTTAAAGGAAAGACTTATGAGAGATAAGATATTAACATGGATAAAAGGACATAAACTGCTGTTGGCTTTTCTGGCAGCGGCAGTTATCAAGCAGCTGTTGGTAATAGGGATTCCTATCTGCCCGGCGGTTGGTACGCCTTGTGATGACGAACTGATGCGGGACTGGGCATTTTCCATAGCAGGATTTGACTGGCTGGGAGATTTCAATGCCTACACGTTCATGAAAGAGCCGGGCTTTGCCATTTTTCTTGCAGTCTGCTATAAACTGCATCTGCCCTATATTTATGTGCTCACTTTAGGCTATTCTGCAGCGTGTATGATATTTTGCACAGCATTGAAGAATATTTTTTCTTCTAAAAAATATGTGCTGTGCATCTATTTGGTTTTGCTGTTCCACCCCATTTCCTATTGCAGTACCGTCCTGCAGAAGATATACCGCAATGGTCTGGGCGTAATATTGACGCTCTTTGTTTTTGGCGGTCTGCTTCACCTGTATTTTTCCATCTGTCAGGAGAAGATGCAAAAGCCCTTGTTCTGGTCGGCTTTTACCGGGTTATCGCTGGGTTATCTGTGGATAACCAAGAGCGATACGGTCTGGATTCTGCCCTTTACGGTGACAGTTTGTCTGGTAATGTTTGGTATGTTGGTCGTCATGTGTTTAGCCCGTCCTCTTCTAGTAAATAAGGCGTCAACAC
>CANOFO010000023.1 GCA_947565305.1 uncultured Lachnospiraceae bacterium | reverse complement strand
ATACTAATCTTTATTTTTCCCTTTGCTCCTGTTCATTTTTGTACCAATTCCCAGCCCGCCCTTTAACATGTTGGCATCTTTTTTGAACTCCAGCTTATCCGGCACGAACATGCTTGCCGGGAAACCGGTCAGGCCTTTGACGGTCTTTACGTCCCAGATACCCTGGAACTTAAGGTTGTGGATTGTCATAATAGATTTCATGCCCCAGAAGAACATATCTCCCTGGAACTCTGTGTTGAGGTAAACCGGAATAAAACCAGTCTCCCAGTCATGGCAGTGGATAATCTGCGGCTGGAATTTAATCAGTGGCAGCATGGACAGCACTGCCTTGTCAAAGAATATGAATTTCTCCATATCAAAACGGATGTCCCCATAAGGCAGGAAACAGTCAAAATATTCCTGGTTGTCAATGAAATAATAGGTGATGCCGTCCATTTTGTAACGTAAAATCCCCACATATTTGTTCTGAATGTAATTTCCGCAGCTCATATAAAAATGGGTGACGTACTCAAACTGATTACGCCAATGCTCCGGGATACAGCTATAGTTCGGTATCACCACGCGGATATCCCAGTCATTTTTATCAAATTCCTTGGGAAGAGCCCCGCACACATCAGCCAAACCGCCGGTCTTAATAAAAGGTACACATTCAGATGCTGCAAACAGAATTTTTCTCATAATCCATCCTCCATATAATTTTTTCTATATCGTATCCAATGCCTGAGCCAGGTCATCAATGATGTCCTGGGCATTTTCTATTCCTACTGATAACCGAATCAAGTCCGGCGCTACCCCTGCTTCCATAAGCTGCTCATCTGTCATCTGACGGTGCGTGTGGCTTGCCGGATGGAGCACACAGGTCCTCGCATCTGCCACATGGGTAACAATTGCAATCAGTTTTAACTTATCCATAAAGCCAACCGAGACCTCCCTGCCTCCTTTCAGTCCAAAGGAAATAACCCCGCAGGTTCCGTCCGGCATATATTTATTGGCCAGTACATGATATTTATTATCTTCCAGACCTGCATAATTTACCCATGCAACTTTCTCATGGCTATTTAAAAATTCTGCCACCTTTCCTGCATTCTCACAGTGGCGCGCAACCCGAAGATGCAATGTCTCCAGCCCTACATTCAGCAAAAACGCATTCTGCGGGGATTGGATGGAGCCAAGGTCACGCATTATTTGCGCCGTTGCCTTGGTAATGTATGCTCCCTTGCCAAACTTCTGCGTATAGACGATTCCATGATATGTGGGATCCGGCTGCGTCAGCCCCGGATACTTGTCTGCATATTTTTCCCAGTCAAAATTGCCGCTGTCTACGATACAGCCGCCTACACACATGGCATGGCCATCCATATATTTGGTGGTGGAATGCGTCACGATATCTGCGCCCCACTCAATCGGGCGGCAGTTAATAGGCGTTGGAAATGTATTGTCCACAATCAGGGGCACACCGTGTTCATGTGCCACCTTGGCAAATTTCTCGATGTCAAGAACCACCAGTGCCGGATTGGCAATCGTTTCTGCAAAAAGCACTTTGGTATTCGGACGGAATGCTGCGGCAATCTCCTCCGCTGAAGCATCCGGGTCGATAAAAGTACATTCAATGCCCTGTTTTTTCACCGTTGCACTGAAAAGATTGAACGTTCCCCCATATACCGCTGAGGAACAGACCATATGGTCTCCGGCTTCACAGATATTGAAGACGGCATAATAATTGGCTGCCTGCCCGGAAGATGTCAGCATCGCCGCTGCGCCGCCTTCCAGCTCACAGATTTTCTGTGCCACAAAATCATTGGTCGGATTCTGCAGCCTGGTATAAAAATATCCGCTGTCCTCCAAATCAAAGAGCCTGCCCATCTGGTCGCTTGTATCGTATTTAAACGTCGTGCTCTGATAAATCGGAAGCACACGGGGCTCTCCTTTCTCTGGCTGCCAGCCGGACTGGACACATTTTGTCTCTATTTGGTATTCGTTCATCTTGTCTCCTCCTGATGTATTATATTACAGGCATGTCGCGGACATTCCTGCACCCTTTCCCTCATTCTAGCACAAGTACGCCTATATGGCTAGAAAAAAATCCCAGATGGGAAAGATTCCACCACTTACTTCAGCTGTTTTAACAGCCATTTCCCCCAAGGGGTGAGGTCTCTGCTGTTCCAGCCGGAAGTCTTCTTGCAGGAAGATTTGATAAGGGCAGAACTCTCCTCCTTATTGCACAGGCTCCAGCCCATGTAACTAATCTTATTTTTCTTAAGGAATTTCATCCATTTGCTGCCCTCGTCCTTATTTAGGCTGCCATTGCCAGAAGCATCCGATATGCCGAATTCCGACACAAACAAGGGCAGTCCTTTGTCCAATGCTGTCTGTGCCTTTGCCCGTAAATATTCTCCATGTGTACCGGCATAGAAATGTAGGCTGTACATCAGGTTCTTATACCCTTTCAGGGGGCTGTCTGCCACAATATCTACATCTTGCGACCAGGTGGGGGTTCCGATGATGATAACCGCCTTCTTATCCTTGGCACGGATTGTCTTGACAATTTTCTTGGCATAAGTCCTGATTGTTTCCCAGGAAGTCCCTCCATTGGGCTCATTACAGATTTCATAAAGCACATTCGTATGGTTTTTATACTTAGACGCCATCTTGCGGAAAAATGCCACTGCCTGCTTCTCATAGGTCTTAGGATTGCCATCGCTCAAAATATGCCAGTCTATGATAACATAAAGCCCTGCCTTGGTAGCATACTGCACACCCTGGTCAATCCGTTTCTCCAACGCTTTGCGGTTAGCAGCATCCCCGGTACAGTATCCATTATATTCTGCCGTATAAACGGCAAGCCTGACGGCATTGATACCCCATTTCTTTTTCATCTGCGTGAACGCTTTTTGATTTACATACTCCGGGTACCAGGACATCCCATGGGTGCTGACGCCTTTTAGCTGTACTTTTTTCCCCCTTGCATTCACCAGCTGGGTGCCTTTCACTTTCAGCGCCGGCAGCTTTGCCGCCTGCACCGGCGTGACATCCCATGCCAGCATAAACAAGATTGCCATAAGCCCCATCACAAAAGACCATCGGAATCTGCTGCAGTGGCCAGAGCTTTTATGCTCACTGTGACCGCGATAGTTATCCTGCCTGTTATCATCCATTCATTTACCCTCCTTTTTCCGCTCAAAGGAGGCTGCCACCTGGCAGCCTCCCGGCCATTATTTTTTAATTTTAATTTTCTTGCTTGCGCTCCAGCAGGAAACATATTTTGCCTTGCCAGACGTTTTATAGCATCTGACACGCACATAATATGTCTTGCCTTTCTTCAAGCCGGAATACGTCTTGGTAACTTTCTTAGCTCCGGCAATTTTCTTTACCTTGGCTCCTTTAAAATTCTTACTGGTGGAATACTGTACCTCATATCCACTGGATTTTTTATTCTTAGACCACTTCACCTGCAGCTTCTTGCCTTTTACATTCTTTACACTGGTCAGCTTGTTGGCTGTCAGGCGGATAACTGTCTTTGTGCCGGAATCCTTGCTCTCCAGATTTCCCTTGCAGGCGCATACCTGATACTGGTATGTCGTGCCGTTCTTACCCTTTACCCCGCTGTCTGTCCAGGAAGTCGTAGCAGCTTTGTCTATGGTCTTAACTTTCTGGAATTTGCCATTTCCTGTCTTGCGGTAAATATTATAACCAGAAGCATCGGAAACTTTCTTCCAGCTTATCTTTACGCCCTTGCTCTCATTGGTCAGAGCAGATAATACCGGGGCAGAAGGCGCTTTTGATGTATTATCTCCTTCCGTCCCCTTCACTGCTTTGCACTGCGTACAGACATTATTGCTGTAAGTATGGTCTTCTGTCCTGCTGTAGCTGCATACCTTACAGGTGGCAGTATGTTTGCCATTCCCATTATCTTTATACGCAATGGAATGCGCTTCAATTTGCAAGTCATCGCCATCTTTACATATCTTCACATGTGTGCCATCGCCGTTATCTGCTACATATGCATAATCATGCTTATGTGCATCTGTATTCTCTTTGACGACTGCAAGCCAGCTGATAACTGGCGCCTGGTCATTCTGGGCTGTCAATGTATAAGTTACAAGCTGCTCGCTGTCAAGCGTGAAGGACGCCGTGTTAATATACTCCTTACCGCTGCTCAGGGTAAATGTCCCAGCTGCCTGTGACTTACCTGCATAATTAATAGTTGCTGCTATATTACGCGGTCCCTGCCACCATTCCTGATGCCCGGAAATCAGCTTATAAGTTCCTGCCGGCAAAGTCAGTGCATAAGATAAAGTCTCCCCTGTCTTATTCTCCTTGCCATAAATTCCGGTAGCCATCATATCGGTTGTAGCAGTGTATCCTTTGGTCTGTGCATCTTCATCTACCAGTCCCCAGGTATTGCTGTCCGTCTTTTGCTGGTCATAGACCTTGTTGAGAAGCGTTGCCCCAACCTTCGCCTTTATCTCTTCATACGGCTCTGTTGTCGTAAGTTTGGAGTAATCTGCATCCACACAGTCGATAAAGTACACCGTATCGGAGGGAATTGCCTGAGCAACCGGTACTGTAACAGTCAGCGGTTCGCCCAGAGGAGTCATGCCTCCCAACACCGTGCCAGTGATGCTTGACTGCCTGAATTCTGTTCCCGCAAACTGTGAAGCGCTGACATTCCATACTACATCTTTCTTCACAACAGCGCCACTGGCGGTCTTTACATCAATCTGTTTCGGCAAATCCTTAACAGCATTGCTTACCTCTCCTGTAAGCAGAGTGGGCATGGAAGAAAACGCCGTCTGCACAGAAACAACTACATTATCACCTGCTTTGCGGCGCTCCGCCAGCGCATACAGGGCATCAATCTGCAGTTTGCCTGACTTCACAACTACCTTGATTACATGTTCTCCATTTGGCAAATCTGCAAGGCTGTAAGCCTCTCCACGGGCAGGCGCCGCATGGGTTCCTGCATTTTCTGCCACCCTCACACCGTCCACATAGATATCCAGCTTTGCCGTGCCGTCGTTCGTGCCAAGAATTGAGAAACCGCTGCCCTTAATGGGGAAGCTGAAAGTAGCATTTGCCGCACTGGTAACAGACATGGTACGGTACCAGTCATCGGCGCTTCCGCCACCGGGATTCTCTATTTTCCATTCACCTTCATAAGAGACAGAATCATCCTGCCCATCCACCATACCCAGCGCATAAGGAATGCCGCCATCAATTGCCTCCACGAGAAGATTGTCATAATATATCTGATTCCAGGTGGAACTTAGTTTCACACGACCGGAAAGCATGGGCGTATTGTCCTTGTACCTGGCAACCGTCTCATTGTCTATCATCACCTTGACAGTATCTCCAAAGGCAGCCATCTGCAATTTATATTTGCCCTCTGCATTCGTCTTGACAGCTCCTTCCGCCACTACGCTGCCGATGCGGTACAATTTCCATGATCCTTTTCCGTTCAGTTCCAGAGTATAACCGCTGTTGTTCCAGTTCATGCCGGTCTGGGCGCGCACGGTAAGCCGTGCCCACACGCTTTCAGAGGCATTGGGAATTTCAACATCCACGGACGTAACATAATCCATCCAACGGAAATCTCCGACAATCGTGGATGGGTCGCCGCCGTTCCACTGTCCCACGCTGTTAGCCAATTCCTGTTTCAGCCTGCCGTTTTCTACTACCCATGCACCGTGGGCATCCAGCATATAGCGTGGCTCATTTCCACGCTCATTCAGATAATCAGCGGGCTCTTCCTTATATTCAAAATCATCAGCATACAATACATTATCTGTGGTCACGCCATTGGTCTTTCCTGCCTTATCCGTATCCAATACGGTACGGTCCTCATTGTGGATATCGTCTACTGGCGCACGTTCCGGCTCTGTAGCCAAAGTTGTTGCCGTAGATACGCTGTATGCCGGAACAGTCAGGCTCCAGCCATCCGCATCCTTATCAATCGTTCCCTTATTCTGCAGATAGGCATCTGTCTCCGTAACCCAGAGGTTTAACTTCTCTGCCGATACATTCATGTCCTGCGCAGAAATACGGAAAGACTTCTCATTCTGGGTATTATTAACAATCACCACCGAAAAATCCTTCTTATCAGGAGAAGCAAGCGTCATATAACCGGCATTTCCATTGATTCCTGCCGTAGCATGTTCTTTATCTGTTCCTGCAAAAGCAGCTCCCGTTGCGCTCGAAATTACACGCCAGATGTCGTTGGCAGCAGGGTTGCTGTCCTCCCAGCCAGTTTTGGCAAATTTCGCAAAATGCTCCAGCATATAAAGCGCTGGGTCATAGTGGATATAGCCGCTCCATGGGTCCCTCGCACTCAATAATTCCTTATGCCCATATTGGATTCCCTCATAGAAGGAACCGATAGCCGGCTGGAACATATAGTGGGTACGGCGGGAAGACGCAAACGCAGTGATGAAACTGTCCATCAATGCCAATGGGCTCTGGAAACCGCCAATGCTGCCCACGCCATATGCGGGGTCATTCTGATAAGCGCTCTCACTGGGATGGGAATACGCTGATGTCTTATTCTCCTGCAGTTCTGAATAACCAAAGGTTGCACAGCCCTCGCTGTACCATACTTCCTTGTCATCCACATCCGCCATTGTCACATAATCATCTGTGGCATTGGTACGGTAATGGAAACCAATGATATCAACTGCATTGTACAAATCACTGTCACTGCGCATAGCGGGCACAATCTTCAGCCCCTTATTTTCATCAGAAGCAATGATGCGGATATTCTTATAAGCTGCCTGTGCTTCGGCATCTATGTAGGCAGGAAACTCCGTCTCTCCTTTGACGCGGTTGGAAAACCACTTGATAAAGGAAGTATCAGGATTACCGGTCTCATTCTTATCTGGATTGATAAAATCAACCATATAACCATACTTCTCATAGGCATCAAAGACAGTCTCCTTATACCATTTGTACGCAGCTTCATATCCGCCGCCAGTACTTGACCAGGTCTTGTCTGCCACCCACTTGGGCATTTCCCAGCGCAGGATACTGATTTTGACGTCAGGATTGATTTTCTTGGCATCGGCTGCCATCACAAAACCGGGAGAACGTGAAGCATCCGCCTCTTCATCTTCATATCGCATCGTACATGATTCTGCCCCGGTGGAGTTGTTGCCGTCATTGCCCATCTCCATCTTGATATGGGTAAACAGGGGATATTCCCCGCCAAACAGATACTCCATCATCTCGTTATATTTGTCTGGATTCTCGTACTTGTAATCTAAAAGGAGGTTGCTGGTACTATTGCCGTTGAGCATACCAAACCCTTTGTAGGTCAATCCATTGATATTCCTTGCAGCAGCCTCGACATCGCTTCCCTTGATGGATACCTGGTAATCAGGGACATCATCCTTCTGCTGTTTGCGGTAAGCCGTCTCCGCCTTTGCCGTAGCTTCATCCAGCACGGTGTTGCCTACCACAAGATTGTCATACCTTCCCTGCTGCAGGTAATTTGTACTAAAGCTGCGGGCTACCGCTGCGGTCAAATCGCTCATGGAACTGAGCTTGAAGCCAATATCTGCGACCTCACCGGCTTTCTGCCCATTGACATAGACAATGACATGCCCATTTGCGCCATCCTTCTCCTCATACGTCATGGCAACGGCATTCCAGGCGTCCTTTTCCACGCCTGCCAATTCTGTCATGTTGGCGCTTGCGCCTCCTCCTGCCACGGAGTCCCCATAGCCAAGTTTGCCAGAATATGTCAGCAGATGGATATTATTCTCTGCCTTGCCGATAGACAATACCGCACACTTATCTTCAATGTTTTTCTCTGTGGGACTGTCCTGCCGCACATCCAGCAATACCGTGAATGCCGTCTTGGCAAACAAGTCCGGCGCATTATTGATGGACGCATGGCCTTTGTTCTGGTTATTCCATTGCGTGGTAACATCAATTGCCGTGCCAAAACCAGCCATCTGCACAGCCGTTGCCAAATCTGCCACAGTAACGCCGCCATTGTCTTCCAACGGCTCACCGAAGCCGCTTGGCAATGTCGGTTTGGCAACTCCTGCCACTGCTGCCGTTCCCGCTGCCTTATCAGGTTCCTGCGCATGGACCGTGTCCAGCACGGGAAATGAGACTGTCATGACCGCCGCCAGGGCAAGGCTTAGAATTCTCTTTCCTTTGATTCTCATAAAAGCATCCCTCCCAGTTTTAAATAGTTTTCTGGTATCCAAGCTTTGCATACCTTTTGTGGATCTTCCACATATTGATATAATTATAAACTGAATAACAGTGAGAAATCAACATATATTTTACATTTATCAGAGATTATTTGTCTATTAATTACAGAACAAAGTACGCATATTATTTTTTATTCTATAAGGAAGGCACTTTCACTCTTTAGCGTGAAGAATTCTTTTCTAAATAAAATAGAAAAACGGCACCTGCTGTTCCCAGATGCCGCTGATACGTCTTATCTTACTATTATTCATCCCAATTATGGTATACCGCCTGCACATCGTCATCCTCATCCAGAAGGTCCAGTGTTTTCTGCAGGTTCTTGATGGCAGTCTCATCCGTCAGTTCTACCCAGGTCTGGGGAATCATCGTCACCTCTGCAGATGCCATGGTAATGCCTGCCTCCTCCAGCTTCTCACGGACAGCGCTGAAATCATTCGGGTCGGTAATCACCTCGTAGCTGTCTTCTTCCTCGCTGAAGTCTTCTGCTCCCGCATCAAGTGCAGTCATCATCAAATCATCCGCATCCATCCCGCACTCTTCTTTGTCAATGATAATCTGGCCTTTCTTGTCAAACATATAGGATACGCAGCCCGGAGTCCCCACATTGCCGTATCCCTTGGTAAACGCACTGCGCACATTGGCAGCCGTCCGGTTCTTATTGTCGGTCAGCGCATCAACGATAATTGCCGTTCCATTGGGACCATAGCCCTCATAAGATACAAACTCATAATTAACGGAACTGGCATCCCCGGCAGCTTTCTTGATGCCGCGGTCAATCGTATCATTAGGCATATTGTTGGCCTTTGCCTTGGCAATCACGTCCCGCAGCCTGCTGTTGTTTGCCGGGTCTGGACCGCCCTCTTTCACGGCAACGGCAATTTCCCTGCCGATTATCGTAAAAATCTTGCCCTTTGCCGCATCGTTTTTCTCTTTTTTATGTTTAATGTTTGCAAATTTAGAATGTCCTGACATTTGTTCTCCTCTTTTCTCTTCTTGTTTCATCCTTACCCGCCGTTTACTTACCGGCAGTTAATCGTTTTCGTCCTCTTTATCCTGCTCTGGAATTTTCGCTACCCTCACGGTATGAATCATCTTATCCCTTACCGCCGATACCTGGAAATTCCAGCCCTGATATTCCAGCTGGAACCGCTCATGGTCCGCAGGAATCTTGCCTATCAGGGATATCAGAAATCCGTTTAAGGTCTCAAAATCCTGTTCTTCCATGGAAATCTGCAGAAGCTCGCACACCTCGTCAAAAGACGCCATGCCGCTCATGAGATAGCTTCCGTCCTCCTGATGGACAATCACAGTCTCCTCCTCATCGTACTCATCAAAGATATTGCCCACAATTTCTTCCAGAATATCTTCCATCGCCACGATTCCGGCTGTCTGCCCATATTCATCCACCACGATAACCATATGGTTTTTCTGGGACTGCATCATCTTAAACAAATCATTGATGTTCCTTGTCTCAGGGATAAACATTGCCTCCCGCACAAGACCCGGGATATCCTGCACCCTCCAATTGAGGTATTCCTCCTTGCGGCTCTCAATCATCACATCTTTCATATGTATAATGCCTATGATGTTGTCGATATCTTCCCTATATACCGGGAACCGCGAATTATTTCCATTTAAGACGAACTCCAGTACCTCGCTAAGCTGCATGTTGCCATCGATTGCGGCAACATTTTTGCGGTGTGTCATAATATCCTTGGCCTCCTTGTCGTCAAACTCAAAAATATTGTGAATCATCTCCGCTTCGCTTTCCTGCAGAACCCCTTTCTCATGACCCTCATTGACCATGGAGATAATCTCCTCCTCAGTCACATCGTCAAAGCTGGCATTGGGGTCTACCCCTACAACGCGCACGGCGAGATTTGACACTGCCTCTGCAAGGACGGTATACGGTTTTACGGCACAGACCATTGTGCGGACGATGCCAGTCACTGCAAACAGCCATTTTTCTGATTTCCTTGCCGCAATTTTCTGCGGGGCAATGATGCCCAGCACAGCGAACAGAAAAATACCCAGCACAGCGGCTATGGCATAACACAGAATCCTCAGGGAAACTGCCGACCCTTTTTCCAGAAAACTTACGACCAAAGCGTTCCCCAGCAGACGTATCAGGTAAATTCCAAAGATGCTGCTGACAAATGCCGTCATAATCTGTATCGCATGCCTGACCCTGTAGGGGGCATCTTTCACCGCTATCAGCCAGGGAGCATGTTTGTTCCCTTCCTCCGCTCTCTTCTGTATCTGGCTCTCACCAGTCTCTTCCAAAGCCGTGAGAAAACCATATAACAGTCCATTTACAATCGTCAACACCAAAAATACCACTATCCCTATGGCAGGACTCGCGCCATCATCCATACTTTTGACTCCTTTTTCTCTCTGTACTCTTCTGCCGCTTCCAGCAAACACTTGAAATATACCATTTTGCCGTATATTAGTCAAGATTTATGTATACAATTCCAGACTGATTTCAAGCGCTCTGTCAACTTTTTTTAAAATTTCACTGTCAAGACGGCAGACTTTGTCCTTCAATCTCTGTTTATCAATAGTCCGAAGCTGCTCCAGCAGCACAACGGAATCTTTCACCAAATCATATTTTCCGGCTTCCAGTTCCACATGGGTGGGAAGCTTAGCTTTATTCATCTTCGACGTGATGGCTGCACAGATTACAGTGGGGCTGTGCCGGTTGCCGACATCATTCTGTATAATCAGGACCGGACGGATACCGCCCTGTTCTGAGCCCACCACCGGGCGCAGGTCTGCATAAAAAATATCTCCTCTATGAATAATCAATTTTCTCACACTCCAAAACTTTATAGGCTGTTTCCTATTATTCCCAATTTTTTCGTGTGTATTCAGATTTACTCCCCGAAATAATCTTTCATCTCTGTGATTTTATGATTTTTCACATAAACGCGCGGTATTCGTTTGCCCAGGTCACAGGCAAACTCATAGTTAAACCTGCCGGAAAGCTCCCCTATCTCCTCCATGGTAATCGTCTCTTCGCCGTCCTTCCCCACCAGGACTACGGTATCCCCCTCTTTCGCCTCAGGGATGTGGGAAACATCCACCATAAACTGGTCCATGCAGACTCTTCCGCAGATGGGGGCGCGTTTTCCATGAATCAATACATAACCTTTGCCGGAAAGGCTTCTCGGATAGCCATCCCCATATCCAACCGGTATGGTTGCAATCCGCTGCTTTCTTTCCGTCTTATAAGTCGCACCGTAACTGATGGTCCGCCCAGCCTCCAATTCTTTGAGAAAGACAATCCTGCTCTTTAGAGAAAGTACAGGCTGCAAATCTACATGTTCCTTCTGCACCTCTGCCGAGGGCCACATGCCGTACAGGCTGATTCCGGCGCGCACCATATCCATGTTCGTTTCGGGCATATCAATAATCGCCGCACTGTTGGCACAGTGGCAAATGGGAACTGAAATCCCGCGTTCTTTCAGCAGCTGTTCCATTTCCCGGAACTTTCCCAACTGTTCCCTGGTCATAGTCTTGTCTTTTTCATCTGATTTGGCAAAATGCGTAAACATTCCCTCCACTACAATATGCGGCATCCCGGCAATTTGTGCTATCTCATCCGCCGTCTGCCTGGAGACCTGAAAGCCCAGGCGGCTCATTCCCGTATCGACCTTAATATGGATAAAAATTTTATTTTCTGCTTCGCTGGCATACGTTTCCATCCGCTGCGCCTGCTGCAAAGAAAATACCGTTGCACGGATATCTTCTTCCGCCAGCGCCCCATAGTGTTCCGGAAAACTTGCCCCTAAAACCAAAATCGGCTTCCTCAATCCATTCCTGCGTAAAATTTCTGCCTCCTCCACGGTTGCCGTGGCATATCCCCAGACAACTTCAAGCCTCTCTAATTCCCTCCCAACCGGCACGGCGCCATGTCCATAAGCATCTGTCTTGATTACCCCCATGATTTTCGTGCCTTCGTTGATGTTCTGCTGCATCTGCTGCATATTGTGGAGGATATTATCAAGATCTATCTGTGCATAGACCCTGCTATATGTTTTCATTTCAGGACTTCCTTTCTCACATAACGTGTTAACGTGCATTGGTTACTCCTTGCCTTGTCTGGAAAATTCTGCCAGCACGCGCGCAATCCCCTCTAAGACATCCTGCGCCATCAACCCATAGGCCCCTCTCTCCTTCGCCTGCACATCCCCGGCAAGCCCATGGAGGTACACCCCCATAGAAGCAGCGTACTGCGGCTCCATACCCTGTGCAATCAGCCCGGCAAGGACACCGGTAAGCACATCACCGGAACCAGCCGTTGCCATGCCATTGTTGCCGCTGTCATTCACCCAGACAAATCCTCCCGGCACGGCGGTGACCGTCCTTGCATCTTTTAACACGCATATAACATCGTAATGTTCTGCAAACTCTTTGGCAGTCTCTAACAGCCTGTTCTGGATAACCGGGATATCTTCGTGGATAAGCCTTGCCATCTCACCTAAATGCGGCGTCACAATTACAGTGCCCTTCGCCTCCTTCAGCCACTGTGGATTGTCCGCCACGAGATTTAGCCCATCCGCATCCAGAATAACCGGAACCGCCGCACATTCTAAAACTTTCCTGATTATGGCTTTGGCACATGCTCCTGTGCCCATCCCGGGACCTGCCACTACGACCGATGCCCATGACAGGGATTCTTCCAGGTTATCCACCACATTTTCATACGTCTCTAAAATCGCCTCCGGCAAAAGCTGCTGTATGATGACGCGGTTTTCTTCCGGCGTCATCACCTTTACCAGTCCTGCTCCTGTAAGGTAGGAGGCTTTTGCGCTTAAATATGAGGCTCCTGCCATATTTTTCTGTCCTGCAATCGTAAGGACCCTGCCATAACTGCCCTTGTTAGAACGCGTCCTGCGGCAAGGGATTTCACATAAATCACCGGAATCCAGGCAAAAAGAATCAGGCTTCGCATCAAGGAAGCTGCAGCGGTCAATACCAATCTCCTTGACAACGACCTCCCCGGCATACTCCGCTCCCGGAAACAGCATAAGCCCTAATTTGGCAAACGCAAAAGTCACGGTCACATCTGCGTAAAACCCTGCCCCCATCACTGCACCGGTATCCGCATTGATTCCCGATGGGATATCGACTGCTACTTTCTTCCCATGCAGTTCATTCATCTCCAGCACATATTCCAGGCAAAGCCCGGTAAGGTCCCGCGCCAGCCCAATGCCGAACAATGCATCAACCACCATATCGAATTCCCTGTTCGGTATGCGGCTCTCAATGGGAATCTGATACCGTTCCAAAATGCCCATCTGCACTCTCGTCTCTTCCGACACTGTCTTTGCCCCCGGTGGCATGACAACAGTGACTGCATACCCCTTCTGCCAGAGCAGCCTTGCGATAGCAAGCCCATCTCCGCCGTTATTTCCAAAACCACAGACAATCAATATCTCCTTCACAACGGAGGTTCCTGCAAGGATTTTGTCAATCTCCTCCACAACACCGAGGGCGGCACGCTCCATCAATATCAGGGAAGGCACACCGAAATACTCAATCGTATTTTTGTCACATTGTTTCATCTGTCTGCTGTCAACCAGAATTCTCATTTTGTTCCTCCTAAACAAAAACAGTTCTGTCGCACCATTCGCAAAGGCACAGGCTGACTGAACTGTCATTTGTATTCGTCTTCATATTTCAAGTCAAAAATATCTACTACCCGCGCACCAAAAATATCATGAAGATACGCATAAATTCCCCTGTTTTGCTCCTCAATCGCCTCTCTGCGGTAAATCTTGGTCTTAAGCTCCGTCCGCATCTGGGCAATCCTGACAACAAGGTCTTCGCGCTCCGTCTCATTACTGTTCATAATCCGATAGCAATATTCCATCGTCTCCACCATCAGCAGAAAATTGTCTTCTTCCATTTCCTCCTGCAGTTTCTGAAGCTGTAGTTCTTCTGCCTCCATCTTATCATTGATTTCCGTGATAAGGCGGCGATCCTCCTGCAGCTTCCTGGTCTCCTGTCCATGCTCGCCGATTTCGTCCATATTGACAACAATATTTTTCATCAGCTTCTGTTTTAAAACTTTCATGTCCTTTAGTTCCTGGTTGAGCTTGCCCTGTGTCGCCAGCTGCTTATTCAGCTTCTGCTCCAGACGTTCTATTTCCTTGGGCTTATTATCCAAAAACAGCTGATGCCACTTCTGGTCCAAGACCAGCAGCGGTACCCTTTTTCCATGAAGCATCTGCCCAAATCCGGGCATAACATTTTTCTTCTTTCCCATCATTATCACTTCTTATCTGTTAGTTTTTTATAATTTGCAAAATTATAAGACAGCTGCATCAGGCTCTCTGAAAGATGTACATTTTCCACCACGACATGCTCCGGCAGCTCCAAATCCAGATGCGCAAAATTCCAAATGGCATTGATGCCCAAATCCACCAGGATATTGGCAATTTTCTTGGCATGTTCCTTGGGCATGGTCAGCGCAGCAATGTCCACTGGCTGCTTCTTCACGAATGCTTCCAGCTCATCCATCATGCGGACTTTAATGTCCCTTACGCAAGTCCCTTTCAAGGCAGGATTGACATCAAAAAGCCCGATAATCACAAATCCACGCTTCTCAAAATTCACATAATTGGCAAGCGCCTGCCCTAAGTTGCCCGCGCCAATCACAATCATATTGTGCCGCTGGTTAATCCCCAGAATATTGCCAATTTCATCATAGAGATATTTGACATTATATCCATACCCCTGCTGTCCAAAGCCGCCAAAATTATTGAGGTCCTGGCGAATCTGCGATGCCGTCACACGCATCCTCGCACTTAAATCATTCGATGAAATCCGCTCCACGCCATCGTCCAAAAGCTCTCCCAAATATCTGTAATATCTTGGCATTCTGCGGATGACTGCCTGAGATATTTCCTTCTCCATTGCTTTTCCTCCTACTATGGCATTCTTGCATACATTTTATTATAATGAATCCAGCAATGGATGTCAATGTGTGAAAAATTTAACACTGTTACCTACATCAATTCTCCCCATTTTTCATACAGAGCTTCCAGTTCCCGCTGCTTTTCTTCATACTCCTGATGGAGTTCCTGCAGCTTTGCAGAATTGGTGGCAATCTCACTGTCTGCAAAGGCTTCCTCAAGCTCCCCTATCCGCTGTTCCGTCTCTTCAATGGCAGATTCTGTTTTTTTACGGTCATTTTCCAGCTTGCGCAGCCGCGCCTGCTCCTCCTTGCGCTGTTTCCAGTCCATTTTGCCGGCGGATTCCGTCTCCGGCTGCACATCCCCTTGCTGGCCAGGGACATAGATGTTCGTCAGTTCCTTACATTTCTCAAGGTAGTAATCGTAATTTCCGATGTAATTCACCAGCGTCTGCCCGGTAAGGTTTAAAATGCGGGTTGCCGTCTTATTGATAAAATAACGGTCATGGGAGACAAACAGCACCGTTCCCTTGTAACGGTTCAGCGCCTGCTCTAAAATTTCCTTCGAGGTAATGTCCAGGTGGTTCGTGGGCTCGTCAAGAATCAGGAAATTCGCCTCGGACAACATTAATTTGGCAAGGGAGACACGCCCGCGCTCGCCGCCGCTCAAGTCCGAAATACGCTTAAACACTTCATCCCCGGTAAACAAAAATGCCGCCAGGACATTGCGTATTTCTGTGTTGGTCAGAGTTGGATACTCGTCTGATATTTCTTCCACCAGCGTCTTTTCCATGTGCAGCACCTGATGCTCCTGGTCATAATAGCCAATATGCACATTGGTACCAAGCGTCAATGTCCCTGCATCCGCCTCTGCCATCTCGTTGATTATTTTTAAAATGGTCGTCTTACCTGTCCCATTATCCCCAATCAGGGCCACGCGCTCACCGCGTTTAATTTCAAACGAGATATCAGAAAACAGCTGCTGCCCTGGATACGATTTCGCCAGCTGCTCCACACGCAGCACGTCATTGCCACTGACAATCCGCGGCTCCAGATTCAGGTGGATGTCAGTATTTTCCTCCACAGGCTTCTCCAGCCGCTCTATTTTATTCAGCATCTTCTCACGGCTCTCTGCACGCTTGATAGATTTCTCACGGTTAAAAGACTTTAGCTTGGCAATGACTTCCTCCTGATGCCTGATTTCCCGCTGCTGATTGTAATACTGTTTGAGCTGCGCTTCCCTTACCTGTGCCTTCTTGACGGCGTAATCACTATAATTGCCAAGGAATACGGACACCTGATGGCGGTCCAGTTCTACTACTTTATGTACCACCCGGTCCAGAAAATACCTGTCATGGCAGACAATTACCACTGCTCCCTTATAATTAAGCAGAAATGTCTCCAGCCAGGTGATGGAACCGATATCCAGATGGTTGGTTGGCTCATCCAGCAAAATCACATCCGGCTTCGTCACCAGCAGCTTGCCCAGGCAGACCCTGGTTCGCTGCCCGCCGGACAATTCCTGCATATGTTTGCCGAATTCTTCTTCTGCAAACCCAAGCCCTTTGAGGACGCCTGTAATCTCACTCTTATAGGACAGGCCGCCCTGTCGTTCAAATTCCGTATTCAGGCGGTTGTAGCTGTCCAGAAAAGCTTCCAGTTCACTGCCGTCTAAGCTGCTCATCTTCTTTTCCATCGAGACCAGCGCCTCCTGCATGGAAATAAGTTCTTCCTTTGCAGAAAGAACCTCCTCATAAATCGTCCTGTTTCCTTCGATATCAGGATTCTGGGGCAGGTAGCCGATTGTCTTATTCTTAGCTAAGATTACCTCCCCGCTGTCTGCCTCCAGCTCTCCCATAATAATCCGAAGCAGGGTGGTCTTCCCTGCTCCGTTAATTCCTACAATTGCCGCTTTCTCATATTCCTCAATATGGAAAGACGCATGTTGTATGATTTCGTCTGTACCAAAGGCTTTGCTGATGTTTTGGCAGGCTAAAATCATAGTTTCCTCCTTCTATAACAGGCGTTCCAGTTCTTCACGGATTGCCTTAATAAATCCTTCGCTGTTCAAAACAGTCGGATTCTCAAGCGTGGTAATCAATGCCAGGTCTTTCGTCATCTTGCCGGATTCGATGGTTGACAGGCATGCCTGCTCCAGCTTGTCCGCAAAACCTGACAGTTCGGGAAGGCTGTCCAGTTCTCCGCGCTTTCTCAGCGCTCCTGTCCAGGCAAAAATCGTTGCCACGGAGTTGGTGGACGTCTCCTCGCCTTTCAGATGCTTGTAATAATGGCGCTGTACCGTGCCATGGGCCGCTTCATATTCATAATAGCCCTCCGGGGATACGAGAACAGATGTCATCATGGCAAGGGAACCGAATGCAGAACTCACCATATCGCTCATCACATCGCCGTCATAATTCTTACATGCCCAGATAAATCCGCCCTCGGCTTTCATTATCCTTGCTACTGCATCGTCAATGAGCGTATAGAAATATTCAATGCCTGCCGCCTTAAATTTCTCGTCATACTCTTTGTCATAGATTTCCTGGAAAATATCTTTGAACGTATGGTCATATTTCTTAGAAATCGTGTCCTTGGTGGCAAACCATAAATCCTGTTTCGTGTCCAGCGCATAGTTAAAACAGCTTCTGGCAAAACTCTCAATGGAATTGTTGAGGTTATGCTGACCCTGAATCACGCCCGCACCTGTAAAGTTATGAATCAATTCCCTCGTCTCCGTGCCGTCCTCTGCCGTATAGACCAGTTCACACTTGCCGGCGCCCGGTATTTTCATCTCGCTCGCCTTATACACATCGCCATAAGCGTGGCGCGCAATCGTAATTGGCTTCTTCCAGTTCTTCACGCAAGGCTCAATTCCTTTGACTGTAATCGGCGTACGAAATACCGTACCATCTAAAATGGCACGGATTGTCCCATTGGGGCTTTTCCACATTTCCTTCAAATCGTACTCTGTCATACGCGCTGCGTTCGGCGTGATTGTCGCACACTTGACAGCAACACCGTATTTCTTGGTGGCATTTGCAGAGTCAAAGGTTACCTGGTCATCGGTCTCGTTACGGTGCTCCAGCCCAAGGTCATAATACTCTGTCTTCAAATCAATAAATGGTATCAGCAATTCATCCTTAATCATCTTCCAGAGAATACGGGTCATCTCATCTCCGTCCATCTCTACCAAAGGGGTTATCATTTTAATTTTGTCCATCGTTCTGTCCTCCTGTAATATTTTCCCATCCATAAGAATCTATCAGTTTAATCACATTTGCAATGTGCATACTGACTGCATGTTCCGCCTTCTCCCCATTCCTCTCCTTGATTGCTTCCAGAATCTGCCAGTGTTCCCCGATAACCTCCCGGATTTTGCCCGGGACATTAAAAAGAAACATGCGTACCTGGTCCAGATAGAGATAATAATTCTGCAGGACGCGTTTGAGCATCCGGTTGCCGCTCGCCTCATACAAAATCTCATGGAATTTTCCGCTCAGCTCTACAACCTGTTTCTTGTGCCCTTTCTTCAAATGGTATTCCGCCAGATATAATATCTCCTCGAGCGCTTCTATCTGCCCAGCTGTTGCTATATCGGCAGCCTGCCTGACACAAAGGCCCTCCAAAGCTACACGGATATCATAAATATCCCTCATATCCTGCGTGGTGATACCCACAACATAAGTGCCTTTGTTGGGTATAATCGCCACCAGCCCTTCGCGCTCTAACTGACGCAATGCCTCTCGGACAGGCGTCCTGCTGACCCCCATCTCCGAAGCAATCAGCAGCTCCTTCAGTTCCTCGTTCCTGCTGTATCTCCCAATTATAATATCCTGCCGGATTTTTTGGAATATCTTCTGCCCTAATAAATAATTTGCCTCGCTCAAGGAATATCCGCCTCCTGTCATCTGCCATGATGATAGAAACCATACCAGAAATAATTGTATACAACTGCACTTTTCCTTGTCAAGGGTAAATTTTAATGTATCGCAGATACATGCCCCTGACGCCACCCCCGCTGAACAAATCCTCTGCTAATCTCTGATATGCCGAAAGGATTTCCTTATATTCCCCCTCTGTAACGCCATATTCCGAAAATCTTGCCTTTTGGAAGATAAAAAAGATTTCTTCCCAGTCTGTCTCTGGCAGTTCCCGTTTTAGATAATCACCGTACTCCCTGTCATCCATCCCCCGTGGACGCTTCTTTCCCATCTGGCGCAGGACTCTGCCCATCTGGCTGCCGATTTCACAGACCGCACGGCTGCGGTCCTTCTGGGAAAATCTCTGCTGCAGGCTTCTGAGCGTCACCCTTCTGCGCCACCATAAAAGCAAACACAGGAAAAATACTGCAAAGACGGTCCCTAAAACTGCCGCAAAAGCCTGCTGAGCTGCTTTGTTCCCTAAAATCCCGGCTGTGCCAGAACCATCCATGGCCGCATTGCCCTGTTCGTTTTTCTTCGCCTGTTCTTCTTTCTGTTCCTGTTCTTCCTGCTCCTTTTGCTCCTCCTGCTTCTTTTGCTCTTCTTGGCTTTCCTGCTTCCCGCCTTTCTCCTGGAGAGCCCTCTCTTCCTCCTCCACGGCAAGGACAAGGCTTTCGTCCTCCTCCAAATTTCCCAGCATATCCACATAGGAGGGCGGCGTAGCCTCCAGCGGAGTAAAGCCAATATTATCCCCGAATATTTCGGTCCAGGCATGTGCGCGCTCATCTGTCACAGAAGCCGTCCACGTACGGTCCCCATTCTCTTTGAAGTCAGAGGGAAGCACCAGGTAGCCGCTGGCAAACCTCGCTGGGATGCCGTACATACGCAAAAGCAGCGTTGCCGCAGAAGCAAAATGTATGCAGTACCCCTTGTGCTGCTCAAACAGAAAGTATTCCACGCTGTCCTCCCCCTCGGGAACTTCTTCTAAGTCAAAGCTATAATAATTATCTTCCCAGAGCAGCTGCTGGATTTCTTTTATCTGGTAGTCTCTTTCCGTCATCGTAAACAGCTGCCACTCCTCCTCTGTGAGAATATTTTGCATTTCTTCAAAATACCAGGAATCCTTTCCGCTGGCATTCAGTTTGTCAGTGGCAGCCTGCATCTGCTCCTCATACGACGGATGCGTCTTTCGGTACTCTTCTAAATAAGCGCGCAGCTTTTCCAATCCCTCTTCGGGCAGCCTGGTATACATCTTTTCGGCATAATTACCGTATGCAGAGAAAATGTTATTCCTTCTGGAAAAATCCTCAAATACAGAAGACGCATCCATATAAATCCCTAATGCTATTGAAACGTCATAATCACTTAGATTCATGTAAGTATCCCACTCAAACTTCCGTTCTTCTGATGGAGGATAGATACCATCCGCCAAAAATTCCTGCTCCTTAGGCGTTTTTGTAAAATAAGGCATCAGCGAATACCGTCCCAGCTTCTGCGTAAATTCCAATGACACATGTTTCTTCCTGCCGAGCATTCCATAATTTATGAGAATCTCATAGGGGAAAGACTGGACAATTTCAGCATATGTCTTTTCATCACCGCCCATACTTTGTGCCCAATCAGAAAATTCCTGCCTGGACACCCGCTGCCACGTGCCATTTTCATAGGTTCCTCCGGCAAACCCCCGGATGTACAGAGGGCTGGATATCGGATAATCGACGGTAATCTTAAAGACCTCCTTCCCGGTAAATTCCGGCTTGGTATTTTTGAGGGCATAGTTCCGCTCCTCTCTGCCTGAGAACAGGGAAATATGGGAAATCCGTTCTGTGAGGGCCAGCAGCTGGTCTTCCAGCGCAAGCTGCCTGGCATACCACGACTCATGCCACAACTCTATCTGCGCCCACAATTGACCATTGCTGGTAACAAGCAGAGAAGCGGCAATACTCACCACTACCATGGAACCCAAGAGAAACTTCCCCTGCTCTCTCATATCTAAAACTTCTAAAAGCAGTCCGGCAAAAACAAGCAAAATGCCCACGTAAGAAGCTGCCCAGCCTACCATAAGCCCTGCCACAATGAGCAGCACAGGGAGGACTGCACAGGACAGGAGATGGCGCCGCCTATCCCTGGTGATTACAATGAGCAGACCTTCCAAAAATCCTAGCACAACGAACAGGTACAACAGGGCAACCCGGTCATAAATATTCTGCGTGTCCAGATACCATAGTAGATACTCTGTCCTGTTATACGCATTCCACAACTCCAAGACAAGATTTGCCAGCTCTTTCATGCCTGTCAGTAAAATTTCCTGATATTTCACGGCTACTACACTAAGTCCGCCTACAAAGAGCAGAACTTCTGCCAAGAGCCATTTCCATCCTCGCTGCACAGGCTGCAGGACAAATGACAAAACTGCCGCTGCCAGAATGCTGGTCCGACAGGGAAGGCCGGTTTCCAGAATGCTTTCCAGACAAAGAAACATGCCCGACAGAATCAGAAACAGGCAGACCATGCCCTGCACTGTCCTAATCCATGACTTTGCCTTTTTTGCCTTTGTCCCTCTCATAAGCATTCTCCTGTCACAACAACAATTCCAGTTCCGCCAGCTGTTCTTTCACTTTCTCCGGTTTTATCCCGGCTTCCAGTTTATGGTTACAGTATAATTCCAGCTTGTGGTTCAGCACTATCTGGGATGCATATGTTTCCCCTGGAAATGCCTTGCCATACGTCTCGGGGTTTGCCCCTTTTTCCATCTTGCCGGGAAGTATCTCACACCAGAAATCCATCAGTTCTTCCGCCCCCCGGATATCTTTACGGCACAGCAGTTCCTGATACCGCTTATCCCTCCACACCAGATAATGGGCACAGTCCTGCGCCAGCAATTCCTGGGAAAGGCTGTGCAGGATTTCCCAATAAACGCGCGATTCTTTTTTGCCCATAGCGGATGGCTGTGCATCTAAAAAGATTACCACGTTGCAGCCCATGGGCATACTCATTTCCGCCACAATCAATGCTTCACTCTTAGCAGAAAGCTTCCAGTGGATGCGGCTTGGCCGGTCGCCTTTCTGGTACTCACGCAGCTTTAAGGTCTCCGAAGGGTCATCGCCGCTGATTTGGGGATGGTACTGCTCTCCATCCGACAAAAACAGGCGTGTTGCGATGCCTATCTTAATATTTGTCGCATAGGCAGCCGGGAAAACCATCACCTGTTTTTTCTCCTGCACTCTGGTGTTAAGGTACAAAAAACCCATCCATTCATAACAGCGGATATAGCTGCAGCTGGCCTGCCACAGCCCGAACTCCGGCTCTCCTAGCCTGCCGGTCAGTTCTGCCATTTCCCCTGAGGGGACGTTTCCCTCTGCTTTCACCCATTGCTTTTTACCGGTCGCCGTATTTAAGACTTCAATTTTCACCCGTACATGTGGAAAATAAACAGGGCTTTTATTCTCCACCCTGAGCCCTACCTGATAGTCGGCGGTATTTTCAATCGGATAAGAGCAAAACAACAGCGCACATTCCAGCCTTTTTCTCATATAGGACAGCATACAAAGAAAAAACAGCGGCAACAAAACAGCGGTAAAGCACACCGCCATCAATCCCCTGCTCTTATATAAGACTGCCAGATAAAAAATCCCCGCTGTGCCCAGCACATACAATATGTTCTTCCACATACCTTACTCCTGTCAAAGACTTTTCGGCGCCGGCACCTGCCGCAGGACTTCCTCCAGCACCTGGTTTGCATCCATATGCGCCACCCGCGCCTTCGTGCCAAGGATAATCCGATGGGCGCAGACTGCAAAGAAGATATCCTTCACATCCTCCGGGATTACATAAGAACGCTGACGCAGGAACGATACTGCTTTCGCCATCTGCAGGACATTCATCGTGCCTCTGGGGCTGAGCCCAAGGTCTATCATTGGATGATTTCTGGTCTTGTCCGCCAGATTCCCCACATACTGATATATCTCTTCATGGACAAACACATTGTCCGCCAGATGCTGCATGGAGAGCAGCTCCTCCCTGGAGACCACAGGCTGCACTTCTTCCCGGCGCTGCATCCCTTTGAGAATATGGATTTCCTCTTCCCTGTCAGGATATCCCAGCTTCAGGCATACCATAAACCGGTCCAGCTGCGCTTCCGGCAACATCCAAGTCCCGGCGCTGCCAAAAGGATTCTGTGTTGCAATCACGATAAAAGGCGCGGGCACATCATGGCTGATGCCGTCCACCGTAACCTTCTGCTCCTCCATAACCTCCAGCAGCGCGGACTGCGTCTTGGGCGAAGTCCTGTTAATCTCGTCTGCCAGAAGCAGGTTGCACATCACGCTTCCCGGCTGGTAGACAAAAGAACCGCTGTCCTTCTGGTACATGGAAAAGCCGGTCAGGTCTGAGGGCAGGACATCCGGCGTAAACTGGACCCTGTTCTGCGCCAGGGACATGGAACTTGCCAACGCCATGGCGAGCGTAGTCTTGCCCACGCCAGGGATGTCGTTGAGCAGGATATGCCCTCCTGCCAGGATTGCTGCCACCGCTTTGGCGATGCAGTCATCCTTGCCAATCACTGCCTTTTTCACTTCATTGATTATTTCAAATGCCGGTATCTGTTTGTGGTTATTCTCTGTCTTCATCGCTGTGCTTCCTCTGCTTTGTCTGCTTCTTTATCTGCTTCTTCCTTCATTCTGCCTTTTTCTGTTTCATGCGCTTGATAACTTTCAGCCTGGTAAACTCCTCCCGCTCTTTCTCCTCCAAAGCCCCCTGAATAGTTGCCACAAGAGCCTTATATTTGGGAATCGTGATGTTCTGCAGCGCATTGGCGCGCTTCTGTGTCTTCTTGATATTGTAGGCAAGACGGTAGGCGCTGGTCTCTATCTGCGCCAGGCGGATAGTTAGTTCTTTCACTTTCTGGAATTTTTCACACGCTTCATCCAAAGACATCTTCGTCCCAAAAAAAGGATAGTACGGCTTTAACATTTCTCCGCTGTATTCCACTTTGGGAATCTCCGTGCCCATCACGCTGCGCCGCTTGATAGTGATGGAATTTTCCACCGGCACATTCTGGCTCAATACTTCCACCTCATGGATACCCATCTGGATATTGGCTTTCTGCAGCGCCAGGTATGCGCTGGTAAACGTCTCGTCTATCTCCTTTTGGATGTCCGTTGCCTGCTCAATCAATTCCATCAGCTCGCGGATTAAGATGTTGCGCTTTTTGTCCATCAAATCATACCCTTGCTCAGACAAAGCAAGGGAGTTTTTTGCCAGGATTAAATTTCCTTTTGTGGGAAATGTATTGGGGTCCATCCGCTCACCTCACTTTTCACATTTTTTTGTCTGTTCAATCTGCATCCGTCTGCCCATCAACAGTGATTATGCCATACCTTCCAGAATACATCTCCGGAAATACGTGCTGTAGGCAATGCTCCGTTATCTTTCCCTCCCAGCTAAAATGCAGGTGTCCACAGACCACCGCTTTCACGGGGCTGTCTTCCGCGTATACCATGTCCAGGAAGACCTGCGTAGTCTCATTTGGCTCATAATAGTCATTCTCTCCCCAAAGAAGTGCTCGATCCTGCCATACTTTCTTTGATTCCTCCGCAAGGCTTGTGTCCAGCCTGGATTCCAGCGGGACATGGGTCAAGAGGATGATTGGCTTCCCAAGAGCCGCAATCTCCTTGAATCTTTTGAGTTGTTTTTTCTTTATCTGCTTTGTGCTGTCATTGAGTCCAACAATGCACAAATCTTCAAATTCCATCAGAGAAATCCCCTCATAGCCATCTATGGATTGATGCAACGTTTTCATATCCTTCTTGTCAAGATCATCGCAATTGTAAGGATTATAATCGTGGTCTGCTCGGACATACAGCACGGGCGCATCCAGTTTCTCAATTCCTTCTTTCACGATGCCTATGTTGGCGGTGGATGCATAATCAATCATATCCCCGCCTAGCAGGATGGCGTCTGCATCCATAGCATTGAAGATTTCCAACATCTCTTCCCACAGCTGCGCCGAATATATGCCATCCGCTGTCCGAAAGGATTCACGGCGTGTATGTACATTCTCAAGTTTATCTGGTGAAATCTCGTCATTCTCCACAATCACATGCAAATCAGATACAAAAATAAAGCGATAGGAATGCTTCAATCCCGGAATATGCACCGACACGAATTCCTCTTCCAGAGTCGTTTGCTCCATATCCATCTCTGCCCTGTCCGCAACTTCCAAGACATCGGTATCCTGTGCCCCTCCGTCCACGTCCACAGGTGTTTTGTCCATTATATGCCATCCTGATAGGGCAAGCGCGCTACAAAAAAGAGCTGCTGCCAATGCCTGCATCATTCTTTTTCTCATTGCCTGCTCTCCTCTGCATCCGCATATTTCTCAAGAATCTTCGTGTCAATACGGTCAAGTTCTTCCCTGGGCAGGATATGCAAAAGCCGCCATCCGATATCTAAAGTCTCCTCAATCGTACGGTTCTCATTTAATCCCTGCGCCACAAATTCTTTCTCGAAGCAGGCGCCGAATTCCAGGTACTTCTTGTCCGTCTCCGACAGCTCATCCTCCCCGATGACGCTTGCCAGGTCACGCGCCTCCCCTACCCTGGCATAGGAGGAGAACAGCTGGTTCGCCACATCCTGATGGTCCTCTCTCGTATACTCATCCCCAATGCCGTCCTTCATCAGGCGGGAAAGGGACGGAAGTACATTGATGGGCGGGTAAATATTCTTCTGGTGCAGGGAACGTTCCAATACAATCTGCCCCTCCGTGATGTAACCGGTCAAATCTGGGATTGGATGGGTGATATCGTCATTGGGCATAGTGAGAATAGGAATCTGCGTGACGCTCCCTTCCCTGCCCTGCACAATCCCTGCACGCTCATATAAGGTTGCCAGTTCGCTGTAGAGGTAGCCCGGATAGCCTTTGCGGCTGGGGATTTCTCCTTTGGAGGCAGAAATCTCGCGCATCGCCTCCGCATAGGAAGTCATATCCGTCAAAATTACCAGGATATGCATGTTCTTCTCAAAGGCAAGGTATTCCGCTGCTGTCAGCGCCATCTTCGGCGTAATCAGCCGCTCTGCCACCGGGTCATTGGAGAGATTGAGAAACATCGTCACATGGGAGCTGACGCCGCTCTCCTCAAATCTTCGGCGGAAGAAATCAGCCACATCATACTTGAGCCCCATCGCCGCAAAGACAATGCCAAATTCCTCCTTGGAATCTTCCCCCAGGGAAGCCTGTTCCACAATCTGCGCGGCAAGCTGGTCATGGGGCAGTCCATTCCCGGAAAAAATGGGAAGCTTCTGTCCGCGGATTAAGGTTGTCAGCCCATCAATGGCAGAAATGCCAGTACGGATATAATTTCTCGGGTACTCCCGGGTACAGGGATTTAATGGCAATCCGTTCACATCCCGCACTACCTCCGGCTCAATCCTGCCCAGCCCATCAATGGGCTCCCCCAGTCCGTTGAAGGTACGCCCGAGAATTTCTAAAGAAAGGCCAATCTCCATGGGATGCCCACTCAGCCTGGTATGCGTATTCTGCAGGGACATCCCATCCGTATTGTCAAAGACCTGGATGACTGCCTTATCCTCATCCACGGCAACAATCCTGCCTTTCTTGTGCTGTTTCCCTTCCACCACGAATTCTACCACTTCCTCATAAGAGGCATTTTTTACTCCCTCCAGAACAATCAGGGGACCATTAATGTCGCTTAACCCTAAATACTCAATTGCCATATCTGCCCTCCTATGCATTGCTCTCCATCAGTCCCTGATAAAAATTATCTATCATCTGATGGTACTCCTCAAATTTGTACATATCCTTATTTGCCACATCATATTTGATGGCAATCACCTTCTCAAAGATGCGGTTCTCTCTCAGCAAAGCCATTGGCATCCCCAGGTCAATCAAGGATTTGCATTTCTCATAGAGATAAAGGATAACTTTCATCATCTCAAGCTGTTTTTCCATAGGAACGAAGGTATCTTCCGCATGGAATGCGTTCTGCTGCAGGAATCCCAGACGGATAACCCTGGCAATCTCCAGAATCAGCTTCTGGTCATCAGGCAGGACATCGCTGCCAATCAGTTTCACAATCTCATTTAGACGGCTCTCCGTGGTCAGGATATGGAGCAGTTCATTCCTGCAGGGAATAAAATCTGCTCCCACGTTGGCTCCATACCAATCCTCCAAATCGCCTAAATATTCGGTATAGCTGGTCAGCCAGTTGATAGCCGGATAATGCCTGGCATAGGCAAGCGCCTTGTCCAACGCCAGAAAACAGCGCACGAAACGCTTGGTATTCTGCGTCACCGGCTCAGAAAAATCACCGCCCTGCGGGGAAACTGCGCCGATTATGGTCACGCTGCCATCGGTTCCGTTCAGATTCTCCACATACCCGGCGCGCTCATAAAACGCCGACAGCCTGGAGGCAAGATAAGCTGGAAACCCTTCCTCCGCCGGCATCTCTTCCAGCCTGCCGGAGAGTTCCCGCAACGCCTCCGCCCAGCGGGAAGTGGAATCTGCCATGATTGCCACATGATATCCCATATCCCGGTAATACTCGGCAAGCGTCAGTCCGGTGTATATGCTGGCCTCCCGCGCCGCCACCGGCATATTGGAGGTATTGGCAATCAGCGTGGTCCGGTCCATCAAAAGATTTCCTGTCTTGGGGTCTGTCAGCTTGGAGAATTCTTCCAGCACATTGGTCATCTCGTTGCCGCGCTCCCCACAGCCGATATAGATGATAATATCCGCATCTGACCATTTGGCAAGCTGATGCTGCGTCATCGTCTTGCCGGTGCCAAAACCGCCGGGAATCGCTGCCGTGCCGCCTTTGGCGATGGGAAACAGCGTATCTAAAATGCGCTGTCCGGTCACCAGCAGGCGGTCCGCCGGATAACGCCTGTGAATCGGGCGCGGAATGCGGATTGGCCATCTCTGCGTCATCGTAAGCTGTTGCTCGCTCCCATCGGGCTTTCGGATTGTTACCAACGGTTCGTCTATCGTATAGCTGCCGTCCTCTGCCATCCAGATGACCATGCCATCCATATCGGGCGGCACCATAACCTTGTGGAGGATTGCCGGCGTCTCCGGCACCTGGGCGATAACCGTGCCTCCCGATACCACATCGCCACATTTCACACAGACCTTGGTCTCCCACCGGCGGCTCTTGTCCAGCAGGTCCACGCTGACGCCGCGGGGTATGTATGCGCCGTTCTCCTGTCCAATCAGCTGCAGCGGCCGCTCTATCCCATCAAAAATATTCGTGATAATCCCCGGCGCAAGCGTCACGCAGATAGCGCTTCCCGCACCCTCTACGACCTCTCCCGGACGCAGCCCTGTGGTCTCTTCAAATACCTGGATGACCGTCTCCTGCTTATTAAGGGCAATTACTTCCCCCACCAGGCGCTGCCCGCCTACATAGACCATTTCTGACATCTGAAAGCCCAGATTTCCTTTGATGGTGATAATCGGTCCATTAATTCCATATATGTTACCTGTCACGCTCATAGATAGGTCTCCTCCTGTTCCAGCTTTGTCACAAAGGATTCGTCAATGAGGATATTGCGGGAACGTATCACCGCACGGATTCCCCCGCCAAAATCAATCTTGCTGACGGTAAGCGCTGCCTTGGTCCGCTTCTCCAGTTCCGCTTTCTTATCTTCATCGGAAGGATTGATATAGATAATGGCTTCCTCTTCCCCGGCTACCTCCAGAGACATTTTTATCTTGGCAGCAAGATACTCCCAGTAGCTTTCTGTCTTCTGGTATTCCTCAAGAAGCGCTTTCACTTCCTTAAGCAGCTTCTCCCTCCAGGTGCGCTTGCACTCGTCTAAAATCCGCTTCTGATGCAGCATTTCCCTTGACAGCTTGCTGTTCATCTGTCTGCGGATACGCTGTTCTTCATTGCGGATTTTATGCTCCATTTCCGCCAGTTTCTGCTGCCGGAACGTTTCTATTTCCTGATGGCAGGAAGCCTCATATTCTGCAATCTGCTCTTCGCTCTCCTTCCTTGCCACCTCGATGGTAAAATTACGGAACACCTCTAATTTCTCCTCAATCTGCATACCTTCTCCCTTCTTCTTTATAATGTACCGGCACGCGACGCTTAGCGTCCCCTGCCATGTCGGCGGAAGGCGTTAAAAGAAATGCTCCGCATTTGCCTTCCTCCTACAATTTTAAGCCGATGGCCTCACTGACGTAATCCGTGATAAAATTCGCATTCCTGCCAGTCCCATGGCGGTCAGGAATCTCAATCAGCAGAGGCAGACGCCGATTAAGCTTTACATCGTCAATGAGGTCTGGAAATTCTCTGCCGAACTTCTCCGTCAGCAGGACAATGCCGATTTCCTTGTCCTGAAACACACGTTCCAGTGATTCCTTCAGTTCCTGCCTCTCATGGACAATCACGCCTTCCACGCCCGCTAAGCGCATCCCGGTATAAGTATCCCTGTTGTCGCTAATCAGATACATTTTCATAGACTTGCTCCTTTTTATCCAAGAATGGAGAAAGAAATCAACAGTCCGTATAAGGCAATGGATTCTGCCAAAGCCACGAAAATCAATGCCTTACCCATGATGGAAGAATCCTCGCTCAATGCCCCCAGCGCCGCACTTGCCGCGCTTGCCACCGCAATGCCCGCACCGATACAGGACATGCCCGTGGACAGAGCCGCTGCAATATACCGCCAGCTCTCCACGCTTGCCACCGCATCTGCCACTTCCCCCGCCGCATGGACATTTCCGAACATCAGGATATCCGCCACCAGCAGCGTGCCAAAGAAGAAAAAGATATTGCACAAAAGCGCTGCCTTAAAACCTCCCTCTTTCCGTTTGCTCAGCAGAAATCCGCCTACCGGGATAATCATACTGCAAAGCAGTATCACGACCAATATAATTTTTGTTGCCATTTTTCCTTCCTCCTATCTCTTGTTAAATGATATGAATGGTTTCCCACTGCCTGTATAAAAACGGCTGAACATCTCATAATATTCCAGACGAAGCACCTGGATGCCAACAATCAGCCCTTCCAGCCCGGCAACCAACAGATTGCCGAACACGATGACAATCCAGTTCGGATTGCCTTTCTCCAGCCCGGCAAGGGTCATCACAACCCCCATCATGCCGGCATGGCTTAAGGCGAACGCTCCCACACGGACAAAGGAAATCGTGTTCGTGGCATAGCTTAACACCACATCAAACCCTTCCACCAATGCTTCCACAAAGAACATCACCTTGCTCCCCTCCGGAAAAATCTGGCTCTTTCGTTCCACCAGATGGCTTAACGGCTCTTTGAGCAGTATCGCAATCAACGGCACACCCACTGCAATTCCTATAATAATGGTCGCCGGAAGACCATTCCCAGTAACAAAGAGCAATGCACACAAGACCACAAATCCATAGCAGATGAGCCCTGCAATCCCACTCTGGTGGAATAACAGCCTTCCGTAATCTTTCGCCCTTACGGCATTGATGATATTGAGCGCCATGGCAATCAATATCAATGCTGCACCAAAGCCAATCGCCAACATCAAAGTTGTCATGATATTGTCCATCGGCTTCATCCAAATTGCCGGCAATACCTCCTCAAATCCGAAAAAGCTGCCATACAAAAATCCAAAAATTACAGACCATACCCCGGCAACGCCTACAATTCCCGCCAGGCGCAGCTTCTTAAACCGGTACAGCAGCAGCCCGCCAACCAACAGACATGCCCCCTGCCCTACGTCCCCAAACATAATACCGAACATCAGCGTATAGGTCAGCGCAATGAACAAAGTCGGGTCCATCTCATTGTAGGCAGGAAGCCCATACATCTCCACAAACATTTCAAAGGGCTTTAATATCCCAGGATTTTTGAGCCTGGTTGGGGGGCTTATCCCATCATTGCCCTCTTCCTCCTCCCAGTGGATATTGGGGTCATGCGCAATCTCCTGCTCAAGTTTATCCGCATCCTGCCTTGCCATCCAGCCATAGAGGATATAATACTCCTCACTCCCATCATTTGCCTGGGTACAGGCGGCATATTTGCGGATGTCAAAATTCCTGCAATAACTCTCCAGGCTCTTACATGCTGACAGTATCTCATCCTTCCTGCCCATGGCAATCTCACAGACCTGCATCTGCAGACGTTCCAGTTCCTGCTCACATTTTTCCAGTTCTTCCTTAGCATATGCAAACACCTGGCTGGGAGTCTCCTGAAACTTGTCCGAGACTTCAATCTCTTCAAAATGAAAGGACGCATATACCGACTTCACGTCCATCAGGTAGGTATGTGGCACAAAATATACGCCCCACACATATTTACTGTCATTGTTGCATTCATAAAACAGAGTGTACGGATTCTTATATATATACCGTTCCAGCTTGTGGTAGTCATCCACTTTAATCCTGCCAAACTGATAATCAATAAAGCGGAAATCCTTGAGCTTACAGAGTTCAAAGTCCAGCCCGATGAAGGGGGCAATCTCCTCCATCCACGCTTTGATTTCCAAGCTCTTCTCCCTCAGTTCCTCCTGTTTGCCGCGCACATCCTTAATCTGCCCATAAACCTCATCCACAACCACCTGCGCCTGTGCCGCCCGCATCTCAATAGTTCCTTCTCCAGAACTGACCAGGTACTCTTTTAATTCTTCCCCACGCTGCATGGCCTCCTTATAGAGATTGGTCTCCACAAAGGGACGCACATTTTTCATATTCCCCAGACTTTGCATGGCATTTTCAAAATGGATATCATACTTATTCAGGTAATTTTTTACCGCCCTGTCAATATCCCCTTTCGGTCCGGTAATATGCAGCAGCTTCATTTTCTCAATCAAAGCATCTCCTCCGTTTCTTTATGTTATATTTATCATTTCACGGATATCTTTGGATGGAAGCTGGTAACGTATCCCCTCCAATGCCGTTGTCAGATATTGGGTTTCCAACTCCTTCTCATAAAAATAATAGTATAC
>CANOFO010000022.1 GCA_947565305.1 uncultured Lachnospiraceae bacterium | reverse complement strand
ACTTCAGATCAGCATTCTTCTGCTGCAGTTCTTTAATGCTGCCGGAACCCTCGCCCTGATATTGGTCTATCGTATTTAAGATATTCTCAAAATTATCTTTCAGCTTCGCTGGGTCTGACGTCGGATTTCCGCTTATATCTACGCCATATTTATCCCACTGCTTATACGCTTCCTGATTGGCGGCAGAATCCACATAGATACCAAGACCTTTTAACACCGTCAGACCATTGGCGTCTGTCGCCGTCAAACCAAAATCATTCTCCACGCCGCTATCCTTAGCGGTAATATAAAGGCGGCTGTATGTGGAATCGAAGCTTGCAGAAACACCGGCATCTTTCAGCTTATTGACAAATTCTGAAATCTTCATGTCGGAGCTTACTTCAATATTCTTGGAACCTTTCTTGGTTGTAACTGCAATCGTTCCCTTATCGCCAGCGGCAAGCCCTAACTCACCCAACGTCGTACTTGAAGTCGTTCCTTTTGCAAGGCTGGCACCTGTAAGGTATCCTGTAGAGGCAACCTTGTTAACCTTCAATTTCTGTGTTCCATTGATGGCATTGCTGCCGGCTGTGACAGTTGCTTTGGTACTGTCAGAAATTGATGTTGTCTTCTTATTGTAGTAAGTGCTCAGCTTCATATTGCCCAACCGCTTATAAAGGCTGTTAACCTTCTTATTCAAATCTTTCCAGGCATCCATCTGCCATTCCAGTTTCGTCTGGGCTTTTACATGCTTATCTTTCTTCTTGCTGTATGCCGCAACCAATTCCTGAACAATGGAATCCGTGTCCAGCCCTGACGCAAGACCTGATACTCTAATTGCCATAACAATTCCTCCTATCGCTTCTCATCCACCAACAATCCTGCCAGTTCCCAAACCTTGGCAATCATGTCAAGGGTCTTCTCCGGCGGATATTCTTTCAAAACTTCCTTTGTCTTCTTATCGACAATCTTAATTGTTACCCGGTTTGTAGAATCATGCACCCCGAATACAGCTTCTGAATCGGCAGCTTTCTTATTAATCTCTTCCACTGCACGTTTCAGCTTGTCATTGGAAGCTGTCCCTTCTGTTGCCTCCATACTCTCGGGAAGTACCGGTTCCGGTGCTTTTGCAGAATCCTTTGCCAAAGGCATCTCCTGCACCTTACTGCTGCTATCCCTATTCGCCATAGCTTTGGCGGGTTTCTTCGCCGGTTTCGCTTCCGCCGTAGCAGCGGCTTTACCCGCTGTCTTGATGCTTTTCACCATTGCAGGCGCTTGCGGCGTCACTGCTGTATCGACTGTCTGTACTGCAGGTTTCGGGCTACTTCCCTGATATGCCTTAATCCCGGCAGATTTTAATGCCTCCATTGCCATTGTGATCACCTCCGTGTGATTTTAAGACAGCCTGATTGGCAGTTTCTGGCTGTCCCAATTCTCTAAAATCCTCTATCTTATAATGATTATCGGTATTTTCTTACAAAAATTTACGCCCTACAGAATATTTTTCAGCACATTCACGTCCTCTAAGCTGACGGCCGCCTCATTTTCTTTCTGTATCTGGAGATAAACTTCTTTCCGGTACACCGGTACCTCCTTGGGGGCACGGATCCCAACTTTGACCTGCTCTCCACGAATATCCAGGATACTGATTTCTATATCATTATTTACAACAATGGATTCTCCTTTTTTCCTGGTCAACGCCAGCATCCTATTCACCTGCCTTTTCTTTTTTTGCCTGCAGAATATCATAGATTGGATACTTCACTGGGAAGTTATCTTCCACGATAAGCTGCTCTGCCTTGCGCTCCTCTACATTGATAATAACAGGCGCCTTCAGATTCACACTAAGTTTCTTGATGTCGGCCGGAACCGTTACCGTCACCAGCACATAAAGATTCTCTCCTGTCAGATTGCCAAGGCTCTTTAACAGGTCATGCTCTACCTGCGGGTCATAATCCTCTTTGACAATCAAAGGGTCCATGACCGGAAGAGCAAACCCTGGTTCTTCGATAGACTGCAGCCAGGAAATATTCTTGCGCTTCCCATCATCTGTCTCATCATAAATTAAAGTAAATCTCTGGCAGTGCGGAAATCCTATAATTCCCTTTTCAAAGAAGATAATTTTCTCATCTTCTATTTCAATTTCTCCAAATAATCTCGTATTTAATTGCATATTCTCGCTCCTCACTATATGGGGATATCCATCCTTACTGTTACAGGTAATTGAGCAATGTCTGCCCATTTGCCTTTGCAGATGCCTGCAGGGACGCCTGGTAAGCATTATATGCTGCTGTATATTCTATAATAATATCTGACAATTCCATATCTTCATTTCTTGATTTCAAAGTCTCAAACGTTGTCTGCTGATCAGACATCCTGTTCTCTGTCAGGTTCAGCCTGTCTTCGCGGCTTCCCAGGTCTGTTTTGGCGAGGGTCACCGCCTCTTTGTAATCCTGGAATTTACCCACTCCTCTGGAGTAAAGCTTCTGCATATAGTCATCTGCATAATCTGCCTCTTTCTCAGCTGCCTCAATCCACTCTGCGATTCCCGCCTGAGCCAATGGGTCTGAGTACTGTTCTTCTTTCTTCATCGCTTCTAACTTTTCAATCTTATCATGGGCTGCAATTGCTGCCTGTACGGCATTCGTAAGTTCATCAATATCCCTGCCGATAGAAGAATCCAGCACATCGCTTGCCTGGGTATTGATGGTAAGTGTCTGGTTAAAGGCTACCGTAAATTTAATCTCCTGATTCTCTTTCGTATATTCAATATGGTTATCCGGATTTTCGTCTGTGATATCCTTGCAGTCAAAATAATGTTCCGGCCGCAGTTCCCCCTCCTTAAATCCCTGTTTCTCATAAGTCATGCTGAGTTCAATTCTCTCACTTGCAATATAGTTGGCAACGCTGTTTCCCAGAATCAGTTCACCCGTCTCCTTAAAGTAAAGAATCTGGTTGTCACGAACTGCAAAATCACTTTCCGCCCAGTCATCATATGACATATCCGTAATAACCGCCGGGAAAAGACCGCCAATTTCCATATCTGCCACCGACAGCCACTCTTCTGCGTCTTTATCGTAATATGTCAGGTTTGCCGGATCCAGTGTCTCCGTCCCCTCGTAGGACAGACGAATACGCTTATGGACAAACTCCTGCGGCATATCTGCCAAATCTACGCCTGCCTGCACATCTGCAAGGGTATTGGGTACCGTCACCTCATTACTATAGAAGTGCTTCTCCTCTACATCGCTATAGGAGAGCTTCTCTGTAATCTCATATTTGGTATCATTCTCATTCTCGGCAAATGTCAGCTGCTTATTCGTCTTATAACCGGTAAAAACATATCTTCCGGCATAATCTGCATTGCCTTCATGGTATACCTGTTCCCGCAGGGACTGCAGGTTCTTAAGGATATCGTTGCGGTCTTCCTGCGTCAGGGTATCGGTGGAGCCATTGTTGCATTCTTTGTAGATATTATCTAAGATTGTCTCCATATTCTTCAGGGCTCCTTCTGTCACCTCAATCCAAGATCTGGCATCCGGAATATTACGCTCATAATACTGATTCAGTTCATTGAGGTTGCTGCGCAGGCGCAGTGCCCGGACGGCAATCACCGGATCCTCCGAGGGTCTGGATATCTTCTTCTGCGATGTCATCTGATTGTTCAGCTTATCGACATTCACCTTATTGCCATTCATATTTGTCATGCTGTTTCTGCTTATCATGCTGTTGGTAACTCTCATTTACAAACCTCCTTATACGCCTGTCTCCAGAATTAATCTGTCATACATTTCTGTCAATGTCTGTACCATCTTAGATGCCAGATTGTAAGCGTTCTGGAACCTTAACATATCAAGCCCTTCTTCATCTTCATCTACTGCCGAAATTGACATCCGCTTCTGTATGATTGTCTCAGAAAGATTGCTGTAATTATTATAAAATGTCTCTGATTTCTGCGTGTCTACCGTGTTGTCGGTGTACAGGCATTTTAGGAAATCCTCCGCTCCGCCGCCGCGGAACATTTTCACTTCCGACTTAAGCTTCAGCATCTCCTCTGTCAGCTTCTGGTTCGCCACGCCGTTCGCATAATCCTCAGCGGAAATGGTCGCCATCTTGCCCGGATCTTTCATGATGGAAGTAGCCACTTTCATGTTGCCTGCCGTCAGTTTATAGTAGTCATTCTGAAACGTGCTCATGCTGCCGCTGGCATCATACTCCGCAAAGTCATACTCGCTTCCGTCCGCCGCATTCTCTGCCACAAAAAACGAACCTGCGGCAATGCCCTCCAAATCCACGCCTGAACGCTGGAGATTGTTCAGCTGTTTGGCAAATTCCCGCACGAAACTGTTGCACTGCGCTTGATAATAGGGGATACCCATAGCATCAATGCTCTCTCCGATATTTGCAGTGCGGTTCGTCAGGTCGTTGCGCTGGTCAACAGAAAGCGTCAGCTTCAGATGGAACTCATAAGTCTGTGTCTCAGCATCGTAGGTGAAACCTGAATAGTGGTAATCTTTGTTGTTGAGGGTGATGATTCCGTCATCTGCCATATTCATGATATTGATATCCGTGATACTGGGGTTCTTAATCCTCACAATATCCCCGGTGTCCCCTGCCCTTACCGATTCTATCGTGCCGCTGAATCCTTCGTCATTATTGCCGTCACGCGTATCGAACAGCCCTTTCAGCCTTCCCGTGCACCCCTTGCCGGTTACACTGAATGGGATATTGTCGCGCTGCCAGTAAATATCATATAAGCCATCCGCATCCGTCTGGTTGACTTTCTTCTCACGCGCTACGCATTTTAATGTATTGTAATCAAAAGTGTCCACCAATGTCTGCCCATTGATTTTCAGCAGATAATTCGTTGCCCCGGTATACACATCCGGATGCTGGGGATCGACTACCGGCGTCTCCCTCACATCAACCTGAACCAAATCGGACAATTCATCAACAAGCAGCGCCCGCTGGTCGCGCAGTTCATTGGCATTGACTCCCTGCAGCTCAATCACGTTAATCTGCTTGTTCAGGAGCGCAATCTTCTCCGCAATGCCGTTAATCTGATCTACCTGCGTGGAAATTTCCTGATTGCAGTCTTCCTGAATCTGTTTAAACCCTACGCTCAGACTGTGGAAGAAATCTGCAAGATTCTGTGATTTGCTGATAAAGGACTGCCTGGCGTCTTTGTCCTCGGGCTCTTTGTGAACTTCTTCTAACGCCCCGAACATTTCATCAAAAATATCTACAAATCCCTTGACCGTATCGTCATTGAGCAGGGAATTCTCAATCTGCTGCGCATAATAGAGCTTCGCTTCAAACAATCCCAGCCTCGCACTGTTATCCCAGTATTTCACGTCATAATAGAAATCGCGTGTCTGTGTAATCTCTGTTGTAGTAACGCCGCTGCCTGCCATACCATAGCGGTCATTCACCCGCAGCGCCTCAGCTGCGAGGCGGACCGCCTGCTGCCTCGTGTACCCCGCTGTATTTACGTTTGATATATTATTGGCCGTTGTGTTTACCGCCGCCTGAAAGGAATTGAGCGCGGAACCCGCAATAGTCAGCCCAAAAAATGTAGATGCCATATTCTACCTCCTGATATATTCCCGGTATCCTACAACCGGGTTACGATATGCTCCAGCATCTCGGAAATCACATTGATAAACCTGCTGGCTGCATTGTAAGCATTCTGGTACTTTATCATATTCTGCAGCTCTTCATCTGAGGAAACGCCAATCACCTGCTGCCGGCTGTTATCAAGGCTCTCTACCTCAGCGGCAAGGCCGGACGACAGGCCCTCGTAGACATTGCCGGTAGTGCCAATATCCTGTATCATCCTCTGATAGTACGTCTTAAACGTACAGGGATCTGTGTTGTTGGGATTGATGGTCTGCCGCTTTTCATCCCAAAGCGCCACCAACGCCTGCGCCAACGCCTGTGCCGGCTCTCCATCCTTTTTCAGGTGGGGCAGGCCGCCCTCTGACTGCAGCAAATCCTGATTAATTTCAATTCCCTTGGCGGTATACATCTTCGCGGTATCCGTCAGGTCTTCCTCATTATATACATAATATACTTTGCCGTCATTAGCCGTCACCTTATTATAACGGTCACAGCCACGCCTGGTAAAGAGTTCACGCCCTGGCTTTTGCCCATCGGTGCCTACACAGCCGTTCTCCTCATCCCATACCTTGACATTGGTGTACCTGGTTCCGTCCATCGCCGTAAAACTCGCCGTAGTCAGCGGGCTGAACAAATCGTTGATGGAAGTTACAATCTCATGGACAAGCTGGTCTAACTCTGCCTGTGCCGTCATCATAACGGACATCCCGGTCGTGTCATTATATTTCTGCTGATCCATTCCTGTAATATCGCGGTAATCTGCCGGTCTGTCGCCCCTGGAAATGATAAGGCCTTTCAGTTCGCCGATATCTGTATTCAGCTCCGCGGAAATATCTCCGCTCTTATAGTCAAACATGTAAGTGTAACGGCCCCTGCCGACATCTGAAAGCTGCGGCCAATAGGGGGTTACAAAACCGGTTGTGGGGTCTGTGTACCCTTTCACCTCATAGACATGGATTTCATCCACAAATTCTACGTTCTCAAGCTTCACCCTCACGGTCCCATCTGCCCGCTCTTTAAAATCTACCTTTGCAAGGCCGGATAATTCATCCAGCAAATTATCACGCTCGTCACGCAATGTCATTGCCGTTTCCACGCCGCCGGATTCAATTCTGAGAATCTCTATATTCAAGTCACGGATTTTCTTGCCAATATCATTTATCTTATCTATATTCTGATTGATTTTGTAATTGAGGTTCCTCTGATATTCCTGAAGGCTCTCCTCTATCTTCTGCGCCCGGTCCAAAAACAGCGTTGCCTTCTGGACTACCAGCGTCTGATAAATACCCTTTTCCGGTCCCTTGGCAAACTCTGCAAATGACTCCCAGAACTCCTGCAGCGCTGTCTGAAACTGTTCCCCTTCTAATTCCTGGAACTGAGCCTCCACTTCCCTTGAAGTTTCCGCACACGCTTCATAAAAACACTGCCTTCCGTTCTCTGTGCGGTAATACTGGTCCAGAAAAGCATTCCTAGTATGTACCACATCGGCGATATTCACGCCCAGCCCTGCCTGCTGGTCGCTGATTGCCGCTTTCCTGTCAAACGTCACGTACTGCCTGTCTTCAAACAATACCTGCTGCCTGACATAACCTTTTGTCTCCACATTGGCAAGATTATTTGCTGTTGTATTTAATGCATTCTGGCTGTTCTGCAAGCCGGATGCACCGATATACAAACTTCCCATTCCATTCGCCATTTTACTGTTCTCCTTTACTGCAAGTTGCCACCGAAGCCCTTTCGTATCACCTAGACAGGATTTCCGCTGGCACCTTTCTGAAATTTTCTTTACTGCTTGGCATCAAAACCGCTGTTCGCTAACAAATCCCCGGTATTGTTCGCCCGATTGTCATAATTGGCAGTCGTTGGCGCTTGCCGCATACTGCGAAACAGCGTCAAATCAAATTCTGTCAGTTCCATTGCCTGATGCAGGAGCGCTTCATTCTGTTCATTGATATCCGCCATCTTCCTCAATGTATCCCTGAGCTTATCCCGAAGCTCAATCAGCTTATTCTGCTCCTGCGGCTGTTTATTTAAAAATGCTATCATATTAGTAACGGTCAGCTCCTCCGGCTCCTTACTAAGTACGATAGACATGTCACCTACAACCTCATTTCTTTTATTTTCTAAATTCTTAAGCCGACTGGCAATCTCCTGCTCCTGGTCGGTAATCGCCTCAAGAGCAGGAATATCACCGTCTATAATTATCTGCCTCTTCTTCTGTGACAGTTCCGTCAGACGTTGATATCCCTCATTCTCTTCTTCCAATACGTTCATAAAATCTTCCATTAAGCTTGCCACGCAACAACCTCATTTCTAGCAGTACGCTTCGTATTTTTCAAGTAATTTTGCTGCAAAGTCTCCGCTATCCACCTTATAATCACCGGATGCCATACGCTTCCTTACCTGTATTACCCTGTCTTCCCTGATGTCGGGAGCTTCGGCTACTGCCTGCTTCGCTACCTGGTAGTCACGTCCTGTCCGGGAAATCTGCACCTCATCGCGCTTCTTCACACTATCTGCATTCTTGGACTGGGCTGCTCTGCTGGTGTTGTAAATCTGAGTAACCTGATTATATGCCTCTATACGCATTCGGATCTCTCCTTTCTTTAAAGCAATCTGTTTTATAACTGTATTGTGTGCTTTATTTAATTTATTTATCGGTTATTTCAAAGGAAACTTTAGAAGTTTGGGAAAAGTTCACATTTGAGGAGATTCCACGGACGAATCCCTATAATGAAATGCAAAATCAAAGAGCTGCGCCCATGCACAGCTCTTTAAATATCTTTATGTGATTATGATTTCATGCCCTTTTTCTTTCTGGTAATTACGAGGCAGGCTCCTGCAAGGAAAAATCCTGCACATAATACATACCTTGCATCAAAGGCAATTCCCGTCTTAGGCGTCCCGCTCTGCACCTGCGCAGTTCCCATGTTCCTGGAAGCAGAGCTTCCGGTCGCCCTGGCAACTGTGGTAGTGCTTCCCTTGGTAGTAGTCGTTCCACTGCCAGTAGTCCCCGGGTTAGGATTATTCGGTTTGGTGGGGTCTTTCTTTGGCGGGTCTTCTTCTTCTGGCGGTTGAGGCGTTGGTTTTTTACCGCTGCCGCCATCAGTGGCTTCAAAGATATATCCGTTCTCATTGGCAAACTGTTCTGCCGTGGAACCGCTGACGCCATAGATGACATCCGGCGTCCAGGAAGACTGCGTACCGATGGAGGTAACGCTCTTGGGAATTTTCACCGTTCCGATGCCGCTTCCTGAAAATGCATCCGCTTCAATCGTGGTTACAGAGCTCGGAATCTCCAAACTGTATACATAAGGGCAGTTTGCAAAAGCAGAGGAAGTAATTGTTGTCATTCCATCTGGAAGCTTTAAGCTGGACTTACCCACCGGACAGTACAAAAGCTGTGTCTGGCTGCTGTTATAAACTGCGCCGTCATATGTACTGTAGCTTCCGTTTCCGCTTTCCACATTAACTGCTGTCAAGTTGCTGCAACCATCAAAAGCGCTGAAATCTATCGAGGAGGTTGCTGCCGGAATGGAAATGCTGGAAATTCCAGAACAATTTCCAAATGCCTGGGAGCCAATGCTGCCCACAGAACCAGGAATATTGATTTCTCCTAAACCGCTGCAGCCATAAAGGGTAAGTTCCGGTATGCTGCCCATCCCTCCGGAAAGGCTTACAGAACTGAGACCGCTGCAGCCTGACAAAACACCGCTTCCCATAGAGGATACAGAGTCGGGGATGACAATTGAGGAAAGCCCTACACAATTGTTAAAAGCGCTGCTGCCTATTTCCGACACGCTGGAAGGAATCGTCACAGAACCAAGGCTTCCGCAGCCCGCAAACGCCCTTGCCCCAATGGAGCCAACGCCATCTGGGATTGACACGGACCCAAGGCTTCCGCAACCATCAAAAGTCTCTTCGGGAATAGATGATAAGCCGCCCGGGAGTTCTGCATAACCCAATGCGCTGCAGCCATAGAACACACCTGTTCCAAGGCTGACGCTTCCGCCAAACACTACGCTGCTCAGCCCGCCACAGCCAGAAAAGCTGTAAGAACCTACACTGGTAACATTTGCCGGAATTACCACGCTTGAAATATTGCCATTCCCGGCAAATGCATAATCGGCAACTGCCGTTGCTGTCGCGGGAAGCGTGATATCACCGCCCGGTCCATTATAGCCTGTAATCGTTGTACCGTCCATAACGAACTCGCTTACTTCCTCTTCCGCCATCGTACTCAATGCCGGACATAAGGTTAGGCTGAGCGCTACAATCAGTACTGCATTGAAACACTTGCTAAATAATTTTTTCATCTTCTTGTCCTCCTTGCATTACCTTCCCTTTTACTTTTCACACTTTTTTGCTACTAAAAACAATCTTCCATCTTCAGTGTAGCTATTACATGTAGATAGTGTCAATAATTTATCTCCATACGAGAGCTCCAGCTTCTCGTCCATAATGTTCAATTCCTTGATATTCTTCACAAACTGCCTGAATGCCTTCTTACTTCCCGCCTCAATGAAATCATAATATTTAAATTTGCCTGCGCCATCCTCGGCTACTTTAGACAGACAAACCGCTACAATCTCATATTCTGATTTCTCATAAATCGTATTGAACGTCACTTTCTTATGTTCCCTCCAAAATGATGGCTCAAGGTATTGTTTCAATCCCCCAAACATCATGCCGGACTTCATATTGTGCCCATATATAATCATGTTATCGTTGGGCTCCTGTAAATTGTTTCTGAAATCCAGGAAAAGAGAGCCGTTGATATCTTCTTTGCCATTAAAGTCATGGTTCAAATAAAAGTCGCTGCTCTGTGCCACTGCCTGCAGCACCGGATAATCAATGCCTGTACCTTCTATGGTAAGCCAGCCGGCGAGATCGGAATTCTTCTCATATAGTGCTTGGTATTCCGGTAAAATCTGCGGTCCGATTTCCTGAATAGGTTCTGCCGCATATACCTCATTGTCTACTGTCTCCGTCTGTGCCACCACAATTTCCCCATCTGTCTCATCGGTTTGCAAAGTGTCAATAAACTTCGTTGACAGCCAGTCGGAAGCCGCTGAAATTTCCTGCTCATTTTTCATTTTCTCCAACTCTCTGGTCTTTTTCTGGTCACGGTACTCACTGCCCAAAAATACCAGAAAGCAAATTACGGCGCCAGCCATACATATTACCCCCACTACCTGTCGGGGCGATACCTGCTTCAGCCTTTTTACTATTCTGCTTGCGAAAGAATCCCGGGATAGCGCACGGTAATCTTCAACCACCATATCTGAGAGGTATAGAAGATAATCTTCACCGATTACACTGTGAAACACAATCTTCCCCTCCCGCACTAAGGTGTAAAGCCTCTGCGCTACACCCGGTTCATTGATATCCATTTTTTTGGAAATGTATTTGATTTTTTCAATATCGTCCAATGCTTCCTGATACTTCTCTTTGGACTCAAACTGGAATTTTCCAATACAATATATTTTATCCATATTGATATCAATTTCCTTTCTATCCGCTGCTACCTCTTGGCAGCAACGGATTTTACTGATGAATATTTACTGTAATATGTCTTCTTACCAACCTTCTTTAATGCGCGAACTTTATAATAGTATGTCTTGCCATTCGTTGCTTTCTTATCGGTATAGGAAGTCTTGCTTGTCGTGGCAATTTTCTTGTACTTGCCTTTCTTGCTGGTACTCCGATATACCTGGTATCTCGTTGCCTTAGAAACTTTCTTCCATTTAATGGCTACCTGTTTGGCTTTGCTGGAAGTCAGGCTCTGGATAGCCGGCGCTTTCGGAGCAGTGCTCGCTGTAATAGTGACAAAATCACTGTAAAAATACTTGCCCTGGATTACATACGCCCTTACCCGGAATTTGCCGGTGGTTCCCGCTTTGAGTTTGGAAACAGTTGCCTTAACGGTACTGTTCTTTTTCACCCATGCTACCCGCTTATTATTGGCATCATATATCTCGTAACCGCTGACTAATTTATTGCGGTTCCAGGAGAATGTAATACCGGAAGCGGAATAACCGGAAACTTTGACGCCTGTTACTTTCGGCACGACGATGTTATAGCTCGTTGTCTTAGTTCCTGTGTAATTGCCGGTACCTTTGATGATTACGCTTGCTTTGCCCGGATTCTTATTGTCTACATGGGATACCGCATAATCAACGCCACTCTTGAGGGTAATTCCATCGCTGACAACAGAAATGGACGGTTTCTTATCTTTGCCATCGTAGGATTGGTCTGCAATGTTAGAGACCACTGCCCTGCCGATATTCTGCGGCATTATCTTAAACTGCGCCGCTGCTGTTCCGCTATACCTGCCAATTCCTGTGATAGTAACGGTTGCTGTTCCCGCATTGACATTGCTGCTGTAGCTTACATTGTAATCCACTCCCTTAGAGAGGATTCTTCCATGGTCTTCCACAAGGACAACCGGCGTGATTGCTTTGCCAGTATAAGTATACGCCGATGCCAGACCCTTAATAATAGTTTCATCAGAGAAATCTCTGGCAATTTCAAATGTAACTGTCTTCTCTCCGGTGTACCATTCTCCCATACCGGTTATGATAATCTTTGCTGTTCCCTGAGCAATATTATCCTCATATGACAGCGTGTAATCTTCACCTTCGACCAATTTCTTTCCTGCAAGGATGACCTCAGGTTTCGGTGTCACGGCGCTTCCCGTATAAGGCTGTGCCGGAATGCTGGACACCTCTGCCAAATCCATTGGGCCGAGAATCCTGAACTGTGTCTGGATATTGCCGCTGTAATTGCCAATACCTACGATGGTTACGCTTGCCGTTCCTACCGGTACATTCGTAAGGTAGGAGAGTGTATAATCCCTGCCCAGCACTAAGCGTCCATCATCAACTGTAACATCATTGTCGCCGCCATTGTTATCTCCATCCGCTTCATCTGCCTGTGCAACGGTCTGGCTGTGGTATCTCAAATCTACATCCGGCGTAACTCCCTTGCCAGTATAGAGCTGATCTTCAATAGCCGCAAGCGTCATCTCCGGATCCATGCCCTCATCTGTACCGATAACCTTAGGTACGATTGTAAAGTTTACTCTCTTCTCACCGCCAAAGTTGCCGGTTCCCTTAATAATAGCCGTTGCCGTTCCAACATTTACATTGTTCTCATATTCTACTGCATAATCATCCTCTGTCAGTGGAATCTGAACTTCCTCTTCCCCCTCACCTATCGACAGGGAAACGCTGACCTTCGGCTCAATCGGACCATTGGTAAACGTCTGCTCTGGAATATTGGCAATCCTGAAATCCTCTGATACGTCCGGTGCAATGATATTAAATGGCACCTCGCGCGTTCCAGTATAGTTGCCCAATCCCTGAATGATTACTGTTCCGATTCCTGCGTTGATATTATCCCGGTATCCTACAATCTCATAATCTGGTTCAACTGGTGTGTCTGGAACGTCTGGATTATCCGGTGTATCTGGATTGTCTGGTGTATCTGGTACGTCTGGATTATCCTGAGCAGCTTTCTGCTGCAGAAGCGTACCGTCTTTTGCTTTCACAGTAATTGTAGTAGTAACTTCCTGACCGGTATATGGCACACTTCCTGCTGTAACATCGAAATCATCTGCTTCGCCCTCCGCCGGTGTAAGCGGCTCAGGTTCAATCGTAAAGTTCTTCCTCAATGTTCCGCCGTAAGAACCTTTGCCAGTGATAATAGCAACCGGAGCATTATCTCCCGCATACTGTGAAGCCGCATTAATGTTGTTCTCGTAAGTAACATCATAATCATTCTTGGTAAGGACTACTTTTTCTATGCCCTCCATATAGTAAACTTCCACATCTGGAGTCTTTGCTTTGCGGTTGTAAACCGGGTTGTCGCCTATGAGGTCCACTCGCATACCGCTAATCTGGCGTGGGATAATATTAAAGTAAAATGTCTTGCGTCCCTCATAATTGCTGCCGTCTACTGCCTGGATAGTAACACTTGCTCTTCGGCTCTCTGTAGAGATTTCTGTGTTGTTCTGGTAACCAACAATCGTGTAATCCACATTGGGCACCATCAGCTGTCCATGGTTGCGCACCTGAATCGTAGGCGTAATAGGCTCACCAGTATAAATATAAGCATTCTCAAAGTCTTCCGAAGTGACAGTACCTGCAAATTCCGCTGTGATATCACCCTGGTCTGTAGTCAGGTTTTTGGGAATAATATTGTAATACCGCTTAATCACACCCCGGTAACATCCGATTCCCCGGACAACCACCAGCGGCCTTTCCTCTTCATTCTCTGCGTCTTCCCTTGCCACATTTTTGTTATTCTTGCTGAACTCCGGCGCATCTCCCTGATTCTCTGCTGTGACAATCTCGAAATCTTCACCCTCAACCAATATTTTCGGGTCATTTGTATCCCCACAGAGAACTCCGGAATAATCTTCAAATATCATGTCCGGATAGACATCCACGATACCAAAAGGAACATTATGGTCATAATCCAACGTCATATATTTAAGCGGAGGATTCTCCTGGTCTACGACCTCTATGGTAGCCATAATCTTAAAGACTCTCTCATATGTCCCTTCGTAATTGCTGAACTCTACGTGAGAAACCCTGATTGTTGCCTCACCAATTTTAGTATTATTTTCATAGGAAACGCTGTAATCCCGATTTTCAACAAGAGAAGTATTCTGCCCCTCTTTACTCCAGGTCACAGTCATATCATTCCCACCATTCACAGGGTCAGCCGGATCTAAGGGGAACCTGATTGTTTCCCCGGTATAATCCACTTCCGGTACAACAGTATCATCATAGTCCCGCCCATTCACACGCAGCAGGGTTCTTATCGTTTCCTCCGAAATCTGCCTGGGGTTAATCTTGAATTCCATCTGGAATCCACCCTTGTAATTCCCGGTATAATTGCCATCGGCATCTTTAGCTGCACTGACTATAACGGTAGGCAGCAGACGTTCTCCGCGCCCTCCGCCTTCCAGCTCGGCAAATGTATATACCTCCCTGTTATTCTCTGCGTCAATCGTATAGTCGCCGTCAGCGCCCACGGATAAGTCAATCTCATCACAGGTAATCTGAAGTTCCGGTACAATATCCAGACCATTATACTCATACCCTTCTTCCACCAAACCTGTAACATCAAGGGATGGGTCTTTGGGGTTTTCCTCCGTGCCAATTGTTTTCGTAAGGTCCCTCTGCAAAATTTCAAACTCTGCCGACCTCGGATCAGTCCCGCTCTGTGCGTAATTTCCTTCTACAGCACTGCCATCTTCCGACATCACCGGAGAAATAATCACTTTCGCTTTGTCACCGCTCTTGACAGTAGAATCGGTATTATTCTCATATGATACCTTATAGTCCACACCCGCTACAAGAGTTTCTGTAGTGCCCCCATCATAAGTGTAAGTCACAATCGGTTCCGGCGTATTTCCGGCTGGTGTGTATTCACAATCTGCTACAATAACTTCTGTTCTGTCAGAAGAAAGATCTCCCCGAATCCGGAACGTCTTCGTTATTGTTCCGCCGAAGTTCCCTTTTCCATTAATCGTAACCGTTGCTGTGCCAATCTTCTTGTTGTCTCTATAGAAAACCTCATATTCATCGCCCAACGCAAGTTCCCTGGCTGACAATTCTGTTCCGTCCAAGTCTACCGGCGTATACATCACTTTCAAACCGGACATAACCACCTGTCCGTCCTGCGTCATCTGCGCGTTCGCATCATTTCCCGCAATCACGGCATCCAGAATAACATCTGCGATTCCCTGCACTTCCACATAAGCCTGTGCATAATCCGCTCCCAAATCATATGGCACAATCTGAAATTCTTTCTGCCGGCTTCCAGTATAATTCACATCCGTACCCTGGATGGTCAGTGTTCCTTTGCCGACCTTGTTGTTGTCACCATAGTTCACATAGTAATGTACATCTTTTTCCAGAGGATTACCATTATGGACAATCTCTGGCAAAGGCTGGAGCTGATGTCCTACCTCAATGAAAGGATAGCTTTCCGCAATATTGCTGATAACATATTCCTTCTCTTCCAAGTCGTCTATACTCAAATCAAATTTACGAATAGTGAACTGTACATTCTCTGCCCTGCCATAATAATCGCCTTTTCCTTCAATTGTTGCCGTTGCTGTTCCCGCCTCAATGTTACCGCCATTCTCGCAGAGCACATCATAATCCCTGCCATAAACTAATTCTTCGCCGTCAAAAGTTACCTTGGCATTCTCAGGAATAATCGGCTTGCTGCTATAAACCTGCTCCGGAATCTCTATCTCCGTAAACACAGTGTTTGACAATTCTCCCTTGATGGTGAAAGTCACCTGTTTGCTTCCGGTATAATTCCCGGTCGCCAGCGCTTTGATGGTCACAGTCGCCTGACCAATCCCCTTGTTGCGGCTGAACTCAAGTTCATAATCCGTCCCCTCATCTAAGGGAACGCCATCCATCCCAGCCTCTGCATTGGTGTAACTCACGGTCAGGGGAGGTTTAACATCCTGACCGGTATAAGCATACTTTCGGTCATCTGCCGAACCAACTGCAAAATCATATCCTGCATAGACATCCTGGACATTAAGCGTCCCAACGGCAATGTTGCGCGCTGTAATTACAAACGTTTTGGTTACAGTTCCCTTGTAATTACCCATTCCTGTAATGGTTACGCTTCCGGAACCTTTATCAATGTTATCGCCATAGCCCAGCGTATAATCCGTATCCTCTACCAAAGTTTTCCCGCCATGCCTGATAGTAACAGAAGGCGTGAGCTTCGCTCCTGTATACTGCACAGAAGCCGGAACCTGGATATTTACCGCGGCATCGTTCACGTCTCGCTGGGTAATGTTAAAGTTTCTCTCAAGCTCTCCCGTATAGTTGCCTGTACCGCTAATCTTGATGGTGGCTCTTCCTACATCAATATTATTCTCACAGCTTACGGTGAAATCCCTGCCCTTTTGAAGGGCTCCTCTGCTGGTATGCGTAACGCTGACATTAGGCTCAATCGCATTGCCTGTATAGACATATTCTGCCGGATTGGCAAGACCGCCAACGGTAGCGTTGCCTGTCGCAGGATTAAGTTCTCTGTCTATCAGTTCTATCGGTTCAATATCAAACGAATACCAATCCGTCTCACCGCCAAAATTCCCTTTTCCCATCGCTTTCACACCAGCTCTGCTGTCAGGTGTGCTCGCATTGGTATTGTTCGTATAGCTCAAAGGCGTTGCATAATCCACTCCTGCCGCCAACGTCTTACTCCCGCCGACTGTAGATTCATAAACAATCTGCAGCCCTGGTGTTTTCGGTCTGCCGTCATATACCGGATTGGTGTAATTTGAGATGGAAAGCCTCATCCCGGGATCGCTGAGGCTTCTCGGTTCCACGATATAAGATACCCTTACAGAACCTGCCCTCAGTTGTCCAGCGCCGGTTGACTCCACCACAATATAATGCGTCCCCGCAGAAGTGCCGGCATCGCCCATGGCACGAGAGACAGTATAATCCACGCCCTCCTCATATGTCACATCGCCGTTGATGACCACCACATTCTTTTTTACTTCCTCAAACTGGTCCTTATCGCTGCCATCCGCATTAATATCATATGTATATTTTGCACTGCCGTCTGCACCGTAGGGTTTGACCATATCAGCTTTCAGTTCAGCGGCAACAATCTCAAATTCTTCCGTCCTGTTTCCATTATATTTGCCTATTCCCCGAATATAGACAGTCGCAGTCCCTTCACTGGTATTATTCGCATATCTCGAAATCTCATAATCAACGCCCAGCTGCAAAGGTGTATTCTCATAATCCGGGTCTATCAGCACAAGGTCTTCTTCCTCTAACGTAACCGCCGTATTTCCTTTATAGGGTTTGGCAGGAATTGCTTTTCCCAATTTAATCTTCTGAGTAAACGGTACATTTGTACCAATATTCTTGCGGATGTTAAACGTCTTAGGATTGCTCTGAAGTCCGCTGTACCTTCCGCCAGTCACCTCTATCCATGCTTCTCCTTGACCGGCATATACGTTATTACGATAACGCACCTGATAATCGTTTGCATTTATTTTATCTCCATTATAAGCAACCGTATCCAAAACGTCCGGTCTGACTTCCTGCCCGGTATATGGCATTGCTCCCTGTGAAAGGTCTCCCGCAGCGAATTCAAAACTGATATTGGAACCCTCAAGCAACACAATCGTAAAGTCAATGCTCTTGCTTCCCTCATAATTGTTCCTTCCGGTTATTGTAACAGTTGCAGTCCCAGGACCCCGGTTGTTTGCAAAGGAATATGTGTAATCCACACCAGCAACAGTGGTGTCAGACATCCTTCCCACCAATGCCTGATGGTCCTTGTTGCCGCTGTCCGTCACCGACACCTGAGGCGTCACCGTTGTGCTGGCGCTGGGAATCTCCTGTTGCGGAATTGACGGAAATCCATCACATTGGTTGATATTCCTCTTACTAATCTCAAAAGAATTGCTTAACGTGTCAGTTTCATTATTCACGTTAACCGCTGTTACCGTTGCCAGCCCAGCATTAACATTATTGGTATATACCAGCCTGTAATCCGCTCCTTCTGATAATATATTTCCACTGCCATCCTTAACCGTCACCGCCGGCTCATGCGCGCTTCCATCATACACTTCTCCCCCAGGACTCGTGAATTCTATACTTCCATTCCACAAATCCTCAACCGCTGCATGCACGGTAAGCCCGGACAGATCCACCATCCCGGCTATCATGCAGACACTCAGTGCCAAAGCCAATATTCTTTTGGTCAGATCCCTGTACATAGTTTTTCCCTCCTGCTCTTCTCTTTCATCCTGTAAGCTTTATATTATTAATATTTTCTCGGCATTCTGCCCTCGAAAATTTATAGCTTAACCTGTATTTCCTGAATTTAACACCTATAACATGTATTTTACTCTACAAGTATAGCACAATTCGACATTCAATACAATTATTTCTTTCTCTGGCTACTGCCTTTTACTGGTTAAACCTCATGCTCTTCTTCTATCCCCTGCAGTCCATGAGGGAAGCATCTTCTTCCGGGAAAAACTGCTCCAACAGCGTCTGCTGTTCATCCTGTTCCTTTTCCATCAGATTATCTCTGGAGACCCCATCCATCTCCTCTTCCTGAAACAACCCTTTTTTCCTGCTGTCCTGCACTGCCGCTTTGACGGCCTCGCCCAACAGTTCCCCGAACTGCGGATTTTTCTTGCTCACCTGGGCAACCATCTGGTACGCCTGCTGGATAATGTTATGCTGTTCTTCCCTGGAAGAAGCATTTTGCAGCGCGTGTTTGACCCGCTCCCCCTGTTGGTGGGCAAGTTCCGCCATCTGTGCCAGCTTAGGGTCAAATTTTATCAAAAATGCTTTTTCCTGGGGCGTGACAGCCTCCCCTCTGGCAATTTTCCGAGCAATCTTCTGCGCCTTTTTCGCATCCCTCTCGCCACCGTCCACCGTTTCCGGCTCCAGGATTTTCTGCAAGAGCGATTTCTTCTCCTCATCTGTCTCCACGCCCGTCACGTTGCGGATAACCTGCCCCACGTCCACCGTGACTTTACCAACTGTAATTTTTGCTTCCACTCCTGAATTCATCTTTCATCCTCCTGATATACTTCAGATACTATTGTAAGGCTGTTTTTTATATCGGCTTATTGGACGTATTTGTTGCATGGACTGCGGCAAAAATTAAATATTTCTATTTTTCCTCTTCTGCTGTGCCCGGTTCCCCGGCTTTCCCAGCCCAGACAAACATTGCAATCCCTAACGCCAGAATGAAAATCGAAATCAGCTGGGAGGTGGACAAGAATCCCACCGCTCCCCGATAGTCATTGCGGAACATTTCTATCATAAAACGCCCGATACTGTAGAGGATACAGTAACCTGCAGCCACCTTCCCTTTCTTAGGTTCACGTCTCGCATAAGCCATCAGCAGGAACGCAATGGCAAAATCCCCAATACTGGAATATATCTGTGTGGGTATCAGCTTCACGCCGTTGGGTGCATACTCCGACATCCAGTATTGGATGTACAAGGGGAAATCTGTCTCCCGTCCATAGCAGCAGCCGGCGAAGAAACAGCCAATCCGCCCACAGCCTTGTGCAAACGCCACTGCAGGAAGCACCAAATCCAGATATTTGATAAAATCTGCTTTCTTATATCTGCAGTAGACCAAACTTGTCAGCACACCCCCGATTATCCCGCCATAGACTACCCAGCCATTCTGGAAGTCCCATAAAATGGAGGGATTTTTCAAGATATCCGGTATGCTTACAATATAATAGAGCAGCTTGCTGCCAAGCGAACCGCCGAGAACCGCGCACCAGAAAATCCCATAGAGAATATCGGTGTCCATGCCCTTTTTCCTCGCCCGCAATTCGCTGATTATGAATGCGCTCAGATAGCCAAGCGCCGTCATGATACCATAAATATGCAGTGTCAGCGGTCCGAGCTGTATTGTATTAATCATATATAATTCCTCGCTTTTCTTGTTTTCTGTTTACGATTATACGAAATTTCAGGATTGATTGCAAGTTGCATATAGATGGCAGGAAAAATTTATGTTACAATGGGTATAGTTAATACAATGGACAGTAAGTTTCCTTAATATCATGTGGAGGTGAGCGTTATGCCGATAAACGAAAAAGAGTACAACGGCAATTTATTCGACCAATTGTCAATTTTAGAACGGATTGAAGCCGTAACAGATGACGAAAAAGCTTTAAAACAGATTGCCATAGAACGGCGACAGATAGAACGAAAATTATATCAACAGCCGCCTTCCATTCAGCAACCGTAATATCCCTGGGACATGTTATTTTTTCATTGCTAGCGGGATTGCCGAAGAAAGGAACTATCTATGTGGATTGCAGACAATTGGAAAGATTATGAAGTCATCGACTGTTCCAAAGGAGAAAAGTTAGAACGCTGGGGAGATTATATCCTGGTTAGGCCGGACCCCCAGGTCATCTGGGACACGCCCAGGGCACAGCCCGGCTGGAAACGTAAGAACGGACATTACCACCGCAGCAAAAAGGGCGGCGGCGAATGGGAATTCTTTGATTTGCCCCAGCAATGGGACATCCATTACAACAACCTTTCCTTCCACCTAAAGCCTTTTAGCTTTAAGCATACCGGGCTGTTCCCGGAACAGGCGGTCAACTGGGACTGGTTCAGCGAAAAAATCCGCCAGAGCAAGCGCCCCATCAAAGTTCTCAATCTTTTCGCCTACACGGGCGGAGCTACAGTTGCAGCGGCGGCAGCCGGTGCAAGCGTTACGCATGTGGATGCTTCAAAGGGAATGGTAGCCTGGGCAAAAGAAAACGCCAGCTCTTCAGGGCTTGCCGATGCCCCTATCCGCTGGATAGTGGACGACTGCGTGAAATTCACGGAGCGTGAGATTCGCCGCGGCAACCATTACGATGCGATTATCATGGACCCGCCCTCTTACGGCAGGGGACCCAAAGGAGAAATCTGGAAAATCGAAGAGGCCATCTATCCGCTGGTAAAGCTTTGTGTACAGCTATTGTCCGAAAAGCCTTTGTTCTTCCTGATTAATTCTTACACGACTGGGCTGCAGCCGGCAGTGCTTGCCTATATGCTGGGTTCTGAAATGCACAGATTCCCTGGGAAAATAGATGCGCAGGAAATCGGGCTTCCAGTCTCTTCCAACGGATTAGTCCTGCCCTGCGGCGCAAGCGGCAGATGGGAAGCCGGGTAACGGCTTCCCACCTTATATTTCATATAGACAACAAATCTAACAGCGCGCATTGATAATTTGCATCTATGTGCCGGTTCCTACCAGTTTCCCTCTTCCTTTTTCTCTGGATCCTTATAGGAATATGCATTGGAAATCTTGGCATTTTCCGCTGTCAGCTCTACCGGCTCCCGGTAATATGCAATCACCGGCGTTCCCACTTCAATATTCTTATAAATTGTTTCCGCCACTTCAAGCGGCGCATTGATACAGCCATGGGAACCGCTGGATTTATAAATTTCCCCGCCAAACTTGCCGCCCCTCCAAGAGGCATCGTGGATACCCACATTGTAGGCAAACGGCATGAAATACGTCACGTCCGACTCATAATCCTCTCCTTTCAGCACTGCCGGGCTGTCCTTATATACAATCTTAAACACACCGTCAGGGGAACCATTGTTCCTGTTGATATTCCCGGTGACAACATCGCTCTCCACAACTAATTCGCCATCTTCATAATACCACATATGTTGTTTGGTATAATCAATTTCCACATAGGTATTGCCGATGTCATCCTTGCCCTCAACAAAGGCACGCTGGGAATAGACAGGCTCCCGGCTGACCGGCTTGCCAGCCTCCAAATCTGCTTTCAACTGCTCTGCTTCTTTGGGCTTGTCCACAATCCAGCCATAATCGCCGCCGCCAATCTCTACCGTATCATTGGAGGACGTCTTGAACGTGCGCACATCTGCGTAGGTGTTATATTTGCTGGCAAGCATCTGCACATAATCGGTAATCTTGTCCTCCTGCAAGGACACGTCAAACCCATCCACAACCAGAAAATCCCGAATCTGTTCTTTGCCAAGAACTTCCTCATAATCTTTAATCTCATAGCTTATCACGGCATTTTCATAGTTATTGATCCGTTCCATCGTTGCTACAATCTCATCGCTCTCACTGGTATATTCCGGGCTGACATAATCTTCATCCGTAAGCTGGACAGAAGAGGCACCCTCAGAGACAGCCTGTTTTACCTTAGCTAATACGCTCTCAAAATCCATGCGGTTGCCAGGCACTTCAGGCTCTATGTAATATCCATCCTCTCCAAGCTCAATCCTTGCGCTCTCCGGCTCTGTAATATTCTCCTCCTGAAAGCAATCCATATCCTTCACGGCCTGGGAAATCAATTCCTCCTTATAATCCATGGTAATGGGGACGTCCCCTCCCTGAGGATTAAAGACCGCTCCAATCCACTGAATTGGATTCTGCCCATCCAACAGTCTTTTGACAGAACCGTCCGGCACATAAGAACATTCAATATCTCCGCCATAGACGTGATGTTTCCCGCCGTCCCTGTCGAACACTGTCAAAAGGTAGTCCTCCACACCGTTGCCCACTTTCTCCTCTGCAGCCGCAAGATTCATCCCGCCGACCCGCCAGCCATTGATTTTGGTACGAAAGAAAAAATGGTCATCAAAATAAAAGGAAATTGCGACATACAATCCCACCAAAACCGTGAATGACAAAAACACTCCGATTATTATTGCCCTCTGTTTCCTCTTGCGTCTCCGTTTTGCCATACGAATCCCTCAATTCTTAATTGTCATTACATTGATACACATACACTATGAATTCTTCCAATTCTCCTCGCTCGCCAAACCTCCTGGGAAATATTTCTGCAGATACCGGCTGCATGATTCCCTCAACCTTACGCTGGTAGGAACATGCCATCTTCGCTTCCCCGCTGCCCAATATCTTCTGCAGGTGTTCGATAGAAAACAGCTGAGAAACTCTCTCCTGCTCACTTTCTTCCACCATTTCCCGCACCACCAGCTGAACCATCTTCTCATATCTGCTTGTATGGTAATCATCTCTGAGAATCTCCGCCAGACGTATCTCCTCCCTTGGCCCCTTAAGCACTTTGCAGGCGTCTGGTTTCAGGGATACCAGCATAATCTTAAAACATTCTGCCGTCCCTTGTTTTTCCTGATATTCCATATTTCTATACTTCCCTCTTCCTATATTAGCACTTGCTGTCCGCAAAATAGTGTATCTTTTGCAAATAATTTCTTATTCTTTTCTTAAATTACCCATTTTTCCTATCTTAAAGATGACATGATAACCTGTTATAGTTTAGCCATGCAGACCCTTGCCTGCCTCAGGCTCTCCTTCACGTCAATGAGCCGCTGATTCCTCGAACCACAAAACTGCAGGGAGAGATCTTTCTCCTCCTGCACAAATTCGCCGTCCACCAGCACATCCAGAAGCGACAGCATTTCATCTGTAACCTCACATCTTGCCGGACTATCCTTCCACAACTGCTCGTCCAGCAGATACCCAGTGTAACACCATATCGTCTTGTGCGGATACTCCCGCTTTACCTTTTTCAAGAATGGCAATAACGCCCGCTGATTTTCTGGTTCAAACGGCTCTCCTCCAAGCACTGTCAGTCCTGAAATAAACCCAGGCGCTAACAGTGCAAGCAGTTTTTCTTCCACTTTTTCCGTGAATTGCTGTCCATAATGAAAATCCCAGGTTTCTGCATTAAAGCAGCCCCTACAATGATGGGTACAGCCTGACACAAACAAGGAAACCCGTACACCCGGTCCATTGGCAATGTCTGTCTTTTTGATTTCCCCATAATTCATTATAAATGCATCACCCTTTCCTGAATTTCCTGGGTTCTGCCCTGATTCCAGAACTGGGTACCGATATAACCGCAGGTCCTGCGCGCCACATTCATCTTGTCCTCATCCCGATTCTGGCAATTGGGACATTCCCATACCAGTTTTCCGTCCTTATCAGAGACAATCTTGATTTCACCCTCATAGCCGCATACCTGGCAGTAGTCGCTCTTGGTATTCAGCTCTCCATACATGATATTATCATAAATATGCTGCATCACAGACAGCACCGCGTCTATATTCCCCTGCATATTAGGCACTTCCACATAACTCACCGCACCGCCAGGAGAGAGTTTCTGAAACTGTGATTCAAACGTAAGCTTGCTGAAAGCATCAATTTCTTCCGTCACATGGATATGGTAACTGTTGGTAATATAATTCTTATCCGTCACGCCCTCAATCACACCGAACTGACGCTGCAGGCATTGGGCAAATTTATACGTGGTGGATTCCAGCGGCGTTCCATACAGGCTGAAATCAATGTCCGTCTCTTCTTTCCAACGCTTACACGCTGCATTCATGTGCTCCATCACCTTAAGGGCAAACGGCGTTGCCGCCGGGTCGGTATGTGATTTGCCGGTCATGTATCTGGTACATTCACAAAGCCCTGCATATCCCAGAGAAATTGTTGAGTATCCATGATAGAGGAGTTCGTCAATTACCTGTCCTTTTTTGAGACGCGCAAGCGCGCCATACTGCCACAGTATCGGTGCAACGTCCGAGGGCGTCCCTTTCAGGCGCTGATGACGAAGCATCAATGCTTCTCTGCACAATTCCAGCCGTTCATCAAATATTCGCCAGAATTTGTCCCTGTCTCCTTTGGAGGAACAGGCAATATCCACCAGGTTAAGCGTGACAACCCCCTGATTGAACCTGCCGTAAAATTTGGGCCGGTTCTCTTTATCATGGTACACGGTCAGGAACGAGCGGCAACCCATACAGGGATAGCAATACCCCTGTTTGTTCTCTTTCATGACTTTTTCAGAAATATAATCCGGCACCATACGCTTTGCGGTACATTTTGCTGCCAGACGGGTCAGATTCCAATAACGGCTTCCCTCCCGGATATTATTTTCCTCCAGCACGTAAATCAATTTAGGAAATGCAGGTGTAATATAAACCCCTTTCTCATTCTTTACGCCCTGCATCCGCTGCAGCAGCATCTCTTTGATGACTAAAGCCAAATCATCCCTCAGCCGTCCTTCCTCCACCTCATTCAGGTACATGAACACCGTAACGAAAGGCGCCTGCCCATTAGTCGTCATCAGCGTGATTACCTGATACTGAATCATCTGGACGCCGCGGCGGATTTCCTCTTTGACACGCATCTCTGCTACTTCATTGACTTTCTCCTCAATCAGGGGCAGCCCCGCTGCCATATATTCACGGCGTACTATCTTTCTCAACTTCTGACGGCTCACTTCGACAAACGGCGCTAAATGGGACAACGTGATACTCTGTCCGCCATATTGGGAACTGGCAATCTGCGCAATCGCCTGGGTCGCAACATTACATGCTGTGGAAAAGCTCTTAGGTCGCTCAATCATTGTCTCGCTGATTACCGTTCCATTCTGCAGCATATCTTCCAGATTAACCAGACAGCAATTATGCATGTGCTGTGCAAAATAGTCCGAATCGTGGAAGTGTATCTGTCCTTCCTCATGCGCACGGACAATATGCTCCGGCAGCAAAAACCTTCTGGTAATGTCTTTGCTGACCTCCCCCGCCATGTAATCTCTCTGCACACTGTTCACAACCGGATTTTTATTAGAATTTTCCTGCTTAATTTCTTCATTATCGCATTCAATCAAGCTCAGAATCTGTTGGTCCGTGGAGTTAGATTTGCGCACCAGTGCACGTTTATAACGGTAGGTAATGTATTTCCTCGCCACTTCATATGCCTGACAGGCCATTATCTCATTCTCCACCATGTCCTGAATCTCTTCCACATTGTAAATACGGTCCATGGTTGCGCAGACCTCTGTAATATGCTGTGCGATTTTGTCTATCTGTTCCTCAGACAGCCGGTCGCTTTCTGCCACTTCCTTATTTGCCTTGGCGACTGCGTCTACAATTTTGCTTTTGTCAAACCCTGTCTCTTTACCGCTTCTCTTGATAATTTTCATTCAGTTCTCCTCCAAAATAACTAAATATAGTGTGATTATTTTTCTAAGACACTATATATGCTTATCCAATATATCATTATCATCTGCAAAATGCAAGTTAAAAAATCTATTTTTCGGTTAAATTATCTCCAATTCTATCCAATTGCTTAATCCCCTCTTGAATCTGAGCGTCAAAAATATTATCATATAGGTATGTTGCGTTTTTTTATTTTTACATAGGAGGCTTACCATGAAATCCAAAAGAATCATTCCATTCATTCTCGGCTGTCTGCTGATAATGGAAACGCCTTTTGTTTCCCAGGCAGCTGAACTTTCGGCTGCACCTAATCCGGCGACGGACATTTCAGTTCAGGCAGAAGCTTCAGGCAAAGCAGATATTTCCGTTCAGGCAGGAGCTCTCAGCAAGACAGACACTTCTGCTCAGGCAGGAGCTCTCAGCAAGACGGACACTTCTGTTCAGGCAGAAGTTCCTGACAATACTGAGACAGGCTTTCATATCACCTTAAACCAAAACACAGCCACCCTTAATATCGGGGATACCTTACAGTTAACAACTTCTTATTCCGGCTATGACACGGCTGCTGCCAACGAGCCGCAGGTTGCATGGACTGCCGACCACACGGACATCATCTCGGTATCTGGACAAGGTCTGGTGACTGCCCTGAAGGCGGGTGAGGCAACGGTAACTGCTTCAGCAACGGTAACTGCAGATGGCAAGGCCTACACCGCCTCTTCCTCCTGTACGGTGACCGTAGCAGATACAATTACTCTAAATAAGAAGAAACTGACTCTATATACTAACCAGACTGCACAGTTAAATGCCACAATTTCTTCAGACAGCGCCGTTACCTGGCATTCTTCTAATGAAGCTGTCGTATATGTGGATTCCAAGGGTAAACTCTCACCCAAGAAAACTGGAACTGCAACCGTCACTGCCACGGTAAATGGAGTATCCGCCTCCTGCGAGGTAACTGTAAAAGCTCCCACTATGAAACTGGCAGCCAGCAAGACCATCTATCTGAAAAATCCCGTCACCTTAAATGCCAATGTTGCACCTAAGGGCAAAGTGACCTGGAAATCTTCAGATAAAAAGATTGCCAAAGTTAATTCCAAAGGAACAGTAACTCCCCAAAAGACTGGTACAGTAAAAATTACAGCCTCCTGCCATGGACTGAAACAAACATGTAAAATTACTGTAAAAAAACCATCCATTAACTTAAAGACACAGGATACTGTCATTTTCGCGGAGAGCAGCTTCAACATAGACGTTTCGGCACATCCATCTTCCGAACTTACATACCGCTCCTCCAATCCGAAGGTTGCAAAAGTATCCAAAGACGGCAAAATCACAGGTGTACGTTCCGGGACGGCTACCATTACGGCAGCTGTGCCAGGCGCCAAGAAATCTTTTGAACTGACCGTATTAAAAAATGACCACAAGCTGAGCCACTCCTCCGAGACATTGATGGAGGGAAGCAGCTCGACCATATATATGTCGAACGCTTCCGCTTACGACAATGTCACTTTCAAGGTGTCGGACCCTTCCATCGCAAAAGTCGACTCTTCCGGGAACTCCTGCAAGATTACGGCACGCCATGCAGGTAAGACCTCATTAAATGCATTTTACACTACATACATGGATGGTCAGTCCATTACCTGTAAACGTTCCTGTACCGTCAGGGTCATCAATTCCGGTATCGTTGAGCAGCAGGAGGCCTTAGCTGTTGGGGCAAGCAAAACACTGACACTCAAGCATGTGGACAGGCCCGATGCTGTCATCACAGAGACTGCCTGGTCTTCCTCAAATCCCAGCGTTGCGGACATTGGTCTTCAAAGCGGCAAAGTGAAAGCGCTCAAGTTCGGCGCTGCTAAGATTACCGCAGTTGTCAGCTATTCCGATGGCACTGACCAGGAATATACGACCAACATAAAGGTCTCCAAGCCTAAGGTAACAAACAAACGCACCGTTATATCCCTTGGCCGTTCCCAGAAAATTGCCCTGAGCGGACTTACTTCTTTCAGTGAAATCACATGGAAGCTGAAAAGAAAATCGCTTGTTTCCATCAATCCTGATGGCACTGTAACGGCTGGCAAGAAAACTGGAAAAACCGATTTGACAATCAAGGTGGATGGCAAGACTATAAAGCACACCATTATTGTCACCAATCCCAAACTGAAGACGAACTACGCTCTTATTGCTCCTACGAAGACAACGAAGATTAAACTGTCTGGCGTAGCCGCAGAGAGCAAAATTTCCTATCGGTCCATGAAAAAATCAGTGGCTACGGTAAGCAAATCCGGCGTTATCACTGCACACAAATGCGGAAAAGCCAGCATTGTCGTTACGGCAGACGGCAACAGCTTTAACTTCCAGCTGGAAGTGTCTCCCCAGCGCGCTATAGATGCATGTAATACCGGCTATAGCATCATGTACAGTTCTTCCTATAGCCAGGCAAGGCGCATGAGCACTGGCTATTATGACTGCAGTTCCCTGGTATTCCGCTCCTATGGCTGCGATACCGGACTTTTAGGCGGCATTTCTTCCTGGGCTCCGACTGCCGCCTCCATGGCTTCCTACCTGCAGAGCACCGGTAAAGTCATTTCCTACCGTGGAGTGGACGTATCAAAACTGCTCCCTGGAGATTTAATTTTCTATAAGGCTCCTTATAATAATGGACGGTTTAAGAATATCTACCATGTGTCCATGTATTATGGCAATGGTTTCCGTTTGGAGAAACCTCTGCGGGAGTATTACCCGGAAAGCCATATCGTGATGGTTGCACGGCCTTTAAAATAGTATAATTTTCGATTTAATAAGAAAAAAGCTGCCGCTTTACGACTTTCTAATGTAAAGCGGCAGCTTTTCTTAATGCTATAAATCACTGCTCTTTTCAAATTTTAGTTGATGGCATTGCTGCCTTTAGCCGCCTCAAATTCCGCAAGAATCTCAGCACTTGGTTCCTTAGTCAACAAACTCACGACCACAATGGCTGCCGTTCCCACGAGGAACGCCGGGAGAAGTTCATAGATGGCAAATGCACCGCCCAGAGGCGCAACCAGGTACTTCCATATAAATACCGTAGCGCCGCCCGCAACCATGCCTACAACTGCCCCAGGCAACGTTGTGCGTTTCCAGAACAGGGAACAGATAATCACAGGACCAAAAGCTGCGCCAAATCCTGCCCAGGCGAAGGATACAATGTTAAATACAGAACTGTTCGGGTCTCGGGCAATAATTACGCCCAGAACGGCAATCACTATGACCGTGCCCCGCGCAATCAACATGCTCGTCTTAGAGGACAGTTTCAGATGCAGCGTATCCTGCAGGATATTCTGCGACACGCTGGAAGATGCTGCCAGGAGCTGCGAATCCGCGGTCGACATGGTACTTGCCAGAATTCCAGCCAATATCAGTCCTGCCATCAGCGCCGGAACAATCCCATATTTTGATAGCAAATCAGCAATACGGACAATAACCGTTTCCGTATCACTATCCACAAGCGCTGCAATAATGCCCTGCTTGCTCAGGGCATTGCCCACAATACCGATAAATACCGCCATTGCCATGGCAATCACTACCCAGACAGAAGCCACGCGGCGGGATAATTTAAGTTTATTCTCATCCTTGATTGCCATAAACCTGAGCAGGATATGGGGCATTCCAAAATAGCCAAATCCCCATGCGCAGGTGGAAACAATTTTGAGGAAGCCATAGGGAGCTGCTTCCCCGCTCTCTGCCACATAAGTGCTAGTAGCAGACAGATAACCTGGCAGTTCTCTGGCATTTTCCATAACTGCGCCTATGCCGCCTGCAGATATGGTAGCAAACACCATTACAAAAATAATCGCTATTGTCATGATAATACTCTGAATAAAATCCGTTGTAGAGGCGGCAAGGAAACCGCCTGCTGCCGTATAGCCTACAATAACAATCGCCGAGATAATCATTGCCGTCATATAATCCGCACCAAACAGTGAGGAAAAAAGCTTTCCACAGGCTGCAAAGCCGGAAGCCGTATATGGAACAAAAAATATAATGATGACCAACGCTGCAATCACTGTCAGGATATTTCTCTTATCGTGAAAACGATTAGAAAAAAACTGGGGCAGCGTAAAAGAATTTGTAATCTGCGTGTAACGGCGCAGACGTTTTGCCGTTAACAGCCAGTTGAGATATGTACCTGCCGCTAAACCTACAATCGTCCAGCCCACGTCTGCCAAGCCGGAAGCATAGGCAAGGCCGGGCAGTCCCATCAGCAGATAGCCGGACATGTCCGATGCCTCCGCACTCATGGCAGTTACCAGCGGCCCAAGCTTCCGTCCCCCAAGGTAAAAGTCAGAGGCAGATTCATTTTTCCTTGCAAAATAGAATCCAATCGCCAACATGCCAATGAGGTAAACCACAATTGTAATTAAAATACAAATGGATGCTGTACTCATAAATAATTTTCTCCTTCCATAAAGTAGGTCACAGGAAAAAAATACATTTCAGATATTCTTTCCTGTGACCTAAAATTATACTGCGTATTCTCGCATTCCGATTCTTATACTAATTCCAGAAGAACCTCTAAAGCGCCATCACCTTTACGCTGGCCAATCTTGACGATTCTGGTGTATCCACCGTTACGACCTACATATTTTGGAGCAATCTCGTCAAAAATTTTAGCTGCCATGTCAATCTTCTTGGTATTCTTCTTCTTTCCTTTGTTCTCTGTGGGAACAGACGTTATGGGATACAATACCCTGTTCATCTGCCGTCTTGCATGAAGACGGGACGGAAGGTCTTTCTTAATTGTTTTTTCTACTTCATCATATATGGTGACTCTCTTGCCGTCTACGACCTCTTTTACCCTCTTGCCATCTTTATCCTTGCGGGCAACCTTAGCGGTCACCGTTACTTCCTCAAAATTATCCTTCTCTCTGATGCCCATGGCAATCAGGCCTTCTGCAATCTTGCGGACTTCTTTCGCCTTAGCTTCTGTGGTAACAATCTTACCATTATAAAGCAATGCTGTTACCTGGTTTCTAAGCAGTGCCTTTCTCTGATCTGAGGTCCTGCCTAATTTTCTATATTTGCCCATTATTCAATCCTCCATTTGTGAAATACCCGGCGATGCCCTTTGGCCTTACTCCCGAATATTATTATTTGCTTACTGCTGCTCACTATGGGAATATCCCACTGCTGGGATATACAGGGCTTCGCCTTTTGGTCTTACAAGCCTTGCCATTCTGTCTTGGATTACTCTTCGCCTGAGCAAAGCGGTACCCAAACGAACGTTAGCAGTTGGTTTGGTATCACCCCTCCGAAGAGTTCTACTCTTCGCCTGAGTATAGCGGAACCCAAACGAACGTTAGCAGTTCGTTTGGTATCACCCAGGCGATGAACTTCATTCTTCGCCTGGGTTCAGCTGTAATCCTAATTCTTTTAATTTTGCCAGCACTTCTTCCAATGACTTACGTCCGAGGTTACGAACTTTCATCATGTCTTCCGGCGTCCTGTTTGTCAACTCTTCCACCGTATTGATTCCGGCACGTTTCAGACAGTTATATGAACGAACGGACAATTCCAGTTCGTCAATATTCATTTCAAGGACTTTCTCTTTTGCATTGTCCTCTTTTTCAATCATGACTTCTGCTGTCTTTGCATTCTCAGATAAGTCAATAAACAGATTTAAATGCTCGCTTAAAACTTTTGCCGCCAGGCTTACTGCCTCATCCGGCTCTAAAGTGCCGTTTGTATACACGTCCAGCGTAAGTTTGTCATAGTCTGTAATCTGCCCTACACGGGTATTTTCAATTGAAAGGTTTACACGCTCAATAGGCGTATATATACAGTCAACTGCTATCACGCCGATAGGCACATCCTCACCTTTGTTCTTGTCAGCACTGACGTAACCTCTGCCCTTCGTAATCGTCAGTTCCATATATAATCTGGAATCTGCTCCGCCATTCAAGTGGGCAATTACTAAGTCCGGATTCATTATCTCAATATCCGGGTCAACCTGGATATCTGCAGCTGTAACTACGCCTTCGCCTTCAAATTCGATATAAGCAACTTTAGACTCGTTAGTTAGGCTGGTATTCTTCAGCGCCAGATTCTTAATGTTCATGATAATCTCAGTCACATCTTCCTTGATGCCCGGAATGGAACTGAATTCATGCAGAACACCTTCGATTTTTACCTGACTGACTGCTGCACCCGGTAAGGAAGAAAGCATAATCCTCCTCAGTGAGTTCCCAAGTGTAGTACCATAGCCTCTTTCAAGTGGTTCTACGACAAATCGGCCGTATTTTTTGTCTTCTGAAATCTGCGCAATTTCAATTCTCGGTTTTTCAAAATCGAACACTACAAAGCCCTCCTTTTCGGATACCGTTGCTTGTCATTTATTATTTAGAATATAACTCGACGATAAGCATCTCATCAACCGGAACGTCAATAATCTCTCTGGTCGGTAATTCTTTTACAGTACCTTTCAGGTTCTCCTGATCCGCATCTAACCACTCCGGCACCAGTCTTCCACCGGTCACTTCAAGGATATCTTTGTACCTCTGAGCGCCTTTGCATTTTTCTTTGATTTCAATGGTATCTCCCGCCTTAATAAGATAAGACGGAATCGTTACCTGCTTACCATTTACCAGCACATGCTTATGACCGACAATCTGTCTTGCCTCTTTTCTGGTTCTTGCCAGACCTAAACGATATACTACGTTGTCCAATCTTCTCTCCAGAAGAATCATCAGATTCTCACCGGTCATGCCTTTCATCCTGTCTGCTTTCAGATAGTAGTTATGGAAAGGCTTCTCCAACACACCATAAATGAATTTTGCCTTCTGTTTCTCTCTCAACTGAAGTCCATACTCAGATACTTTCCTGTTTGCTCTCTTTAACTGTCTGTTGGACTTTTTATCAATACCCAGATATACCGGGTCTAAACCAAGAGACCTGCATCTCTTGAGAACTGGAACTCTATTTACTGCCATCTTAACCTATACCTCCTAATTAGACTCTTCTGCGTTTGGGTGGGCGGCATCCGTTGTGAGGTACCGGAGTAACGTCCTTGATGCTGGTTACTTCGAGTCCACATGCCTGAAGCGCACGGATTGCTGCTTCACGCCCTGAACCGGGTCCTTTTACCA
>CANOFO010000021.1 GCA_947565305.1 uncultured Lachnospiraceae bacterium | reverse complement strand
ACACTAGCCTTCCAAGCTAGATACGTGGGTTCGATTCCCATCACCCGCTTGTGCGATAGTGGCGTAGTTGGTAACGCGCGACCTTGCCAAGGTCGAGACCGCGGGTTCGAGCCCCGTCTATCGCTCTTTTCTTTGACAGCGGAGGTCTTTTGTCTCCGCTGTTTTTTGTCATATAGGAAAAATTTTGTCACGCAAAAGCGTGAAGTTATGCCATCCGTGTGATAGGAAATATCAAATCCGTTCCCTCAAAGATAGTAATACGCGAAATGCGTACCAGAGTGTCACAGATATGCGCTACAACCATGACGAATGGTGTCTTTTTCTTTGACACTGAAACACCTATACTTTCCTTAGGCTTGCAAAGTTTCAGGCAAGTTTGTACAAAAGAGAAGAGGTGTATATATGAGTATGAGTGATTTCGGAGCCAGAGTAAGGAAAATAAGGAAAGAACGGAACATGACGATTGTGGAGTTGGCAGAGTTGTGCGGCACTTCCGAGAATGTAATCAGGAATTATGAAAAATCTAGAAGACTGCCGCAGGTTGACATGTTGACCAGAATCTGCAATGCGTTGCAGGTGTCTCCCGAATATCTGCTGCAAGATGAGTTGGTGTACCATTCGCAGCAGGCGGGTGAAGAACTTCTTCAAAAAATAAGCAGGCTTTCCCCCAAAAATGTATGTGTTCTGACAGATATGGCAGACACTCTGGGAAAGTATGATGAATATTAATTTAAGGTAATGAGATAAGCTATTTGCAAACATCCTGGCCGGCCTCACCGACAGGATGTTTTCTTAATCTTATAGGAAAGACCTTGTCAAGCTGAAGCGTGAAAGTGTCTTTCCTATTAAGATAAAAATAAAGATGCGCACTCGTGCAATAAGCTTTTTTCGAATATCGTGTTTGGAAATTGCCGGCTTTGTTTTGAAGGAAAAAGTTATTTTATTTTTGGGAGAAATATGTTAGAATATACTCTGTAACATGTCGTGTGGCATAGCTGAATGCCGGAAGGCATATAGAATTAACGAGCATAGGTAAGACCGAAAGGAGACGGCTAGTGAAGATTCTCAAAATGCACTTGGCAGAAGTGGCGGCAGTAATTCTGTTTTTTGTGCTGATGTTTCTTCTATATCCCAAGGATGGGGAAGAAGTAATTGAGGATATGTCATATAATCAGGATTGGGCCTTTGTGGCCGGTGGGGAGGTTCGGAAATATGATATACTTCCGGAGGTAGTCAGCCTGCCGGAGGGTGAGGAAGAAATTATATTAAGGAAGGAATTGCCGGAGAATGTGAATTCGGCAGATTCCATTGGATATTATACATCGCACCAATTGTCAGAGGTATATGTGGATGGCAAGAAGGTTTATGAGCGGAAAGTTCCCAGGGGTGTTAGAAGTAAGACGCCAGGAAACTGCTGGAACTTTGTTCAGCTTTGGAAGGGCTACGCAGGAAAAAGGCTGGAGATACATATCAGGAACTGTTATCCTTCTTCCAGCATGAAGATGCCCACTGTCTATTATGGTTCACAATCGTCAATTGTGCTAAGCCAGATTAAGAGCAGGTTCGCGTCATTGGTAATCAGTTTTATCATGTTTACCATGGGGATGGTGCTGGTGGCTTTATGGTTTGCAGTAGGCAAGAAAATGTATTTTCACAGGGGAGTTCCCTGGCTGGGTTTGTTTTCTATGTATTTTGCAGTATGGTCTGCGTTTGAGAGTAAGGTTCCGGTACTCATGTTTGGTAAGCCCCTTCTGTTCAGTATGGCTACTTTCATGAGTTTGAAATTGATGCTGCTTCCGTTTATTTGTTTTATACGCACCATATATAATAGGAAAGGAAACAAACTTCTGGATATTTTTGCAGTGGCTTGTGTGATAGAGCTTGCGGTATGCATCTTTCTGCAGTTTATGGGCTGGGCTGATTTTCGGGAGACGCTTTGGATTACCCATGTATTGGGTCTTGGAGCAGCTGCCACTGTGCTTGTGCTGGGGGTCTGTATATTGTTGAAAGAGAAGCAGGCATCAGGCAAGCGCGATGGAAAGTTCTGGATGAACGTATCCTGTGTCTGTGTTATAAGTGTTTGTGCGGTCTTAGATGCGATAAATTATTATTTTGGTTTTTACGGCGATGTGGCGTTTTTTTCGAGGATTGGCTGCCTGATTTATATATTTATACTGAGCAAACAGTTCTTGGATGAATCGATAAAACTGATTCAGGCAGGAAGGCATGCGGAAGAAATCATAGAGGAGGCAGGGCTTGATGGTCTGACCTGTTTAAAGAACCGCAGGAGTTTTGAGTCCGATTTATATGAGATACCCCAGGTAAAATACCCGCAGTTTGGTGTGGTGATGTTTGATTTAAACAATCTTAAAATGATGAATGACCGTTATGGGCATGGAGCCGGAGACTGCTATATTATCAACGGAAGTGAGATAATCCGGGATATGTTTGGTGATTTGGGAGAGATTTACCGGATTGGCGGAGATGAATTCTGCCTGGTTTCCGATTCCATTACGGAAGAAGTATATGAGAAAAAAAGAAAAGGGATGTCTGACTGGATAGAAAGCCTACAGGGCGCTTATGTAAAAGATGCCATGCAGATTGCATCCGGTTTTGCAAAATATAACCGCAGTAAGGATTTGAACCTGCAGGATACCATCCGGCGCGCCGATGAGCGGATGTATCGGTGCAAGCGGAAACAGAAAGCAATGAAAGAATAGCAGTGAAAGAACATAAATAGGAGGTGGCTGATTATGCGTTATATGCCGATGGCAAGAGTAGAAGAAGGAATGGCCTTGGGACAGGACATTTACAATGGAGAAGGGCGGCTGATTCTGGGCAAACGTCTGGTTTTGAATAATGATTCCCTGCAGCAGCTTCTTCAGCTTGGGTTCCCAGGTATCTATATTGATGATGAATTTACAGAGGATTTGAGGATAGAGCAGGTAATCCGTCCAGAGTTGAAAAGCGAAGCGTTGAAGATGGTGCATGACCTGTTTTTGGATAATAAGAATATTCCGATGGAACAGCATAATCTCCAGGAAGTAGTCATGAACGTGATGGATGATGTGCTGAACAGCCAGGAAGTGATGTGCAATATGCTGGATATCAAGACATACGATGATTATGTCTATTTCCATTCTGTAAATGTGGCAGTATTGTCTACGATGATAGGAGCTGCGTGTAACATGAACAGGGAGGAATTACATACTTTGACTACATCAGCGCTGCTGCATGATGTGGGGAAAAGGTTTGTGGAAGATGATGTGCTGAATGTCCGGCGTGCATTGACGGAAGAGGAACGTATCATGATTGTGCAGCATCCAAAGCTGGGCTATGAGTTCCTGAAGGAGAACTTTGATTTCCTGCCAGAGGTTTATAACAGCGTGTTAGAGCATCATGAGTGGTATAATGGCTGTGGTTATCCCATGCGTAAGTCTGGGTCAGAGATTCCGATTTATGCCAGGATTATTAAGCTGGCGGATGTGTACGATGCGTTGACTTCCAAGCTGCCGTATCATGAGGCGGTATCTCCCTCTGAGGCGGTGGAATATATCATGGCGAATGCAGGGGCAGAGTTCGATCCGGAATTGGTTGATGTGTTCTTGCGCCGTATTGCCGTTTATCCGGTGGGCTGTGAGGTGAGCCTGTCAGACGGAAGAACAGCAGTGGTCATGGAGAACTATAAAGAATTTGTGTTAAGGCCCAAGGTAAAGGTCATTCCGACCGGAGAGATTATTGACTTGAAATCAGATGACGACGTCAGGAATCTGACGATTTTGGAGTTAAATGTATAAATGGCCTAAGGAGGAAAATGACCTAAGGAGGGACCAAATGACCTAAGGAGGGGCCCGGCGCAGCAGGGAGGATGCCTTAGGTCTCCCGGAATAGCCAATAAAGTATAACAAGGAATATGAAAGTGGCAGGACAGAAGGAAACGACAGACTTGCTGTTGGCAGAGAGCTTTAAGGAGCTTGTCTGCCAGCAGCCCATAGAGAAGATTACAATTAAAGCGATTACAGACAGAGCAGGTGTCATCCGTCCCACATTTTACAATCATTTCCAGGATAAATATGAGCTGCTGGAGTGGATTATCCGCACCCAGGTCTTGGAGCCGACTAAGCCGCTGATTCATGCGGGGATGATTGATGAGGCATTGAAGCTGATTTTTACCTCCGTCAAAGAGGAGGGGGAATTTTATCAGAAAGCAGTACGCCTGGAGGGGCAGAACTCTTTTGAGGAAATCACCAAGAGATGTATTGAAGATGAACTGCTGGAGGTGATTCATGGCAAAGAGCATGTGGGAAAGAAGCGTCATCCGTGGCTGACGCCGGAGCACATTGCCCAGTATTATGCCCAGTCCATGTGCTTTGTCGTCGTCAACTGGATTAAGAGCGGCATGAGTGTGGAGCCACAGGAAATTACTGATATTTATAACTACATCATCACGCGTTCCATGATGGATGTCATAGAAGAATTATGACAGATGCAGGAAAATGTATACGAAAAACTACAGATTTGCAAAAATGTATATTTAGCATAGACACAGAAAAAGGATTGAATATTTATTTTTTCAATTCTTTTTTTTATACTCTTGTTGAACACGAAAATAAAGCAAGAGGAGCGAAATGAAATGAGAAAATTTGGAAAAGGAGTTGTCAAACTGAGAATACCGATTTTGCTTATCGGCCTGCTGCTGTTGGTGCCATCGGTGTTCGGAATAGTAAAGACCAGGATTAACTACGATATTTTGTCCTATCTGCCCAAGGATATTGAGACTATGAAAGGTCAGGATATCCTCATGGATGAGTTTAATACCGGTGCATTTTCCATCTGCGTGGTGGAAGGCATGGACAATAAGGGCGTGTCCGCATTGCGGGAGCAGATTGAGGCAGTCCCCCATGTGAAGACGGTAATCTGGTACGATTCCATTGCAGATTTATCCGTACCCATGCAAATTCTCCCAGATGACGTGCAGGAGAAATTTGTAGATGGGGAAGATACCATGATGATGGTTATGTACGATACCTCAATGTCATCGGATGAGACGATGGAAGCGGTAAAGCAGATTCGTAAGTTAGCTGACAAACAATGTTTTGTCAGCGGGATGTCAGCGGTAGTTACGGACATCAAGGATATCTGCCGGGAGGAGATGTTCGCCTATGTTGCCATTGCGGCAGTGCTGTCCTGTATCATCTTGGCCCTGACGATGGACTCTTTTCTGGCACCAGTATTCTTCCTGCTGAGCATTGGCATGGCTATCCTGTATAATTTAGGAAGCAACATGGTTTCTGGTGAAATCTGCTATATCACCCAGGCATTGGCAGCAGTGCTGCAGCTTGGCGTTACCATGGACTATTCGATTTTTCTGTGGCACAGTTACGAGGAAAACCAGGAGAGGTTCCCGGATGATAAGAAGCGCGCCATGTCCCATGCGATTTCCAATACGCTGGGTTCTGTGCTGAGCAGTTCTACTACTACGGTAGCTGGTTTCGTGGCACTCTGTTTTATGACATTTACCTTAGGTATGGATTTGGGAATTGTGATGGCAAAGGGTGTTCTGATTGGCGTAGTATGCTGCGTGACAGTGCTTCCTTCCCTGCTGTTAATTTTTGATAAGCCGATTTCCAAGACAAAGCACAGACCCATCATACCAGACCTTGGAAAAATAGCACCTTTTGTGGTCAAACACTATAAAATATTTGTGGCGATTTTCCTGATTGTGTTGGGACCGGCATTGTATGGATATACCCATACCGGTGTTTACTATGATTTGGCAGGGACACTGCCCAAGGATTTGCCGAGTATTCAGGCAAATGACAAGATGGATGAGACTTTCCAGATGAATGCCACGCACATCCTGTTGTTTGACAGCAAAATGTCACAGAAAGATGTGGGCAAGATGAAGGATGAGATGGAAGCGGTGGACGGCGTGTCCACGGTGCTCGGTTTAGAATCTGTAGTCGGTCCTTCTGTTCCGCTGGAGATGATACCGGAGGAAGCCAAGGAGAAATTCATGAGTGACAATTATCAGATGATGATGATAAGTTCGGAATATAAAGTGGCTTCGGATGAGGTAAACAGCCAGATTACAGAACTGAATGAGATTTTGAAGGAATACGATTCCGCAGGTATGCTGATTGGCGAGGCGCCCTGTACGAAAGATTTGATTACCATTACAGACAAGGATTTTAAGGTCGTAAGCGTAGTTTCGATTGTAGCTGTATTTTTGATTATATTGCTGACTTTCAAATCTATTTCCATACCGGTAATTCTGGTAGCGGTTATTGAATTTGCCATCTTTATCAACATGGGTATTCCAGCATATACCGGGACGGTACTTCCGTTTATCGCTTCCGTGGTTATCGGAACTATCCAGTTGGGAGCGACTGTGGATTATGCCATCCTCATGACTACGCGTTACAAGAAAGAGCGCAACCGCGGGGCAAAGAAACAGGAGGCTGTTACGATTGCATTGTCGACATCCATTTCCTCCATTGTGGGAAGCGCGCTGAGTTTTTTTGCAGCGACGGTCGGCGTGGCATTTTATTCAAAAATAGATATGATTGGTTCTTTGTGTACCTTGATGTCGAGAGGGGCAATCATCAGTATGTTCGTTGCAATCTTTATCCTGCCGGCAATGTTCATGGTATTTGATAAGGTCATCTGTGCATCTAGCATAGGATTTGGACCAGGCAAGGAAAAGAAAGCAAAAACAGAAAAGATAAATGCAGTTTAAATAAATATTATAAATATAGTTCACATGGGAATAGTGTAAATTAGAAAAACAGGAGGTTCAGGCAATGAAAAATTTAGAGTTAAAGAAGAGATTCAAAAGTAAATATATGATTCGCGTGGTGGCAGGAGCAGTTACCGTTGCCATGCTGGGTGGCAGCACGGGGCTGGCATATACCGTTTATGCAGAGAAAGAAGACGATACAGTTAAGGAAGATAGTAAGAAAAGCACTGCGGATGAGAAGGATATTAAAGATGCACTGGAAAGTGTATTTTCGTCTGCCCAGGAGACAGAGGATGCCGGCAAGGAGGAGACGGTTTATGTTGTGGCAAAGGCAGATGGCTCTGCCGACAACGTGATTGTCAGCGAGTGGCTGAAAAATACAGATAAAAAAGCAACGCTGGAAGATGCGTCGGATTTGAAAGATATTGAAAATGTCAAGGGAGACGAGACTTTTACCCAGAATGGCGATAAGCTCACCTGGCAGGCAGATGGGAAAGACATCTATTATCAGGGTTCCACGGATAAGGAACTCCCGGTTACCCAGAAAATCACTTATTTCCTGGATGGCAAAGAGATGTCTCCAGAGGAGATTGCCGGAAAGAGCGGCGAGGTTAAAATACGGTTTGATTATACGAATAACATGAAGACGACCGAGATTGTGGATGGGGAAGAGTATGAGGTATATGTTCCGTTTACGGTGATGACAGGCATGATTCTGCCGGAGGATTACAGCAATGTCGAGATTACCAATGGTAAGGTAATCTCCGACGGCAACCGCAAAGTTGCCGTGGGCATGGCAATGCCCGGGCTGAAAGACAGCCTGGATATCGAGGAGGGGGACTTGGATGAAGATGTGAAAATCCCCGAATATGTGGAGATAACCGCGGAGGTGGAAGATTTTTCTCTGGAAATGACAATGACAATTGCTATCAATGATTTGCTGTCTGGCAGCGATTTGAGTGAAGCATTTGACCTCAGCGCGTTGGAAGAAAATGTAGATACGTTATCGGATGCTTCCGGGAAGTTGGTGGACGGTACGACAGAGCTGTCAAAAGGGCTGGATACGTTATCAGGCAGCATGAAGGAATTTGCCAGCGGAATCAATACCTTGAAAGGCGGAATTGAAAGCTATACAAATGGAGCTTCCCAGCTGAACGCAGGAATCAGTACCCTTTCTGCTTCTTCCGGTACGCTGATTAACGGCGTGACGACTTTAAACGGCAGCGCAGCTACTCTGAATGAAGGGGTGGCAAAGCTTGACCAGACTTTAAAAGCCAGGATGACAGAAGAGGAAAAAGCATCTTTAATCAAACAGGCAGATGCGGCTATCGACAGCACCTTTAAGGATAAGAAACAGGGGACCGAAGCCATCAAAAAACAGGCTTCCCAGACATTTTATGACAGCCTCGCCGGCAACCAGGCGGCAAAAGACCAGGTAACCGCAGGGCTGGGGACCTATACGCAGGGCGTGTTAAATTCAGCATTGGCTCCCGCATATACCCAGGTGGCAGCACAGACCGCAAAGGAGCAGAAGATGGCGGAGGTGAAGCCGCAGGTGGTTCAGGGCGTCACCCAGGAAGTGGTAAAACAGGTGACCAGGCAGGTAACCGCAGGAGTGACGTCAACAGCAATCGCACAGCAGACAGCGGCAGCGGAGCAGGCGGCAGCACAGGCAGGCGGGACATTGAATGCAGAAGCAGTGGCACAGATTTGCAATGCAGTCAATACGGCAGTCAATACCGAAGGTTCAGAAGCCCAACAGCAAATCAATGCACTGGTTGCTGGGCAGCAGGACACTATCAACAGCCTGGTAGCTGCCAATGTGGATGCCAAGATGAAAGAGGCAGAAGGCCAGATTGACGCAGGAATCAATTCTGCAGAAGGTCAGGCGCAGATTAAAGCTACAGTGGATGCGCTGGTGAACCAGACAGTAGGTGCAGTGATGTCCGATAAGACATTGCAGTCTACGATGGGGCAGGTTGCAAGCCAGATTGTGGCAGGGATAGCGGACGGAGCCAAGGATACGGTGGGAGCTGCAGTTGCGGATACCGCCAAGACAGCGGCCAAGACAGCGGCAGAATCTGCAACTATCACCGCCGTGGATGCGACAAAAGCACAGATTTCAGAGGCCATCAATGCGCAGGATGCGAACAGCGGTTACAGCCTGGTGAGCGGTATGCAGGCGTTGAGCCAGGGAACTCAGACCATGAGTGACAGTATGCCGGCTCTGACAAATGGAATCAGCCAGCTGACCAATGGCGCAGAGACCCTTGTGTCCAATAACAGCGCTTTGGTAGATGGAGCGTCAAAACTTTCCAGTGCAACTTCCCAGGTAGAGGATGGTGTCAAGAAGCTGGATGACGGTTCCAAGGAACTGATGGATGGCATGGTAGAGTTTGACGAAGAAGGTATCCAGAAGCTGACAGAAGCTTATGATGGGGATGTCAAAGAATTGCTGAACAGGCTCAAAGCAGTGGTCAACGCAGGAAAAGATTATCAGACCTTCACCAAGGTTGCTGATGGCGTGAAAGGTTCTGTGAAGTTCATTTTCCGTACAGACGCCGTAAAGGCAGAGGATGAATAAGGATAAAATCAATGAGCATGATAGAAGAGACGGTAGTTGTATTGGGGATATCACTGGAAATCTTTGGTGCCATGGAGTGCCAAGGTTCCCTGGTGGCAAAAATTGAGAAAAGACAATTGTTTATATTTTGCGCCATATTAGCTGCAGGGCAGGTATTGGCGCTGGGAATTGGGAATTTTCTGTCGCTGTTCCTGTCCAGAAGTGAAACGCAGGCGAAAGAAATCTTCCTGGGGCAGGCGGTTGCAGCGGCAATCTTCCTGTTCCTGGGAATCCGCCTGCTTGTCAAGGCGTGGCGGAACGAGGGAATTATCGAACGCCGTGAAGAAAAATTTGAAATAAAGAGGTTTCTGGAAGTTTACAGCAAGGGTATCCTGTTTACATTTCTGGCAGGTATTGCCTTGGGATTTCTTGGCAGCAGCGTACCAGTCCTTCTGGTTGTGACATTGCTTTTGACAATTTTAGTTACGGTCATCGGCATGTATACAGGATACCGCCTTGGATTTGAACATAAGATGAAAGCCTATGTCCTGGGTGGGCTCTTGCTGATTGCCGGAAGCGTGGACGTGATTCTCAGATATATGGCTTAGGGTATAATTATCATTGGCAAAAATAAAGAATGGGAACGGTTTCATTTTTGAGGTTGAAAATCTGTCAAAGTGGCATATAATATGCTTAACAGGGGAGCCGATACGATAGCGGACACCTATCCGTTTCCGGCGAAAGCAATGAATAAAAATAGCGCCTTTACTTTGTCAGAGCGGGGGTGCTGTTTTTTTATGTTCTACATAGTCCAAAATGGCAACAACAAGATTTATCAAGGATTTTGTTTAAGAATAAAAAACAGGATAAGTACCTGAAAAGAATAATATGCGCACTCGCGCAAGAGGAAATATGTCGCTAAAGAGACAGCGCTCGGCGCGGCAATATGTGCAAGTGAATCCCCAAGATGGGGGGATTCGCTTGCATACTTGTTCTTATTTAAGTAAGAATTATGGCTATTTCTTAATCTTCAATTTTCCTACCTTGCTGAATTTGGAATAAACCTTCTTGCCTTTGGAATCCTTTTTGTAGGCTTTGACTTTTACGTAATAGGTCTTGCCCTTTTTCAGATTCTTTAAGGTAAGCGTGTTCTTTGTGATATTCTTGGTTTTGGTAACCTTTTTCTTGAAGTTCTTATCAGTGGAGTAGGTAACCTGATAACCGGCTGCTCCAGTCACTTTCTTGATCGTTATGGTCAGCTGTTTCTTTTTCTTGTTTTTTAAGGTAGGTTTAGAAGGCGTCTTTACTGTTATTTTTTCTTCGTTTTTGCTCCATTTTGCTGTCAGCGTAAGGTTGCTTGTCACGGCAGTGTTAAAATCGTATTTTACAGAACCGTTGTACCAGCCCGCAAAGGTGTAACCGTTTTTGGTAGGATTTGCGGGTACAGTTGCTTTTTGGCCATCCAGTATGGACTGGCTGGCTACAGGGGAGCCGCCATCACTGTTGAAGGCGACGGTGAATACGTCCTGGTCCTTCTTCTCAACTGTAACAGTAAAGGATTTTGTCCGGATTTGACTGCGGATGGTGGCATCGCTTGGTGTGGCGGTAAGCGTTGCCGTTAATGTTACCGTTGCATCTCCCTGTTTGTAGCTGGGACGGTTTACCTTCCCATTAGTTGCAATGACAGCGGGATTCGAGGATTCCCAGGTGATTTTAACGCCATCTGCCGTAGAGGTAGGAAGCGTCAGGTCAGAGGAGGTCTTAGTCACAAGGGTAAGATTTTCTGTAGCTGTTTCTACGCTTTCCACATATGGGGTTGCTGCCTCCTTGTATGTTTCATCATATGCCAGGCGTAAGTTGTTGTATTCCTCGGATGTGATGGGCATAATTGTGCCGTGGCTGGCAATTGGTTCCGGCATGGAATAAATGGGAGTTCCGTCCACGGTTTCTGATTGTGAGTCTCCGAGTCTGCTGAACTTTCCGGTTGTAATGTCATCAGAAATACCTGGGAAGATATAATTACCGTTACGGTCCGCAATCAGGCCATAAATGTCTTGCGTATCATCCAATGTAATGCCTTTGAGGGCTGCAAGTTCTTTGGCATTTTCTTTATCATCATCGTTGAATTTATAAATGCAGGGACCTTCAATGGACCAGCTTACATCTTCTGTCAGGGAATCCTTATATACAAGTTCCCACTTTGTGCTTGTCAGGGATTTGCTGCGTTCACAGTACACGTGCTTGCTGCCGGTGCCATATTTATTTGCATTGCCGTCTTCGTTTTTGGTATAACGGTAATAATAGTCATCCACTTTGATTACGGTGGTATCGATGACCGAACCTTCCTCCTCAATCCATACTTGTGGTTCTGAAAACTCATCGAAGTCCGAGGTGGTTGCGTAATATAAACGCTGTCTGCCGTAGTTGTTGTCAGAGGCGGTTTTGGATGCCCAGAATACGACGTACTGCTGCAACTCATCGTCCCAGTATGCCTCCGGTGCCCAGGTACAGCCAGCATCGTCTGGAGCTACTTTACGCATTCTCTGTTCAGACCAGTTCACTAAATCGGTGGATTCCCAAATCATAATGCTCTTGCTGCCTTTTACCTGGTTCTCGGACCAACCCTGTCCAGGATAGTTTACACCATCTTGTTCCAGTCCTGCCACGGTGAGGTCGGTGGCAATGAGATAGAATTTGTCGCCCTCATGTGAGCGGATGACGAATGGGTCGCGAAGTCCATGCGTTCCTTGCGTGGATTCTAGTATAAATTTCTGGTCGTTCAGTGCGGTGAAGTTCAAGCCGTCCTCGCTGATGCCGAAATAAATTCGTTCATCCTTGCCGCCCGCATTTGTATAAGGAAAATAAACGAAAAGGTAATCTGTTGTCTCCGGCGTACCTGCCGCATTGCCATAGACTGGCTGTTCGATGGCGGTGTCTGCGTCTGCGGCCTGTACATCGCTGATATTGCCTATTGGCAGCAACGTGGCAGACACGGCAATCGCGGTAAAGCCTGCAATTGCTGATTTGAGTAATTTCTTAGGTCTCATATGAATCCTCCTTGTAATTAATTATAAATTCAGGTAACTATTCAGCCCTTTTCAAATAAATTTGAACGGTCTGACTTTCTATTTCCATGGGGTTCTGAATAGTTACAAATTTAGGAATATTATATCATGGTTTATAGATATGGTACAAGGATTTTTGGGTAAAAAGCTGAATAATGCTAAAATAATTGTTGATTTTTAGTAAAAGATTTAGTAAAATAGACGTAAGAAAATGCCAATATAAGAGAGGCGTTTTTGGTGATTTCAACAAGTTTATTAAAGGAGGAAGCGTATGATTAAGAAAAAAATCATCAAACAATGTCTGGCAGGATTTTTATCGCTTGCCATGACAGTCACGCTGTTTCCGGCGGGCATGCTGGGAACGGTTCAGGCAGCAGCTGCTCAGACGCCGCAGCCCGTGCTGCATTATGACATGAGCCATGCAGACGGGAAACTGACCGATATCAGTGGGAATTCCCATGACGGCAAGCTGAATGGTTTTCAGGATGCTGATTTTGTTACGGATGATGACGGCGATGTGCTCAAATTTGATGGGACGGCCAAGTATGTGGAGATTCCGTCGGGAGTTATTAAAGGGGATAATAAAGAGGCGTTTACGATTGAAGCTACTTTCACGGACAATGTCCAGTCAGCAGCGTGGCTGTTTACGCTGGGAACAACGGTAGCTGAATACCCGAATGTATACAATTATCTTTTCGTAGCGCCATGTACTGGTGATGGCGGTTATGCGGGTAAGATGCTGGCGGCAATTAAGGATGGCAGTACGGAACTTCGTTATGACAGCGAGACGGCGATAGCCTGTGAGAAGGAAGGAAAGAATATCGTCACAGTGGTGTTCGACAATGGGGATGTTACTTATTATATGAACGGTCTGAAATCAAAGACCACCGAATCAGGGTATAAGATTCAGGACATATTGAGCGCTAACAGTACGGCTTCTTGCATCGGGTATATTGGGAAATCTCTCTATAGGCCTGACCCATATTTCAAAGGTACATTGTCTGATTTTAAAGTTTATGAAACGGCTCTGACGGAAGAGCAGGTCGGTGAGAATCATCAGGAAATTGCGGCTCCGTTAGAAGCTCCGGCATTGGAAAAAGTGAATGCCATGAAAGATAAGATACTTCCGGCTATGCTGAACGAGAATGTGGATAAAGACCATATCGTTTCTGACCTTTCGTTCCCGGCAGAGATAGACGGCGTTACTTTGAAGTGGACATCGCTTACTCCGGACGTGATTAGTGATAAGGGTACGATTACCCCGAAGGATGCGGAGACGACAGCACAGATAAAAGTGGAAGCTTCTTATAATCGCCGGGGCGTGCAGACAGAGACATACCAGCTTAAGGTATTGGGTAAGTCAGACGTTGAGTATGAGTCGCTTACGATTCCCAACATGGATGATATCAGAGGAAATATTACGCTTCCAGATAAGGGAGCAGCAGGTTCCGCTATTACCTGGGAGTCTGAAAATGAGTCTGTAATCAGTACGCAGCCACAGGGTGAGAAACCTGCAGGTGTTGTAACAAGGCAGGATGTGGATACTAACGTGAAACTGACTGCAACGATTAAGATGGCAGGCGGAGACAGGACAAAAGAATTTAACGTAACAGTGAAGAAAAGAGCAGATGTGGGCGCTATGACGGACTATGTGTTCGCCTACTTTATTGGCAATGGAGCTGGTGAAGAGCAGATTTACTTTGCAGCCAGCCGCGATGGATTGGATTGGGAGGAACTGAATGACGGCAAGCCTGTATTGGAATCTGACATGGGAACGACTGGATTGCGTGACCCATTCATCCTTCGTTCCCCGGAGGGAGACAAATTTTATCTGATTGCTACGGATTTATGCATTGCTAAGAATGGCGATTGGTCTTACGCTCAGAGAAATGGAAGCCAGGCAATCATGGTATGGGAATCCACAGACCTTGTAAACTGGACCAAACAGCGGATGATGACCATCAGCGCCGGAATTGAGGCAGGCTGTACCTGGGCACCGGAAATCTTCTATGATGAGACAGCCGGTGAATATATGGTATTCTGGGCTTCCAAGGTGAAATCCGATGACTATGCAAAACAGAGATTATATTACTGTAAGACCAGGGATTTCTATACCTTTACAGAGCCCCAGGTATGGATTGATGAGAGCCACAGTACGATTGACTCCACCGTGGTACGCGACGTGGATGGCACATATTACCGTTTCACAAAGAACGAGAGCAAGACTTATATTTATTTGGAAAAATCTGATTCATTGCTGGGCGAGTGGACGATGGTGAATTCTAATATTGCCAGCGGCGTGGAAGGTCCTTGCTGTTTCGCCTTCAATGAAGATGATATAGAAAATGCAGGTGCAAAATGGTGTCTGCTGCAGGATGCCTTTGGTGCAGGCGGTTACTATCCGATGATTACGGACGATTTGTCGACCGGAAATTTCACAAAGATTTCTGCGAACCTTCCTTCCAGACCGCGTCATGGTACGGTAATGAATATTACGGAGGAAGAGTATAAGGCGCTGACTTCTAAATGGGGTAAGCCGTCATTGGCTGCTGACAGCCTTCCCACGGTAGTGGAAACAGGTTATACGCTCCCCGCAGAAGCTGATGTGGTATATGCCGGAGAGACGAAGAAAGTTCCGGTAACCTGGGATAAGACGGCAGATGATTTTAAAGAGCCAGGGACCGTGACTGTGACAGGAACGTTTACAGTAGACGGCAAAGAGGGAAGCTCCACAAAGACAATTGAAGTAATTACGGTATCTGAGGATTGGATTTATTATATTGATTCCGGTGTTGGCAGTTGGAACAGCAATTTGTCTCAATCGGCATATTATGATTTGGCAGCAAGTAAAGCTGACCTTCGCAATATAGTGCCGGATCAGTTGTACACAGAGGGCAGCTGGGGAATCAATAACCCCAAAGACAGCAGTAAAGAAGGCTATGCAAATGCAGGAAACCGGACTTCAGCAGAGAATTCCATTTATGCCAACGGTTGGTGGGCAAAAGACGGTAAGGCATGCGAGTATATTATTCCTTTAGAGAATGGGACCTACGAGGCGACCGGTTATTTTGCAGAGTGGTGGAGCACTACGAGACCTATCAAGTTCTATGCTCAATATACAGATGCTTCTGGAAATGCTGTGAAGAGCGATGATGTCAGCATTTCCTTAAGTAAGACAGATTCAAAATTAACTGCAAAAGTTACCATTACAGTCAGCGGTGTGACAGACAAGGCAGAAGTGCACTTCTATGCGGAAAATGCAAATGGGGTAACCTCTACGCCTGCACCGGTTATCGCAGGACTTGCCATTGAGAAAAAGATGACAGATGATGAGAAGACAGAGCTTGAAGCAAAGAAGACGGCAGCCAAGGCCTCTCTGGACAATGTTACAGCAGCGCCGGCAGGAGATACTAAGGCGGAATTATTTATTGGCAGCACGCAGGATATCACAGTGACTTATCCTGATGACTTGGAGGAGAAGGCAAAAGCAGCTAATATGGAGGTTGTTACTTCCTTTGCAAGCAACGATGCAAAAGTCGCAAGTGTGGACGGAAACGGCAAGATAACGGCTGTGGCAGCCGGGGAAGCTGAGATAACAACCACAGTTGCTTTGAGCAGCAAGATTAGCAAATCCTTTACGACAAAGGTATTGGTAAAAGAAATACCGGTAGATAGCATTACATTAAGTAAGAACGTGCTCACACTGAATATTGGGGATGAGGAGACGCTTACGGCGACTGTCCTGCCAGACAATGCGACAAATAAGGAAGTTACCTGGATATCTGACCAGCCGAATGTGGCAAGCGTTGAGAATGGTAAAGTAAAGGCAGTCTCAGCAGGAAAAGCAATAATTACAGCGACAGCAGGAGAGAAGACAGCAACCTGTGAAGTGATGGTAAAAGATTCATCCACATCACCAGATGTTCCGACAGTTGTTCCGGTAAGCGGTGTAACCTTGAATCCCAATCAGGCAACGCTTGCTGTAGGAGGTAAGACCACGTTTACTGCAGTAGTTGCACCTGCCAATGCGACAGACAAAAAAGTGACCTGGGCGACCAGCAACCCAGGGGTTGCAGCAATTACCGGACCGGATAGTGCCGGCAGGATAACCGTAACTGCCAAGAAGGCAGGAACGGCGAAGATTACGGCAACGGCAGGAGGAAAGACAGCAACCTGTACCGTAACGGTAGTAAGCATCAATAAGACGAAACTGACGTTGGGCAAGGGCGAAACGTTTAGCCTCAAAGTGAGCGGCGCTAAGAATGTGAGTTGGACTTCCAGCAACAATAAGGCGGTAAAAGTTAAGAATGGCAAGATTACAGCAGTAAAGACTGGCAAGAAAGCAGTCACTATCACTGCCAAGGTAAACGGTGCGTCCCTTACCTGCAAAGTGACTGTCAAGAATGCGCCCAAGAAAATTAGCCTGAATGCCAAGTCCAAGACTTTGAAGAAAGGCAAGACTTTTAAGATTAAGGTGAAATTCCCCAAGAACACTGCCAGCAACAAAATTACCTACAAGAGCAGCAATCGGAAGGTTGCCAAAGTAGATACTACTGGTAAGGTAAAGGCAGTTAAGAAAGGTAAAGCAACGATTACAGTTACGACTTTCAACAAGAAGAAAGCAACGTTAAAAATTACGGTAAAATAATGTGGAAGGTATGTGGGGCATGGATTTCCATGCCCCATATTCTTTGAATCTCACAAGCGGGTTTCGCTTTTCATTAAGAAATGCATGGAAAAATAAGTGAAGGAGACCAGCAGGAAAGGGGAACTATATGAAACATGCAAAAACCAAACTCATTGCCATCATCCTGACACTGGCAATGGCAGTGACCGGCGTATTTCCAGGCACGGCAGCTAAAGCTGCAGCAGGGACGACCGGGGCAAAAAGCGAAGCGGGCGCTGCACCGACCGCTCTGCAAAACGAGGAGGAGTATGCGGGCTACTTATTTGCTTATTTCACAGGAGCCAGCAGGGCAATCCACTTTGCAGTCAGTGCGGACGGGTATCATTACACGGCGCTCAATGGCAATAAGGCAGTCATCACCCAGACAGTGGGCAGGAAATCGGCGCGCGACCCTTATATTATCAAAGGGCAGGACGGCGATTACTACATGATGGCTACCGATTTGTATGGGGGGAATCAGCAGGAGGAATTGGATAAGAATGGCAATTATGTGTGGGGAGCCAACACCGGCATTGTCACCTGGCATTCCACCGATTTGGTGAACTGGGACAACGAGACCTTGATTACCATCCGCGGCGAGTATGACAGTGCCAGCGCGGACAACCAGCGCATGGTCTGGGCGCCTGAGGCAATCTGGGACAAGGACAAAGGGGAGTACATGATTTACTGGTCCATGGAGGGCGGAGAGCAGTATGGGGACAAACTGATGATTTGGTACTCTTATACCAAGGATTTCAAAAGCCTGACGCAGGAGCCTAAGGTGCTCTATAATCCAGGACCTACCGGTCTCAATCTTGCCCCAGTGCAGGGCTCAACGGATACAAATTGCCTGGATGCGGATATTGTGGAGCAGGACGGAAAGTTCTATATGTACTATAAATGGAGCGGCGGCTCCAATGCGGGTACGCAGCTGGCGGTCTCCGATAAGCTGACGGAGGGTTATCTGCCGATTGGCTATGACACTTCCGCAGGTACGGAAAGCCCACAGAGCCCGGGCGAACTGTGCGGTCCCAAATATGTGGAGGGCGGCGACGTCTATAAGCTCAATGGACAGGAGAAATGGATATTGGTTGCTGATTACAACTGGGCGAAATATTATGGCATGGCAGAATCTGAGGACCTTGTGCATTGGGACATAGTGGCGGAAGATGAATGCACCATCAATTTCTCGGAGGGAGACGGCAATCCCAAGCACGGCGCGGTTATCCCCATCACAGCTGAGCAATATGAAGCGCTCTGGGAGAAATGGGGCAAAACGTCAGCAGACGGAACCGGCAATTCTTCGACCACGATTCCGCATACGGTTACCAGCACATACCCGGATTCTCCTTATGCGGATGACAACACGATTACGCCCAATGACGGCAATCCCATAGCTGTCTATGATTTTGAGACGGTGGATGGCAATGTCATCAAAGACAGCTCCGGCAGAGGCAACGATGCGGTGATGGTTGGCACAAAGGGAAGCGGAAGCGACCAGTGGAGCATAAACAATGGAGTGCTGAAGCTGAACAACAGCGCAACAGTAAGGGTTGACAGTGGTAATGGAAGTTACCTGAAACTGCCCGATATCTTTAATTCCGGCATGGATACGATGACAATTTCCTTTGATGTGAATACGGGTGCCTCCCAGCACAAGCACTACTTTACCTGGGTAGTGGGGGATGAGTCCGTCACCTGCGGTTCCGCGACTGGGAAATATTTCTATGGAAGAGTTCTCAAGGGAAGTATCATGGGACATATCACAAAGAGCGGATATGGCTCGGAGATTAAGGCAGACAGTACCGTATCCATGGAAAATGTCGGTGTGACGGCCAATGTGATGTATGTCATAAAGCCGGACAGAATCAGTGTATTCCGCGATGGAATCCTCGTGGGCGAAGCGGCAACTACGGTTAAAATCTCTGATTTGGGAACTTCGCTTAAGAGTTATTTCGGAAAATCATTCTATGGTGACAATGGGCTGTTCAACGGCTCCTTTGACAATATAGAAATCTACAACCGTGCACTGACCGATGCGGAAATTTTAGAAAAATATCCGCAGACCGGGAGCAATTCTGTGCTGCAGAAGGTCTCCATCCAGGGTGGAAAGGTCATTCGGGAAGATTTTGATGAAGCAAACCATACTGTGACGCAGTATGTCAGCGTCAATAACAGCAGAGTTAAGAATTTAAAGAGCGCGGCAGTGGATTTCACGGTATTGTCCGGCTACACAATCAGCGGACTGAAAGGCACATACAATCTTCTGGACGGCGCGAAGGTGACGATTGCCTCGAAGACAGATGCTGCTGACAGCGCTGAGTGGACAATCAAAGCGGTTCCCTGCAATAACCCGGCGCTTGGCGGGCTGTATGCAGACCCGGATATTGATGTATTTGACGGAAAATATTATATATATCCGACAACGGACGGCTATACTGGTTGGAATACCCAGAAGTTCCATGTATTTTCTTCTGAGGATATGGTGGAATGGAAGGACGAGGGCGTAATCCTCGATTTGTCGAAAGGCGATGTGGCATGGGCAGATACAACGAATTGTTATGCATGGGCGCCGGCAATTGAACGCAAGAATGGAAAGTATTATTTCTATTTCTGCGGGCGCGATAAGTCCACCAACCAGCAGGCAATCGGCGTTGCCGTAGCGGACAGTCCGGTTGGTCCGTTTGTGGCAGAGGAGAAGCCGCTGATGACGAAAGCTGCCTGTGAGGCGGCAGGAGGGCAGCTGTCACAGGCCATTGACCCGGCAATCTATACGGATGAGGACACCGGGGATTCCTACATGCTGTTTGGAAACGGTGGCAACGGTTACAATATTGTGAAGATGAATGAAGATATGGTAAGCTGGGATGCGGACACCATGTACCACTATCCCAATGGGACGTTCCCAGGTTTCCGCGAGTCCCTCCATGTATTTAAGAAGGATGGGAAATATCATTTTACCTGGTCCTGTAACGATACCGGGGAGGATACCTACAGCATCAGTTATGCGGTGGCAGATTCCCTCTATCCGCAGAAGAATGAGGACGGTAGCTGGGGCAGCTTTGCTGCGGAGAGCAAAGGGACAATCCTCTATAAAGTCCCCGAGGAGGATATTCTGGGAACCGGGCATCACTGTTTTGTGAAGCTGTCAGGAACCGAAGAGTATTATATCGCTTATGCAAGGTTTGGCACACCGCTCTCAGATTATGTGGGCGACAAAAATGTAAAAGGATGCCACCGTGAGGTATGCCTGGAGAAAGTCAGCTTTGACAGTCAGGGATATATAGAAAAAATCACGCCGACCCATAGGGGCATCCAGGAAGCAGTCACCGCAAATGTACAGGTAGTCTATCAAGCGGAGGCGGGCGGAAAGGTACAGCTGGGAAACAGCGCAGCACAGACGGAAGTTACTTCCTATATCCCTTATAAGGGAACGAGCGCCGTAGTTACCGCTGTGCCGGATTCTGGAAAAGCGTTTGACCATTGGAGCGATGGCGTGAAAACGGCGAGCCGTACGGATATCGGACAGAAAGATACCACAGTCGTAGCATATTTCAAAAATGAAGAACATAAGCATGTGCATACTTATGCAGACAGCGTACAGCCGGCAACCACGGCGGCGGACGGCAAGGTTGTCAGCAAATGTGTTTGCGGCGATGTGAAATCCACAACTGTCATTCCCAGGATTAAGGAGGTAAAACTTTCTGCGGAAACATTTACATACGATAATAAGGTGAAGGCACCTACAGTGACAGTGTATGACAGGAATTCCCAGAAGATTTCTTCCGCATACTACAGCGTAACATTATCTGCTGGCAGGAAGAAGGTTGGAACGTATCAGGTGACCGTTACATTTAAGGGTAATTACAGTGGGACTGTGACCAAGAAATTTCAGATTGTTCCGGCGGGAGCCAAGCTTACCAAGGTCTCGGCGGCGAAGAAAGGGTTTACTGCAAAATGGAAAAAGAAGTCCGGCATCAGTGGTTATGAACTGCAGTATTCTACGAGCAAGAAGTTCGCCAAAGCCAAGGTGAAAAAAATAAGCAAAGCGAAAACAACCAGCAAGAAAGTGACGAAACTGAAAACGAAGAAGAAATATTATGTGAGAGTCCGCACCTATAAGATGGTGGGAAAGACGAAATACGTTTCATCCTGGAGTAAGGCCAAGATGGTTAAGACGAAATAAATGCCGCTGATTTAGAGGGGGCTGTTGTAAAATGACAAATTCTTATCATAGATGGCAGATATTTTAAAAATGCTGTCTATGGTAAGAATTGTCTTGCAGCAGTCCTCTTTATTCTCGGATATGGTCAAGCCCCTGGGCAATGATTGTCAGCACATGGGAATCGAGCAGGGAGTAATAGATGGTTTTGCCTTCCCTGCGGTTCTTGACCAAACGGTTCTGTTTGAGTATACTGAGTTGATGGGAGATGGCGCTCTGTGACATATCAAGTTCTTTAGCGATATCATAGACACATTTTTCTTTGTCCAGTAATGCATATAAAATCTGAAGCCGGGTCGGGGTTCCGAAGATTTTAAATAATTCTGCCAGTTGTTCAAATTCATTTTGATTCATATTGGGCCCCCTTTTCTAGCTGAACTGTTATTTATAAAAATATCACAGAAAGGAAAAACTGTCAAAAGGATTCATTTAATGATATGAACATTTTACTGATAGCAATCAACGCAAAATATATCCATTCCAACCTGGCGGTGTACAGCCTGAAAGCGTATGCGGACGAATATCAGGAGCATGTGCGGTTGATGGAGTTTACGATTAACCACCGCACGGATTACATTCTGCAGGAAATTTATAAACAGCATCCCGATGTATTGTGTTTTTCCTGTTATATCTGGAATTTCCGTTATGTGCAGGAATTGGTGACGGAGTTTCATAAGCTTGCGCCAGAGGTTCCCATCTGGGCAGGCGGACCGGAGGTATCTTATGAAGCAGAAGCTTTTCTGGAGGCTTATCCCATGGTGCAGGGAGTGATGGCCGGGGAAGGGGAGGCGACTTTCAGAGAACTTTGCCGTTTTTATGCAGATGGGCTGGGCAGCAGCATAGGGATAGGCAGCGCTCCCGGGAGCGGTATGGGCATGGGCATTGCCCCGGGGAGCGGCATGGGGAATAAGGACGGTGGGTTGGAAGAGATATCCGGGCTGGTGTTCCGTGACAGGGAAGGGAAGCTTATGCGCACACCTGCAAGGGAGCCGCTGCCTATGGATGAACTGCCTTTCTGTTATGAGAATCTTCAGGATTTTGCAAACCGGATTATCTATTATGAGACCAGCCGTGGATGCCCATTTTCCTGCAGTTATTGCCTTTCTTCCATAGAGAAGGGGCTGCGGTTCCGCTCTCTGGATTTGGTAGAAAAGGAATTGCAGTTTTTCCTGGACCACCGTGTGCCCCAGGTGAAATTTGTAGACAGGACATTCAACTGCAGCCACAGCCATGCGCTTTCTGTCTGGAGGTATCTGAAAGAGCATGACAATGGCGTGACAAATTTCCACTTTGAGATTTCTGCGGATTTGCTGACGGAGGAGGAATTGTCATTGATTGCTTCTATGCGTCCGGGGCTGATTCAGTTAGAAATCGGGGTGCAGTCCACCCATGCGGCTACGATACGTGAGATTCACCGCACGATGGATTTGCCGCGCCTAAAACAGGTTGTTTCCCGGGTGCGGAGTATGGGGAATGTCCATCAGCATCTTGATTTGATAGCAGGACTGCCAGAAGAAGATTATGGTTCTTTTGCCGAATCCTTCCGTCAGGTATACGCCATGAAGCCGCAGCAGCTTCAGCTGGGATTCCTGAAAGTGCTCAAAGGTTCCTACCTCTATGAACATCAGGAGGAATACGGTCTGGTGTATCAGGAGTTTCCTCCCTATGAGGTGATGCGTACGCGCTGGCTGTCCTATGGGGAGATATTGAAAATCAAGCTGGTGGAAGAAATGCTGGAAGTCTATTATAATAGCGGTCAGTTTGGACTGACGGTGAAGGTGCTGGAACTGACGGAGGATAGTCCCTTTGATTTGTATTTGAAGCTGGGTGAATTCTACGAGCGGCGCGGGCTGTTTGCCATGAACCATTCGAGAATTCGCCGCTGTGAAATTCTGTTGGAATATATTGAGGAACAAGACCCGCTGCACCGTGACATATACCAAGAGACGCTGACGTTTGACTTATATTACCGGGAACGCATGAAGAGCAGACCGCCATGGGCGCCGCCGCTTTCGGAGTTTAAGGAGAAGTTCAGGGAATATTGCCCCAAAGGGAAACCCATGCATTTGGAAGCGTTCTGGTATGACATGGAAGAAATTCTGCAGGCAGAGACGTTAGGAGCATATCCTGCGAAGAAAGATACACGGCAATTTTTTCTGTTTTCCTACGAGGAGCGCGACCCATTGACCGGGCAGGCAAAGGCTCAATGCATAAGGAGGAATCATGGACGCATATGTGGTAGTTGACCTGGAAATGACAGGCTTAAATCCGAAAACAGACCGCATTCTGGAAATTGGTGCAGTGAAAATAGAAGAGGGCAATATCGGCAGCACGTTCCACCGCATGGTGAATCCGAGGATGATATTGACAGAGGAGATTATAAACCTTACCGGAATCACCAATGAGATGGTGCAGGAAGGGCATGACTGCGGACAGGCGGTACAGGAATTTCTGGTATTTGCGCAAGGGTTGCCGCTGGCAGGACATAATCTGATTTACGATTACAGATTCCTTAAACAGGCGGCGGCAAATCAGGGGTTAGAGCTGGAAAAAGAAGGCATTGATACATTGAAGTTAGCGCGGAAGCTATTGCCAGCGGCAGAGAAGAAATCTCTTGATTATCTGTGTGAATTCCTTCACATTGACCGCGCAAGAAAGCACCGGGCGTTGGAGGATGCCAGGGCAACGGCAGAGCTGCTTTTATATCTGTATCAGGAGTTTGCAGAGAAAGAACCAGGGGAATTTCAGGCAGAACCGCTGCAGTTTAAAGTAAAAAAACAGCAGCCGGCAAGCAAACGGCAAAAAAGGCACTTGAAAGAATTGGCAGAATATCATAAAATTGAACTTGAGCGAGAACTTGACAGCCTGACGAGAAGCGAAGCTTCCCGGATGGCGAACAAGATTATTTTAACCTATGGAAGGATACCCGGCTGATGCTCTGGCTGGAATCTTAATTCAGATAGCTGTCCAGCATGGAGAGTATGGGTTCTCTCATCAGGGAATTGAGTTTGGCAGCGGAAGATTTCAGAGCCTCAATCTGTGCCAGGTCATTGTCTGCGGCATAGAGTTCGGCAAGGAGATTCCAGGTTGCCTTGATATCGCTTCCGATGGACGCAGCAAAGGCGAGCACGCAGATGGCCTCCTGATTATGGGAAAGTTCATGTAGGCGCTGTCCCCATGTATTCAATGTGCGCACCAGGAGCGTAAAGTTCTGGTCATACTGTGTCAGCAGCGGCAGGTTGGCAGCGCCATACGCCATTTTCAGGTCGGTGTTGCTTATGCCGGTAAGGTTTAAGACTTTTTTATCCTTTAAAAAAAGGACCTGCTGTTCGCATTCTTTTATGAGCGCATCTTCAAATTGGGCAAACGGAAGGGTTACGCCGGAAAAATCCACGTAATCCAGCTGGGAAATATCCTGCTTGCGGGTGTTGTTGGCATCACGTTCCCGTTGCCAGAAACTTTCTTCGGCGTTTTGATTCTGGCGGTTTGCCTTGTAACGTTTGTAGGAAACAACAGCAATGAATATAGCAGTCCATCCGAGGAAGACATAGTAAAAAGTATGGAACATCATATGCTTATAATCCTTTCTGTAATATAGATATAGGGAACGAATAAAACGCTTGCGTTTTCATTTGTTCCCTGCGCCGGATACACGCCGCGAAGCGGCATAATTCCTTTGTGTATCCGTGCGCATCCTGCCAGAGGCTTATAGTAAACGCAAAGGATTTTTGCGTTTACTATAATTATATCATAATAACCACAGGTGGCAAGAGAAAGCCTGAGCAATGAAGGAGGTGAATCTTATGCTGAATTTTAATAATCCTAAGACCAAGAAAACCTTTGCGGCAATAGTTGCATTGATTCTTGTGGTTTCCATGGTGCTCTCCGTATTCCTCTCCGCATTTGTGTAAACCATGTTAATATATGGCATAAAATTCGCCTGTACCTGTTCATAATATACAGAAAGAGACGAGTTATGTCAACGAAATTCGTGCTTTGTGTACCTTGAAAAATTGTATCTATGTGTTAAAATGAGATAGGTAAAGTGTAAACGAAGCAGGATAGTAGGAGAATAGATTATGAAGAAGTGGAGAAAATACGTGCCGCTTATGGGGATATTCTTAATCCTTGCGGTGGCAGCAATTGTTATGATTCCGGTTAATGCAGAGACAGATGAGACATCTACCATTCCGCAGCGTGTATATTTTGGAGATATCGCCGTAGGTGGAATGACACAGGAGGAAGCCGCATCGGCTGTGGAGGAATACCTGAATGAACTGCAGAATCAGAAAGTAACCTTAAGGGCTGGAGACAACACCGTAGATGTACCTGTTTCCCAGATAGGGCTTACATGGGGGAATCCTGAGATTGCTGAAGAAGCAGTTGCGCTTGGTAAGAGCGGAAATCTGATTGTCCGTTATAAGGCAATGAAAGATTTGGAAAACCAAGACAAGGTATACGAACTTGCCTATAAGGCAGACAGCCAGAAAATCAGCCAGATGCTGGAGACGAATGCGCAGGCGCTTAATACGGAAGCCAAAGATGGCGGACTTACCCGGGAAAATGGCGGGTTTACTGTTATTCCCGGCAGCCAGGGCGTGAGTGTCAATATAGAGGAATCAGCCAAAATTCTTGAGGAATATTTTTCCAAGGAATGGAAAGGCGAAGCGGCCACCATTGAGGTTGCGGCGGATGTGGTAGAGCCCAGGGGCTCCGAGGCAGAACTTTCCAAGGTCAAGGATTTGTTGGGAGGTTTCCATACTTCCTATGGAACTTCTGGTGCAGGACGTGCCAAGAATGTACAGAATGGCGCGTCAAAAATCAATGGCTCCGTGATTTATCCGGGAGATACTTTTTCCGTGTATGAGGCGGTAAGCCCCTTTGATGCGGAGAACGGATATGAGCTCGCCGGTTCCTATGAGAATGGGACTACGGTAGAGACTTATGGCGGAGGAATCTGCCAGGTATCAACTACTTTATATAATGCAGTTATCCGTGCGGAACTGGATGTGGCAGAGCGTTTTAACCATTCGATGATTGTGAGTTATGTAGACCCTTCCGCAGATGCGGCGATTGCAGGGACATATAAGGATTTAAAATTTGTAAATAACACCGATGCGCCGATTTACATTGAAGGATACACGCAGGATATGGTTATATACTTTAATATCTTCGGTCAGGAGACCAGACCGGCGAACCGCGAGGTTATCTTTGAGAGCGAGACGCTGAGCACCACGGATCCCGGTGTGCAGTACCAGGCGTCCGGCGACCCCATTGGCTATATCAGCCAGAAGCAGTCTTCCCATGTGGGATATACGGCACAGCTCTGGAAGATTGTCAAAGTTGACGGCGTAGAGCAGAGCCGCGAGGTGTTCAACAAGAGTACTTATAAGGCTTCTCCCCGAATTGTCGTGGTAGGAACTGGCTCTGGGAATCCAGAGGCAGTGGCAGCCATGAATGCGGCGGTAGCTAGCCAGGACCAGGGAACCATCGAAGCAGCTGCGGCGCAATGGAACGATGCAGCACAGGCAGCGTTGGCTGCCCAGCAGGCGGCAGAGCAGCAGCCGCCGCAGGAACCGGTGCCTGGAGCGGGTGAGGAGAACCCGCAAGAGGAGGAACCCAAGGAGAAGAAAGACGATCCGAAGGACAAAAAAGATGACGGCGGGGAAGACGACGGCAAAGACAAAAAAGATGATAAGAAGGACGGCGGAGAATCCGAGGAGTAGGAACCAGATGCATGTAAGGCTGTTTCAATATTGAAACAGCCTTAAGTGTACTCATGCGGAAGGAGAATTTATTCAGTATGAAAATAGGAAAAATACCAGAGAGCGTTTTAAAGCGCTCTGTGATTAAACAAATATGTACGAAGCGCAGTGAGGTGGCAGTGGGAGCAGGGGTAGGGGAAGACTGCGCTGCCGTCAGGCTTGCAGATGATGAGATGTTTGTGGTTTCCACAGACCCTATCACCGGAACAGCCACAGATATCGGACATCTTGCCATCCATATTACGATGAATGACCTTGCAAGCGCCGGCGCGGAACCGATAGGGGTCATGCTGACGATTCTCCTCCCAGAATATGCGCAGGAAGCAGATTTAAAAGAGATGATGGGTCAGATTGAGCGTGTGTGTGCCGAGGTGGATGTGCAGATTATGGGCGGGCACACGGAAGTCACGAAAGTGGTGAACCAGCCGTTAATCAATGTCTGCGGGGTCGGCAAGGCGAAAGTGGGTAAACTTGTAACCACAGGCGGCGCGAAGCCCGGAGACGATATCCTTGCCAGCAAATGGATTGGGCTGGAAGGAACATCGATTATAGCCAAAGAGAAAGAAAAGCAATTATTACAGCGATTTCCAACGGAACTTGTGAGAACTGCCCAGAATTTTGATAAATACCTGTCGGTACTGCCGGAGTCTGCAGTCGCCGTCCGGTCCGGCGTGAGTGCCATGCATGATGTGACCGAGGGCGGCATATTTGGCGCGCTCTGGGAGTTGGCAGAGAGCTCTGGCGTTGGACTGGAAATAGATTTGAAGAAAATACCGGTAAAACAGGAAACGATTGAAGTATGCGAACTTTTTAATATCAATCCTTATGAACTGATTTCCAGCGGTTGTATGCTGATGTCATCTGCAGACGGCAATAGGCTGGTGCGTGAACTGGCAAAGTCCGGTATCCATGCAGCCGTTATCGGGAAAGCAACGACCGGCAATGACCGTGTCTTGCTGAACGAGGAGGAGAAACGTTTTCTGGAGCCGCCGAAGTCAGATGAACTGTATAAGGTGTTATAATCTGACTGCAGTTTGGACAGATGGAGAAAAAGAGGGAACAAATGAAAACGCAAGCGTTTTATTCGTTCCCTATAACATAAAGCAACTTAATATCTGTTGTACTGGAAATGGAGGAAAAAGTATGGATTTGAGAGAGAAAATTTTAACCTATATAGAAAAAAACAGCCGTGTGGATTTAAGGGATTTGGCGGTTATGTTGGGCGTGGAAGAAGCCGTGGTGGCAAATGAGATGGCTGCCATGGAGGAAGAGCATATTATCTGTGGTTACCACACATTGGTAGACTGGGAGAAAACCAGCATTGAGAAAGTCAATGCTTTGATTGAGGTGCGTGTCACGCCGCAGCGCGGCAGAGGGTTCGACAGCGTGGCGGAGCGTGTCTATAACTACCCGGAGGTCAATGCGGTATACCTGATTTCTGGAGGCTATGATTTGCTGGTAACCCTGGAGGGGAAAACACTACGCGAGGTTGCGCAGTTCGTATCAGATAAGCTCTCCACACTGGATTCCGTGCTGAGTACCAAGACAAACTTTATCTTAAAAAAATATAAGGACCATGGAACCGTGATTGCCAAACCACAGGATGATGAAAGGATGCTGGTGAGCTTATGAGAAATCCATTGTCGGAACGTATCGTAGACATTCCATTCTCGGGAATCCGCAAATTCTTTGACATTGCAGCGGAGATGAAAGACGTCATTTCCCTGGGTGTAGGCGAGCCGGATTTTGACACGCCCTGGCATATCCGGGATGAGGGAATCTATTCTCTGGAGAAAGGAAAGACAGCGTATACGTCAAATGCCGGGTTAAAAGAATTAAAAATGGAGATTGCAAGGTATCTGAAACGGAGATTTGAGGTATCTTATGATTATGATAAGGAAATGATGATTACCGTGGGCGGCAGCGAGGCGATTGATATGGCATTGCGCGCTATGCTGGACCCCGGGGATGAAGTGCTGATTCCGCAGCCCAGCTATGTGTCTTATGTGCCCTGTACGGTGCTGGCAAATGGCAAACCAGTGATTATCGACCTCAAAGAGGAAAATGATTTCCGCCTGACGGCAGAGGAACTGGAGGAGGCAATCACGCCAAAGACGAAAATCCTCGTGCTGCCGTTTCCCAATAACCCAACAGGGGCGATTATGGAGCGAGGGGATTTAGAAGCGATTGCCAAAGTGGTCATAGAACATGACCTGTATGTTATCAGTGATGAGATTTATGCGGAACTTACATATCTGGATGACCATGTAACGATTGCTTCACTGCCGGGCATGCGTGAGCGGACGGTGCTGATTAATGGATTTTCCAAAGCGTATTCCATGACCGGATGGCGTCTGGGATATGCCTGTGCCCCGGAGGCGATTCTGGAGCAGATGCTGAAAATCCACCAGTATGCAATTATGTGTGCCCCGACTACCAGCCAGTATGCGGCGGTGGAGGCAGTCAGGAATGGTGATGCGGATGTGGCTGAAATGCGCCAGGAGTACAATGGCAGAAGGCGTTACCTTGTGAAACGTCTGCGTGATATGGGATTGACCTGTTTTGAACCGTATGGTGCATTCTATGCCTTTCCCTGTATTAAGAAATTTAACATGACCTCCGATGAGTTTGCCACGAGAATGCTGCAGGAAGAAAAGGTGGTAGTTGTGCCGGGGACAGCGTTTGGCGATTGTGGGGAAGGGTATCTGCGCATCTCCTATGCGTATTCCCTGCATAAACTGAAAGAGGCTCTCGACAGGATGGAAGGGTTTGTTGAAAAATATGGCGAAGCTTAATATTGTACTTTTTGAGCCGGAGATTCCGGCAAATACCGGAAATATTGGACGGACTTGTGTTGCCACTGGGACAAGGCTTCATCTGATTGAGCCGCTGGGCTTTCAGTTAAATGAAAAAGCAATCCGCCGCGCGGGCATGGATTACTGGCAGGAGCTTGATGTGACCCGCTATATCAACTGGCAGGATTTTCTGGCGAAGAATCCTGGGGCAAAGATTTATATGGCAACTACCAAGGCACGCCAGGTGTATACAGAGGTCAGCTATGAAGCGGACTGTTATCTGATGTTTGGCAAAGAAAGCGGCGGAATCCCGGAAGAAATATTGAAGGAATGTCCCGAACGATGTGTGCGCATTCCAATGATTGGCGAGACGCGCTCCTTGAATCTGTCTAATTCTGTGGCAATCCTGCTCTATGAAGCGTTGCGGCAGAATCAGTTTGCGCATATGAAATTGGCAGGGAACCTGCACCGCCTGAGTTGGGACGAAGAGTGAAGAGGAAGCTATGAATTTTATTGAAGCAAGGAAATTGGTACATGAATATATCCGGAGGGACGAAGAGGATAATGTGGAGAGCATCCTCACCGCTTTGGACGGAGTAGACCTTGATGTGAAACAGGGGGAATTTGTGGCGGTCCTGGGACATAACGGTTCCGGAAAATCCACGCTTGCCAAGCATCTGAATGTGCTGCTTGCGCCGGGCGGCGGAACGTTATGGGTGGACGGCAAGGACGCAGAGGATGCGGACAACCTCTGGGCTATCCGTCAGAGCACAGGCATGGTATTCCAGAATCCGGACAACCAGATTATCGCCAGCGTGGTAGAGGAGGATGTTGCATTCGGACCGGAGAACATCGGCGTACCTACGGCGGAAATCTTAAAGCGCGTGGAAAAGAGCCTGAAATCTGTGGGCATGATACAGTATCGGGAACATTCCCCCAACAGGCTCAGCGGCGGACAGAAACAGCGAGTTGCCATTGCCGGGGTGATGGCGATGGAACCCAAATGTATTGTGTTGGACGAGCCTACGGCAATGTTGGACCCCAATGGGCGCCGGGAGGTTTTAGAAGCGGTAGAGCAGCTAAACCGGGAAAAAGGAGTGACCGTGATTCTCATCACGCATTATATGGAAGAGGTGACGAATGCCGACCGTGTCTATGTGATGGACAATGGAAAGGTCGTGATGCAAGGAACGCCCCGGGCGATTTTTTCCCAGGTGGACACCTTGAAATCTTACCGCCTGGATGTTCCGCAGATTACACTTTTGGCATATGAACTGCGCAAAGCGGGCCTGGCAGTTCCTGAAGGAATTCTGACCAGGCAGGAGTTAGTGGAGGCGCTATGTCGATTATATTAGATAAAGTCAATTATGTTTACAGTGAGAAAACAGCATATGAAATCCATGCCCTCAAAGATGTCAGCTTAAAGATTGGCGATGGGGAATTTATCGGTATTATCGGCCATACCGGTTCCGGGAAATCCACGCTTATCCAGCATTTAAACGGTTTGGTCAGGGCAAGTTCCGGCGGGATTTATTATAATGGGCAGGATATTGATGATGATGACTACAACAGAAAGGAACTGCGCAGCAAGGTAGGGCTGGTGTTCCAATACCCGGAACATCAGCTGTTTGAGACCACGGTGTTTGCAGACGTCTGCTTTGGTCCTAAGAACCAGGGGCTTTCCCGCAAGCAATCGGAGTTAAAAGCGTTCACGGCGTTGCGCAGCGTAGGGCTTCCCGAGGATTTATGGTATCGTTCGCCGTTTGAATTGAGCGGCGGGCAGAAACGGCGCGCGGCGATTGCCGGCGTTCTGGCGATGGAGCCGGAGGTTTTGATATTAGATGAGCCTACGGCAGGTCTTGACCCCAAAGGGCGGGATGAAATCCTGGGTCTGGTGGCAGGACTGCATAAGGAACGCCATATGACCGTTATACTAGTGTCGCACAGCATGGAGGACGTGGCGAAGTATGTGGGGCGGCTGATTGTGATGAACCGCGGCAGCGTGATGTATGACGGTACGCCGGCGGAAGTGTTTGCCCACTACCAGGAACTGGAGGAAGTGGGGCTTGCAGCCCCGCAGGTGACGTATCTCATGCATGAACTGCGGGGGCGTGGAATTCCGGCAAATGGGACTGCCACCACATTAGAGGAGGCAAAGCAGTCGATTCTGCAGGCTTTTTCTACAAAATGTAAGTGAAAGAAGCTTGTTTTTGGACAAGAGGTAAAGCAGGAAACGATATGTTGAGAGATATTACGATTGGACAATATTATCCAGCGGATTCCATGATCCATAAACTGGATCCGCGGACGAAACTGATGGCGACATTGGTATATATTCTATCTTTGTTTGTATTCCGCAATGTGGCTGGATTTGCGGCAGTGACGCTGTGGCTGGCACTGGTTATCTGGCTGTCGAAAGTGCCATTTGGCTATATGGTGAAAGGCTTGAAGGCGATTGTGATAATTTTACTTATCACCGTGGTCTTTAACCTGTTTCTGACGCCGGGCGAGACGCTTGTATCCTTCTGGAAGCTGAGGATTACCGAAGAAGGGCTTAAGAATGCGGCTTTTATGACGGTGCGCCTGATTTATCTGATTCTGGGCAGTTCCATATTGACATTGACGACTACACCCAACCAGCTTACCGATGGGTTGGAGAAATCTCTAAAACCACTGAATAAAATCCATGTTCCGGTACATGAGATAGCCATGATGATGTCTATTGCGCTGCGTTTTATCCCTATCCTCATTGAGGAGACTGATAAGATTATGAAAGCGCAGCTTGCCAGGGGCGCAGATTTCGAGAGCGGCAATCTGGTGAAAAAGGCGAAATCTATGGTTCCGTTGCTGGTGCCGCTGTTTATCTCTGCATTCCGCCGTGCCAATGACCTTGCCCTGGCGATGGAGGCACGTTGCTATCACGGCGGCGAGGGCAGGACGAAGATGAAGCCCCTTAGATATAAGCGTGTGGATTTGATTGTATATCTGGCAGTTGCCGGGTATTTTGTGGCAGTCATTTTGCTGCGGAGGTTTTTGTAAAGGCGGTGGCATATCGTGGAACGAACGACAGGGGACACAAAGAGAATCAAACTGGTGGTGGCATACGATGGCACAGAATACTGCGGATGGCAGGTTCAGCCCAGCGGGATAACGATTGAGGAGGTGCTGAATCGTGAACTGTCGCAGCTTCTGGGCGAGGAAATACAGGTGATTGGCGCCAGCCGTACGGATTCCGGCGTACATTCTCTGGGAAATGTGGCAGTATTTGATACTGACACACGCATTCCGCCGGAGAAACTTTGTTATGCGCTGAACCAGCGTCTGCCGGAGGATATTGTCGTGCAGAGTTCCTGTGAAGTAGAGCGTGATTTCCACCCCCGGAGGTGTTACAGTGAAAAAACCTACGAATACCGGATTTTAAACCGTAAAATTCCTTTGCCTACATTACGCAAATATACGTATTTTTATTATCGGGACCTTGATGTGGCTAAGATGCAGCAGGCGGCTACCTGTCTGGTGGGGGAGCATGATTTCAAGAGTTTCTGTTCCGTGAGGGCTTCGGTGGAAGATACGGTGCGCACCATCCTTTCCTGTACCGTGGAGCGGACAGGGGAGGATGTGGTCAGTATCCGGGTTACCGGAACAGGATTTCTCTATAATATGGTGCGGATTATTGCAGGCACGCTAATTCTGGTAGGAATCGGCGAACTGCAGCCGGAGGATATGCCGCGAATTTTACATCAGCGTGAGCGCAGCGCGGCAGGCCCCACGGCTCCTGCGCAAGGACTGACTATGATAGGCATTGCGTATGAGGGCAAGGACTGACTATGATAATCATTGCGTATGAGGGCAAGGACTGACTATGATAATCATTGCGCATGAGGGTATGGACTGATTTTGTGTGCGTGAGTTGGAAGTTTTGAAGCAGACTGGGAGGTGTGAAGCATGGAACTGCGGGTTTTAAAATATTTCCTGACGGTGGCAAGGGAAGAAAATATTACCAGGGCTGCCGCCCTCTGCCATGTTACCCAGCCTACGCTCTCCCGCCAACTGATGCAGATGGAGGAGGAACTTGGGGTAAAGCTGTTTCACAGGGGAAGGCATAATATTTTGTTGACGGAAGAAGGGATGTTCCTGCGCCGGCGTGCGCAGGAAATTATTGACCTGACAGAAAAAACAGAAAAAGAATTAAAGCATAGCGAAGAAGTTGTTTCCGGGGAAATTTACATCGGCAGTGGCGAGACACGGAATATGGCAGTGCTGTCAGAGCTGATGGCTTCCTTCCAGAAACGGTATCCGGAGGTTGGATTTCATCTTTATACGGCGATTGCCGATGATGTAAAAGAACGTCTGGAAAATGGCTCCATGGATATGGGGCTATTGTTGGAACCAGTAGAAATCAGCAGATACCATTTTATGCGGATGCCTTTTGAGGAAAGATACCATCTTCTTGTGCGCCGGGATTCCCCTTTAGCGGGAAAGGAAAAAATTGTTCCGGCAGACCTTATCGGCGTACCACTGATTGCTGCCGAGCGCCAGTCGGTACGCAATCAGCTGGAAAACTGGTTTGGCGATGAGACAGAATCATTGCAGATTGTTACTGCCTGCAATCTTTCCCATACCAATATGGCCATGATGGTGGAAAATAATGTTGGGGCAGCAATTACTCTGGAAATCACTGGAAGTTATGAAAATCTCTGTTTTCGTCCTTTGGAGCCGGAAGTAGCCAGCGGCTGTGTGCTGGTTTGGAAAAAAGACAGGATGCTTTCACCGACTGTTGCGAAGTTTCTTGCATATATCAGGGAGAAAATAAATGTTGACAGACCGGGAAACTTATAATAGAATGTAAAAGTATGGCGAGTGGGGACACAAGCCAAGCCTCGCGGAGCGTTTTTGCTTTGAGGTACAAGGAAAAATGTAAATGGTGTGAAAATGATAGAACGTATGAAATCAAGGATATTTTAGGACGGCATACGGATATCAGAGTAACATCGTAAAATTCAAGGAGGTAACATTCAATGAAAACTTTTTTAGTCAATCCGGCGACAATCGAAAGAAAATGGTATGTAGTTGATGCTGAAGGGAAGACATTAGGTCGCTTGGCATCTGAGATTGCCAAAGTGTTGAGAGGAAAGAACAAACCTATTTTTACTCCTCATTTAGACATGGGCGATTATGTAATCGTTGTCAATGCCGAAAAGGTCAAAGTAACCGGCAAGAAACTGAACCAGAAGATTTATTACCACCATTCTGGATATGTGGGAGGAATGAAAGAGACCACATTAAAAGAGATGTTAGCAAAGAAACCGGAGAGAGTTCTTGAACTTGCTGTTAAGGGAATGCTCCCCAAGGGACCGTTAGGAAGACAGATGTACAAAAAGTTATTTGTCTATGCAGGACCACAGCACAAACATGAAGCTCAGAAACCAGAAGTTTTAACATTTTAATCAGGAGGTAATAAAAGATGGCTAGTGCAAGATATTATGGAACAGGAAGAAGGAAAAAATCTATTGCCAGGGTATATCTGATGCCCGGAACAGGCAAGATTACAATCAATAAAAGAGATATTGACGATTATTTAGGAATGGAGACTTTGAAGGTTATCGTTCGCCAGCCATTGGCTGCAACGGAGACTGTTGATAAATTCGATGTTCTGGTAAATGTCCGCGGAGGCGGATATACTGGTCAGGCAGGGGCAATCCGCCATGGTATTGCCAGAGCGTTGCTGCAGGCAGACCCGGATTACAGACCAGTGCTCAAGGCAGCAGGTTATCTGACACGTGACCCGAGAATGAAGGAGAGGAAGAAATACGGTCTCAAAGCCGCACGTCGTGCTCCGCAGTTCTCCAAGAGATAATTCAAGCGAATATTGCAAAAGAGAGACATTCCCCGGA
>CANOFO010000020.1 GCA_947565305.1 uncultured Lachnospiraceae bacterium | reverse complement strand
TAGGGCACTTAGCACGATTTTCCCCAATTTAACTCGGCTGGCTGAACTGTTACGAAATTATTTATAGATAACCACCCGGTCATTTGCATGGATGACGGTGCTGCCCTGGGGGATGATGTTCTCATCTCCGCGTTTGATGAGGGCAATCAGGATATTTTCGGGGAGGTTTAATTCTGCAATAGATGAATTGCACCAGTTATGCCCGGATTCAACAAGGATTTCTTTTAAGTTTCCGTCATTCTCCCCACGGTAGGAGGGGACGCTTAAGATAAGCGTGTCGCCTGCAAGGATTGTCGTATTGCCACGTGGAATTAAGGTATCTCCTTCACGTTTAATCATCAGGGCGAGCGAACCGGTAGGAAAGCTGACGTCTTCTATCTTGTGGTTTTCCCAGTTATGTCCGTTGGGGATGTACATGCGCATCAGCGTGAGGTCGGAATCATCCTGGTAGTCGTTGAAGGTTTTGCGGATATCCGAGCTGTTGTCCACCATGTCAAGCTTTCTGGCTACCATTGGCAGTAAGGAACCCTGGACGGCAACGGAGAGCAGCGAGATGAAAAATACAATATGGAACAAATCATGTTCTAAACTGGTTCCCTTGGCAATGACCATAATTGCAAATACTATCGATGCCGCGCCGCGCAAGCCAGACCATGCGACCAGCAGACATTGCCGCAGTGAGGAGCCAAACGGCAAAAGCAGCAGAAAGACGGCGGCAGGCCTGGCAAGGAATGTCAAAAACAATGCAATCACCAAAGCCGGCAAAAACAGGTTAGGCAGCAGGTGCGGAAAGGACAAAAGCCCCAGCAGAAAGAAAATTAAAATCTGGGCAAGCCCTGTTATCCCATCAAAAAAATGCACAAGCGTAATTTTGTTGTTGATGGTGCTGTTTCCAAGGATAATGCCGGTCAGGTATACGCTCAGATAACCATTGCCGCCTAATACAGTCGGCAGTGCATAGGAGAGAAATACCAGGGCAATTACAAAAACTGTGTCCATGCCAAGGGTAATCAGGTCATCTTTCCTGAGGGCAAATATGCCCAGGATGGCGCAGGCAATGCCGACGCAGATGCCAACCCCAATCTGTGTGATTAGCATGACAGGCACGGAAGCGCCGCTGTCGCCGGAAATCATGGCGAGGGCTATCATTGTCAGCATATATGCCATGGGGTCGTTGCTTCCGCTCTCAATTTCTAAAAGCGGAGCAGTGGAGTGTTTCAGATTGAGGTTTTTGGAACGCAGGATGGAAAATACGGAAGCTGCATCGGTGGAACTCAAAACTGCGCCGATAAGAAAACTCTCGGTAAAAGAAAAGTGCAGTACCTGATAGCAGAAGAGGCAGGTGAGCATTGCCGTGATTACTACTCCCAGGGTGGAAAGCAATACTGCCTTTGCTGCAACAGGACGCGCAGTCTGCCACTTGGTGCCGAAGCCGCCGTAAAACATGATGAAAATTAATGCGATGGTACAGAGCTGTTCTGTAATCTGGTAATTGTTGAAGGAAATTTTAAACAGTCCGTCAGAGCCGAATATCATACCAAGAGCCATGAAGCACAGCAGTGCGGGCATCCCGAATTTGTTAGAAAAGCGGTTTGCTATGATACAGGAGAGGATGACGGCACAGCATAGAAGAAGCATGATTGCCATGATTTCGTCCTTTCTGTAAATGTTGCGTGACTGGAACAAAGTGGGCAAGCCCACTTTGCTGCGCCGAGTGCAGTCGCTTTAGCGACTAATACCTATTGCACGAGTGCGCATATTATTTTTATTTTATAGGAAATAGTCGCTTTGCGACTACTTTCCTATAAAATAAAAAACACCCGCTTTCTGCACTATCATGTGTGAAAGCGGGTGTCTGATTGCTGCGAGTAATAAGCTTGGTTTTAAGCTTTTGTTTCTACGCCTGCCCAGTCATCAAACTTAGACATAACAGCATCGTAAGTTCTCTGGGAAATATCCGGGAGTTTCTGTCCCCAGGACTTGGTAGCTGCCTTAAAGCCTTTCTCAAAAGCAGAGCGCATCTGCTCAGCTTTCTCAGGGTCATCTCCCACTAAAGCTTTGGCAAATTCAATGATACGGTCAGAAGTCTGGTTCACACCCCAGTATCCGTCGTCTGCAATATCTTTCTGAGCCTGGGCCTTTACGTCAGGAGTAACGGTGAAGTCACCTTTGGCGAGGAAACGCCACATGTCGTCTGCCTGTCCAATTCTGTTCCCCTGGTTGCCCATCATCTGCTGTACCAGGCTTCTCAGCTGTGAGGTTCTGTCTTCGGCATCTTTCTTTAAACGTGCAACTACATCTTCCTTAGCGTAGGTAGCCTTGGTAGAGGAGGAGCCTTTCTGATATACAACGCCCTCATCTTTTGATTTCTTCTCTTCCTCAGCCTTTGCAGTATTGTTGTAAGTATTCTGATAATTTGGGGTATAAGCGGTTGTAGCATTTACACTGTTTACACTCATGATGTATCCCTCCTTGGCATACTGATTTGGTTATCCGTAACCATTATTTTATAGTTCTCATAATTTATATCGGTAGGGGAAGGAAAAAATTAACACTGGCCTGGAAAAATCTTGAGATTCCTGAAAGAGGATTTTTCGCTTGTATATTTTACCATCCCACAGTATAATTCAGATAGCAATGAAAGAGGAAGAAAAGTGGCAATATATTATGGATGAGTGACACGAATGAAACATTAGATGAATGGAAATGAAGGAGAAATACTATGACAGAAATGAGGATGAAAGCGCTTGCGAAGATTAATTTGGGACTGGATGTGCTGCGGCGCAGGGAGGATGGTTACCACGAGGTACGTATGATTATGCAGACGCTGAGGATGTATGACAAAATAACCATAAAAAAGACAAAGGAGCCGGGAATCCGCCTCAAAAGCAATCTGTTCTATGTGCCGGAGGATGCGGGGAATCTGGCTTACCGTGCGGCAAAGTTGCTGATGGACGAATTTCAGGTGGAAGAGGGAGTATTTATTGATTTGCAGAAATTCATCCCGGTTGCGGCAGGAATGGCAGGAGGAAGTTCCGATGCGGCGGCAGTGCTGTATGGCATTAATCGGATGTTCCAACTCAATCTGTCCAAGAAACAGCTGATGGAGCGCGGCGTGCAAATTGGAGCGGACGTGCCATATTGCATTCTGCGGGGGACGGTCCTTGCTGAGGGAATTGGTGAGAAACTTACGCCGCTGCCGCCTATGCCTTCCTGCCGGGTGTTGGTGGCAAAGCCGCCAATCAGTGTTTCTACGAAGTTTGTCTATGAGAATCTAAAATTGGACGAGCTTGAAAAGCATCCGCGAATTGACAGGCTGCTGGAAGGAATCAAGGAAGCGAATTTATATAAGATTGCTTTTTATATGGGGAACGTATTGGAGACAGTGACAATTCCCAATTATCCGGTGATTGCCAGGATACGTGAGGAGATGCTGCAGCTGGGTGCATTGAATGCCATGATGAGCGGCAGCGGGCCTACCGTGTTTGGGTTGTTTGACGATAACGAACTGGCAATGCAGGCATACACGAAAATGCGCGAAGGCAATTTGGCAAAGCAGGTGTATCTGACAGGCATTTACAACAGAAATTAGGAAATATTTGTCTGCTTTGAAGTGGATAATAATTGGAAGTGCGCCGGAAAGACCAAATAAAAATTTCAGGAAAAGGGATAAAAAGGAAAATTTCGGAAAATATAATAGCAATGGAGGAAAGGGTAAGCTTAGGCTTATCCTTTTTTGAGGAAGGATTTTATCTTAGGAGGGATTTATGCCGATGCAGATTGTTCCTGATTTGCAGGAAAATATCAAAAATTTTGAGGAACTGTTTTCTGACTGTGCGGATATCAAGAAGCGGAAAATAAAGGTCGGAAAGAATTTAAAAAGCGAGTGCTATATTGCCTATATCGAAGTGGCGGTCAGCAGCGTGGACTGGAAGGATTCGGCAGTGGGAAAGTTTCTGGGAAAATTGCGGACGCTGCCCGAGGAGGAGCTTGCAGCGTATGTCAGGGACAATGTCTATGATATTTCGGATTCCCAGCCTTTTGAGACAATAGAGGATGCAGCCCAGGGAATGCTTACCGGGGATGCCCTGGTGTTTCTTGAAGGCTATAACAAAGCATTGAAAATCCCGGATAAGGGCTATCCGTCACGCGGTGTGTATGAGACGGAATCAGAAAAGGTAATCCGTGGTTCCAATGAGGGATTTTCTGAATCCGTAAAGATAAATACGGCGTTAATCCGCAAGCGTCTGCGCAGCCCGCATGTGAAAGTAAGGGAAAGTTTTGCGGGCAGGCGCACGAATACAAATGTAGACCTTGTCTATATGAAAGATTTAATCCACCCGGAGATATTGGAGGAGATAGAAAAGCGGCTGCAGGAATTTGAGATTGACGGCGCTCTGGATAGTGGGATTATTGAACAGCTCACGGAGCGGCGCAAATATTCTCCGTTTCCGCAGTTTCAGACCACCCAGCGCCCGGACCGCGCAGCTATGGCAATCCTTGAGGGCAGGATTGTCCTGCTGTCGGATAACTCTCCGGTAGCGCTGATTCTGCCAACGACTTACAATACGTTTATCCAGACAAGCGATGATTATTACAGCCGTTGGGAGATTGCTTCCTTTACCAGGGTCCTGCGTTATGTAGCATCTTTTCTGGCAATGGTTTTTCCAGGACTGTATCTGGCAATGACGAATTTCCACACCCAGATTCTGCCTACGGATTTGCTTCTGTCATTGGCAGCTTCGAGACAGGGAGTCCCCTTTCCGGCAATGGTGGAAGTGTTCATCATGGAGATTGCATTTGAATTATTGCGGGAAGCAGGCGTACGGCTGCCGGGAGCCAATGGAAACACGATAGGAATTGTCGGCGGGCTGATTATCGGGCAGGCAGCGGTAGATGCCAATATTGTCAGTCCGATTGTGGTGATTGTGGTGGCATTGACGGCGCTGTGCTCCTTTGCCGTGCCCAATGAGGAATTTGCCACCTCATTTCGGATTCTCAAATTCATGTTTATCTTCCTCTGCGGTTCCCTGGGATTTTTCGGTTTCCTGATGGGGCTGTTGGCAGTGCTGATTCATCTGTCCCATCTGGAAAGCTTTGGCATTCCTTACCTTGCGCCCTTTGTGGGAGCGGATTTGAACGGATATCAGGATGAGCGTGATACCTTCCTTCGACTTCCTCTGGATTTCTTGAAGAAACGTCCCATATATACCAGAGGAGGTGCGCGTATTAGGTTAAAATTCAATGAGGCTGAAAAAAGAGATGGAGAGGGGAAATAGCTGGAAATATGTTTGCAGATAATTGGAAAATATCGTTACGGCAGATAAGAAGGCTTTTTGTCTTGGATATTTTTGGCATAAGCAGCCTGGTGCTGCCAGGTGTTTTTTCTGCCATGACGGGGGCAGACGGAATTTTCTGCCTGTTGTTGGGCATGGCGGGCGGCGCAGTTCTTTTATGGCTGATGGGTGCTAATTTGAAACATATGGATGATGATTATTATGGTTATATGAAAGACACGGTGGGGCAGATTATTGCAGATGTGTTTATGGTATTTTATTTCCTGTATTTTGTAACTTTGTCTGGATATGTGCTGTTCGAGCTGACGACCCTGACCCTGAGCTGGCTGCTGCCGGAAGGATCTTTTCTGGGAATTGGCATCTTGCTCCTTCTTCTGGCAGTCTACGGCAGCATCCGCGGCATTGAGGGCAGGGCGAGGGTGTATGAAATTATTTTTTGGTTTCTGGGGATACCGCTGCTTTTGATGCTGATTATGGCAATCCCGGAGATAAACACATCTTATTGGACGCCGATTGTGGCTTCGGATGGGGTACAGTTGTTGAAAGGCAGTACATCCGTATTGGTTTTTCTGCTGCCGCTCAGTGCCTTGCTGTTCTTGAAGCCTTTTAGCAGAAGCCCAGAGAAATTGGCAGCCTGCGGACGTGATTCACTGCTGGCAGCGACATTGTTAAATATTTTTATTTATCTCGTAATCCTGGGCGCGTTTGGGCAGAATGCCATGGGGATATTGAAGCGTCCCATCCTTACTTTGATGGGGATGATTAATCTTCCAGGCGGATTTTTTACCAGACAGGATGTGTTGATGACCGCGGTGTGGTTTTTTGCGCTGTTTGCCCTTCTGAATACAGGGATTTTTCAGGGAAGCCTGGTACTGAAAGAATTGTGCCATGAAACGAAACATCATTACAGCCTGTATCTTGTGGCATTGCTGGCTTTTTTTGTCGGCAAGGGATTGTTTGAACACCAGTTTTTGGCAGAAATCTATGGGATATACCAGTACTATATCGCGCTGCCGGGCATGTTTTTAATTATGCTGATTCTGCTGCTTGTAAATCAGATTAAGATGGGCAGGAAGATGGGAAAGGGGGTAGAAATGGATGCGCAAGAGTAGAATTCTGGCGGCGGCATTTTTGGGAATGATTTTGTGGGGCGGCTGTGAGTCGGTGGAACTGGAACAGCGCAGCTTTCCCTTGGCGGTTGGCATAGATTTACAGGGAGCGCCAGAAAAAGCAGGTGGAAAAGAGACGGAAGGAAGGGAAGCAAAAGAAGACGAGGGAAAAGAGACAGAGCGAAAGCTGGTAGTCAGTTTTGATTTTCCGGACCTTGCCCAGATATCGGAGAAAGGTAAGACTGTAGATACGCCGATGGCAATGTCTTTAGAGGGCGATGATTTGTTCCATGTGGAAAAATCTTACGAAAATAATACCAACCGTATCCTCGACTACAATCATCTGAAAGCGGTGGTGATTGGGGAGAATTTGATTTCTGAGCCTAAGCGTTTGCGTAATCTGCTGCTTGCCTGGGAACAGCAGGAGCGTGCAGCCAGGAATATCAGCCTGTTTGTCGGCAGCAGTTCAGCGGCTAAAATCCTTACGCTCACAGAGGAGACGGAAGGTTCCATGGGCACGTACCTTGAGGAGCTGTTAGAGAGCCAGAGAGATTTCAGCCAGAAAAAAATTGCTACCGTAGGAAGCCTGATTAATCAGTGGCACAACCAGAATGAACTGCTGCTGATTCCTGTTCTGACAGAGCAGGGCGGCCGCCCGGTGGTCAGTGCGTATGCGGCAATTGAGAATTTTGAGTACCGTGGAATTCTTACGGTGGAAGAAGCGATGCAGGTGTTTCTCTCCCAGGGCTTGTTGGAGACATTTACCTGTGAGCCGGATAAGGAGGAAGTGGCAGAGATTTCAAATATTCGGGTAACGACAAGCGTGGAGCAGGAAGATGGAAAACCTGTGGTGACCGTGTCTATAACCGGACAGGGAAGGATGAAGATCGGACAGGCAAACTCAGTAGGTCAGCAATACCAGATTGAGCAGAGGATGGAGCAGCATATTTTGACTGGGCTGCAAAGATGTGCCGGAAAACTGCGGGAGGAGTATGGGATTGACATGACAAACAGCTATGTTTCTCTGGGAGGGTTAAATCGGGAACTTTACCAGGTTTATAAAAACCTGCCGGATGAATACTGCCAAAATGCGCAGCAAGTGTTTGAGGTGGATATTGAAATCTTAAATTGGTGAGTGTGAACTTTGCATTTCTTGAATAAAAACTTTACACTTGTGCAATCATCCATTATAATTAATGCATAAATAGAAATCCAAATCAGAAAGCAGGTGATGATATGACTGGTAAAGAAGTTGTCAATCTTATTCAGAAACTAGAAGCTGAGGGAATGAGCGCTGAAAAAATTATAGAGATTATCAAGTATGTTGAAACGGCAGAACCTAAAATAGAAACCCAATAAACGGAACAAATGAAAACGCAAGCGTTTTATTCGTTCCCTATACTATGAATTCTAAAGGTGTAAAGTCTTTGATGGAATAATTAAGGCTTTGCACCTTTAGAATTTATGTGATTAAAAACTAATTATTTGGAAATACTTTCCTTAGCCGGCTAAATATAGGAAACGTTGATTAAGCATTTCCCCAAATATAGCTAAGGAAGGTATGGAAGAATGAAAAAATGGATTAAAACAGGGATACTATTGGCAGTGGCAGCGTTTATCTGCTGTGGGATTGTGCAATTCCGGCAGCAGCGGATGACGGAGGAGATTGCAGGAAAAGTCATCCGTTTCCATGTGCGTGCCAACAGTGACAGAGAGGAAGACCAGGAGCTGAAGCTGAAAGTGCGGGATGCGATAGGGGCTTATATGCAGCCTGCGCTCTCAGGCATTTCTGATATAGAAGCAAGCCGTCAGGCTATCAAAGAAAGACTGCCTAAGATTGCCAGAACTGCTGAGCAGGTGGTTGCCCGGGAGGGGTATACATATGATGTGTCAGCTTCCCTGACCGTTACGGATTTTCCGGAAAAAACTTATGGGAATTACACGTTTCCGGCAGGCAGGTATGAGGCGTTGGAGGTAGTGATTGGAGAGGGTGGCGGACATAACTGGTGGTGCGTGATGTACCCCAATCTCTGTTTTTTTAACAGCGTCTACGAAGTTGTGGATGAGGAGGCCGAAGAATCTTTGCAGCGTGCACTGACCCCGGAGGAGTACGAGACCCTGATGGAAGGGAAAAATTATAAAGTCAGGTTTGCGCTGTGGGAAAAACTGCAGGAATTGCTGTAAAAATTTTCAGGCCGAATAGAACCAGCCATTTCTGTAATTCTTTCCAACTACTTGCATTTTCGCACTAAAACAGTTAATATACATGTGTATGATGTAATTTGTGGAGAAAATGAGATGAATCAATCGTTTGAAAAGGAAAAGTATGCCCCCATCGGGGTCTTTGATTCGGGCGTGGGAGGTCTGACCGTGGCACGTGAAATTATGCGTCAGCTCCCACAGGAAAGGATAATCTATTTCGGGGATACGGCGCGGGTGCCCTATGGAAGCAAATCCAGGGAGACGATAATCCGTTATTCCAGGCAGATTATCCACTTTCTGGAATCTAAAGGCGTGAAAGCAATTGTGGTGGCATGCAATACGGCAAGTGCGTTTGCCCTGGAAAAGCTTCGCCCGGAAATGAAGATGCCGATTATCGGCGTCGTCAAACCGGGAGCCAAAGTTGCGGCAGAAATCACCAACAATGGCAGAATTGGCGTTATTGGGACGGAAGGAACCGTGGGAAGCCAAATTTACACGGAGATGATACACAGGCATAATCCCAAGGCAGCCGTTTTGGGGAAGGCGTGTCCCCTGTTTGTTCCTCTGGTGGAGGAGGGGTGGCTGAAAGACCCGGTTACCATTGAAGTGGCAAAGCGCTATCTTGCGTATTTCCAGGAGTCGGACATTGATACCCTGATTCTGGGCTGTACCCATTATCCATTGCTGCGTTCCATGATAGGCGAAATCATGGGTGATAAGGTTAGCCTGGTAAATCCGGCATATGAGACGGCGCAGGGGCTAAAACGGCTGTTATTTCAGCACGGCATTTCCAATGACGGCAAAGAGGAGAAAGAGCCGATGTACCAGTTCTATGTCAGCGATGCAGCAGAGAAGTTTAAAAATTTTGCCAATTCAATTCTGCCCTGTGAGATTGAAGAGGCGCAGTTGATACATATTGAGGAGTAATTATGACGAAAGATGTATTGTTGTCCATCAGCGGACTGCAGTTTGCAGCCCAGGATGAGGAAGATGTTGAACCGGTGGAAGTAATTACTGCTGGGGATTATTACAAGAAAAATGGCAAACATTATATTCTGTATGACGAGGTGATGGAAGGGTTTGATGGGAACACGCGCAATATCATCAAGCTTACAGAGGATTCTTTGGACATCACCAAGAAAGGCGTGTCCAACGTACATATGGTATTTGAGAAAAATAAGAAAAATGTTTCTTATTACAACACCCCCTTTGGGAGCCTTCTGATTGGCATTGACGCTAAGAGCGTTGATATTGCGGAGACAGAGGACAATATTGACGTGAGGGTTAAATATAATCTGGAAGTGAATTATGAGCATTTGGCAGATTGTTCCATAATCATGAATATCAAATCAAAGGAATCAGGAGAATTTACGCTGTCATAGCGCGAAAAGGAGACAAATTATATGATGAATGTAAGAAAAGCGATTATACCTGCCGCAGGACTTGGGACAAGGTTTCTGCCGGCAACAAAAGCACAGCCCAAGGAGATGCTGCCGATTGTAGACAAGCCTACCATCCAGTATATCATTGAAGAAGCGGTGGAAGCGGGAATCCAGGATATCATTATTGTGACTGGCAGGAATAAGCGTTCCATTGAGGACCATTTTGACCGCTCCATAGAATTGGAGCTGGAATTGGAGAAGAGCGGCAAGCAGGAGATGCTTGACATGGTAAGGGAGATTTCCGATATGGCGAATATCCACTATATCCGCCAGAAAGAGCCAAGAGGGCTCGGACATGCCATCCTTGCCGCACAGCATTTTATTGGGGACGAGCCGTTTGCCGTGTTATTGGGGGATGACGTGGTGATTTCCAAGCAGTCCTGCCTGGGGCAGATGCTGGACGTGTTCAAAGAGTACCAGACTTCTATTCTGGGTGTGCAGACGGTAGCGCATGAAGTTGTGGACAAATACGGAATCATTGCCGGGAAACAGGTGGATGAGCGTGTATATAAAGTAAACGACATGGTGGAAAAGCCTTCTATGGAGGAAGCGCCTTCTAACGTGGCGGTGCTGGGACGCTATATTATCACGCCGGAAATCTTCCGTTTCCTGGAGACGCAGGATGCGGGCAAGGGCGGTGAAATCCAGCTCACCGATGCCTTGAAACGGCTGGCGAAAGAACAGGCGATGTATGCCTATGATTTCAAGGGACACCGTTATGATGTGGGCAGCAAAGTCGGATTTATTCAGGCAAATATTGAATTTGCATTGCGCCGTGAAGAACTCAGGGAAGAGATGGAGGAATACCTGGGCAGACTCCATGAGAATCTGGATGAAATGATTCAGTATGATTGACGAATCCTGAATATTTTTTAATTTCGTGGATTCTGGTATTTTTTTGATAAAAATGGTCTTTTTTTCCTCGCGGCATCTTCTTATCATAAAGGCAGAAAATGATAAGGAGGAGAACAGGATGAAGAGTACATTAAAAAGAACAGTAGGCATAATTCTTAGTTTGTGCCTGCTGTTTTCTATGCTTCCCATTGACTGTTTGCCGCAAGACACTGTCATGGCAGCAGCAAACGGCACGCTGCAGAATGGGGCGCTTGAGACCAATGCGGATGGATGGACCATCACAGGAGAACGAGCATACTCGTTCAGCACGGATGATGGCGGATATCTGAATCTGTGGGCAGAAGAAGCAGGAACGTTCCGTATCAGCCAGACGGTCGAAAATATGGCAGCAGGTTCCTACTCAGGCAGAGTTGCCGCTGTTGGAAATGAGGGAGTGACGCCGCTGCAGCTGACCGTTAAGAATAACAACAGCGGGAAATCAGAGACAGCGCCGGTCACCTATCAGGGCTGGTTGGAAAACTGGGGCGAGACCAATATTTTTTCCACAAAGTCTGTAAGTGTTGCAGAGGGAGACAGCGTGACCATTACTATCAGCGGAGATTTGAAAGCGGGAGAGTGGTGCGGAATCAAAAATGCGGCCCTGGAGGCAAGCCAGGCTGTGAAGAATGCGCCGATTACGGTACAGAGGGTCGATGGCCTTTCCCAGGATTTCATCCACGGCGTGGATGTGTCCACTTATATCAGTGAAGTGCAGAGCGGCGTCAAGTATTATGATGAAAATGGGACAGAAAAGAACCTTTTCCAGATTTTAAAGGAGTCTGGCGTAAATTACGTGCGTCTGCGCCTGTGGAACTGCCCATACGTTATCGATGCAGACGGCAATTATAAATATGTCGATGAAGAGGGAAATGAATACAATGCCAGCCAGGTAGCGAAGACAGAAAAGAAATGGATTATTGAGCCACAGACCAGCGTATCGCCGGATGACCCCACGTATTTTGAAGGTGCAGGATATGACGAGTACTTTCTTGCCGATGGCACGCAGGTATACCGTGAAGGCTACGGCGCCGGAAACTGCGGCATTGAGAATGTGACAGAGATGGGTAAAATTGCTACTTATTATGGCATGAAGGTATTGCTGGATTTCCACTATTCTGATTTCTGGGCAGACCCCAAGAAGCAGAGTGTGCCCAAGGCGTGGAAAGGCATGGATTTAGAGCAGAAAACCGCTGCCCTCACGGAGTTCACGGCAGACAGCATCAACACGCTCAGGGAAGCCGGCGTAGATGTAGGCATGGTGCAGATTGGCAATGAGATTAACAACGGAATGGCTGGAGAGACGAACGAAGAAAATGTCTATCAGCTGTTAAAAGCGGGAAGCGCTGCAGTCCGTAACATTGATGAGAATATCCTCATTGCCATCCATTATACGGACCCACAGAGCGAGAGTTATCAGATGGGAAAGGCGGATGCCCTGGATTACCATGAGGTGGATTATGATGTATTTGCAAGCTCCTTCTATCCATTCTGGCATGGAACAGCGCAGACCCTGACGACAAATTTGAAGAAGATTGCAGACAAGTACAATAAAAAAGTCATGGTTGCAGAGATTTCCTATGCATGGACATACAAAGACGGCGATGGATATCCCGATAAAGTATTTGAAGGCGCAGGCGATATGGAATTCAACTATCCGGTAGATGTGGAAGGTCAGGCAGCGGCAGTCCGGGACGCTATTGCAGCCATTGCAGCAATCGGCGATAAGGGAATCGGTACCTTTTATTGGGAACCGGCATGGGTTCCGCCCACAGTGTATGAGGAGGGTGCAGCAGACGCTGAGGCGGTGCTGGCATCGAACATGAAAGCATGGAGGCTATATGGTTCCGGCTGGGGTTCTATTTATGCCAAAGAGACAGACCCGGAGATTAAGGACGATAGGAACGGAAGTGAGTGGAACAACCAGGCGCTCTTTGATTTTACAGGAAAAGCGCTGCCCTCCATCAATGTATACAAATGGGTATACACAGGGGCGGAAGGTCCTACCAGGGTAAGCACGGTAGATACGGCTTCCCTTGAGATGGGGTATAAGGAGACACCCAAGCTTCCGGCTACTGTTAAGGCGAATCTGAACGATGGGTCGGCAATTGACGTTCCGGTTACCTGGGATGCAGCACAGGTCGGCAAGCTGAAAACGGCAGCATTTGGTGAGTATACGGTGAATGGTTCCGTTGGGGCATTTACCTATACGAATGCAGGTGACGGCAGCGTCATCAATGTAGCTGCAAACACATGGAAAACGACATGCCTGGTGAAGATTACCGGCAAGAATTATGTGAAAAACGGCAGTTTTGAGGAAAATGACGGCACGAATGCGACAGGCTGGACGCTCACAAATTTTATGGAAGTCAACGACTATAACAATGCATTCATAGACAAACCGAATTCAGCAAATGCGAAAACTGGTTCTTACTATTACACCGGATGGGCAGAAGTCGGCAAAGAAATTGATTTTAAAGTAGAGCAGACAATTTCCGAGGCTCTTCCCACAGGCTTGTATACCTTATATGCATGGTATCAGGGAACCTCCGTGGGGCAGGTAAAGGATACGTCGGGCCTGTATGCGGAGGTTAGCTACAAGGATGGAACCAGGAAGGATTATAAGACGAAGATTCAGATTAACAATGTGTGGAAGGATTTCTACCAGGCAATTATCACGGACATCCCTATTGACGCCAATGTGAAAAATGTCACGGTAGGAACCAGGATTTCCTGTGCGGGCGCAGAGGGGCTTGCCCCCTGGGTTGTCGTAGACGATATCAGCCTGATGCGGCAGGAGGATTTGCCGATAAGCGTTTCTCCCCAGCCGAAGACATATAAGATTACTTACAATGTCAACGGCGGAAATGCGTTAAAGACCAATAGCAAAATTGTTACTTCCGGCGGCAAATATGGAACGCTGCCAAGCCCCAAACGGGCAGGCTATACATTTCAGGGCTGGTATACGGCAAAGACAAATGGCGCCAGGATTACGGCGGATACCATCGTAAAGGTTACAGGCGATACCACGCTGTACGCCCATTGGAAAAAGGTGACGAAACCTGCCAAAGTAAAGAAGCCTACGGTTAAGAATTCGGCAAAGAAAACGATGAAAGTTTCCTTTAAGAAAGTAAAGGGGGCAGAGGGATATCAGATTACTTATTCTACCTCCAAAAAGTTTAAGAAAGGCACGGTGAAAACGGTAACGGCAACGAAGTCGCCCAAGACCATCAAGAAGCTGAAAAAGGGCAAGACTTATTATGTAAGGGTCTGCGCATATAAGAAAGACAGCATGGGAAAGAAAGTCTGCGGCAAGAACAGCACGGCAGTAAAAGTTAAGATAAAAAAATAGGCAGGCCAATGATAACATAATAGTTGCTGTACCGGCACAGGAAAGGGAGGTTTCGCAGGAAACCTCTTTTCCTGCTATAGAAAATACTATGCACACTTGTGAAAAGAGGGACGCATTTGAAAAAAATTGTTCAGGCAGTTTTGGTGATTATATTGGGATTGCTGTTATACAGTACAGGCGAAAGGATAAATCCTATGCCAGAGGAAATCCGCTATGGGAAGGAAAAGCCCGTGACGCTCACATGGTTTGTGGCATTGGAGGGGTATTCCAAGGAGTGGAATCCTGAGAAAAATGTTGCAGATGCCAAGATACTTAAGAATACAGGTGTAAACCTGGAAATAAAATCAGGGGATTTGACAGATTTGGATGCCTTGATTGCCACAGATTCCCTGCCGGATTTGATTACGGTAGAAGCAGGGGCAGCGGAACGGTTTCTGTTGGAAGACTCGGGGATGGCAGTGGCATTGGAGCCATTGTTTGCAGAGTATGCACCGGATGTAAATATCCCGGATTCCATGAAAGAATGGTACCGCAATCAAGATGGCAACTGGTACGCTATTGCCAGCTATTACTATGGACCGGAGCGGGTAAATCCTCAGTACGGGGGATATCTGGGAACCCATAACAATAATTATGTGCGCAGTGACCTGCTTGCACAGACAGGAGTGCCCATGCAGGACCTAAGGACAAAAGAGGGGCTCCTCGCTGCTTTGCGGGCAGCAAAGAAACTGTCTTATAAGAATCAGCAGATTATCCCTTATTCCGGCTGGTGGACACAGAACCTGGCGGAGCAGTTTGGCATGGATATAGAGGATGCGAAGGGGAATTACCTGTCAAAGTACCGTCAGCCGGAATGGCTGGAAGCTTTGCAGTTTGGCAACCAATTGTACCGGGAAAAGCTGCTGCTGCCGGAAGAATTTACGGAAAGTCTAAGCCAGAGGAGGAAGCAAGTGCAGTCCGGGAGAATATTTTTCTGTACCGGGTATTCCAATGTACAGGAGGCAAAAGACATTTTATACAGCAACGATAAAAATGCGCAGCTTGTGTATGTTGGGCAGGTGCGGGGAACTGAGGGGAAGAGGCCGAACCTCAAATCAGTCGCTTCCGGCGGGTGGACAACTACCATGGTCTATGAAGGAACCCAGCATAAAAAAGAGATAGCAGAGTTTATTTCCTATATGACCCAGGAAGAGGCGACATTGGATGCCGCCCCTTCCATTGGCACGGAAACGTATGATATTGTGGACCATGGTTATGTCATGCGCGAATCCGTCCAAGAAGAATTTGCAGAAGACTATCAAAAAGCGGCTGAGAAATATTATTTAAATCTGGAATTTTTTGTGGATTGGACTGTGGTGCAGAAATACCAGCCTGCTTCTGAGCGCAGGGATTTCAGGGAACAGTACCGGAATTGCCGTATCTATGACAGCAAAGCAGAGGATGCAGCAGTCTCGGTGGGAACTGACAATGAGATGCAGCAGCTGCGTGAGAAAATAGAGCGTTTCTATAACAGTGCAGAAATTGAAATCCTTACCAGTGAATCTGAGGAGAGCTGTATACAGAAATATCAGGAGACCATCAGGCAGATGGAAAAGCTGGGCCTAAAAAAGCTGGAAGCATTTGAAAAGCAGCAGTATGAGCAGGCCAAGAAGAAAATAAAATAAATATTAAATGGAGCTGTGTCAGTCAAATACCCCGCAGCAAGCTATGGGGCATGACCTAGCTTGCTGCGGGGTCTGGTAGTTACTGCTGCTTATAAGGAATCTCAAAACTAACACAGGTTTCGAGTCCAGGGGCGCTGCTTATGGACAGACGGCTCTCTTTGCCGAAATACAGTTCCAGCCGGGCATTGACATTCCTAAGCCCTACGGAGTGACCATCGGATGCGATATCCGGCGAATGTCCGGTATCGTGCAGTATCCTGTTTAATTCCTGCAGTTTGTCTGCGGGGATGCCAGCGCCGTTGTCTTTCATTTGGAACAGAAGCCGCTCGCCTTTCCTGGTGATAGTGACTGTGACAGACATTTCCTGGCTGCTGTCCGAGATACCATGGGAGACGGCATTCTCAATGATGGGCTGGAGCGTGAATTTGGGCAGCAGTGCATTCATCAGCTCCGCGGGAATCTCACTCGTAAAAGAGAGTTTGGGGTAGCGGAGTTTCTGGATGCGCAGGTAGTTGCGGAGCTGCTGTAATTCCACGCGGATTTCCACGAGGGCATCGTTGGTGGAAATATTGTAGCGGAAGATATTTGCAAACGCCACCAGGCAATCGGATTCCTCATAATGTCCATACAGCTTCATCTTGGCAGAAAAAACCTCCATGGTATTGTAGATGAAATGGGGGTTTATCTGATGCTGCAGTGCAATCAGGCGGCTCTCTTTGTTGGAAGTCTCCTTGAGGATATTTTGCCGGGACAAATCTGACGCCTGGGTCAGCAGCAGGTTGATACGCCGGCAGATATGGGAGATTTCATTATTGCCGCTGACAGGAATCCGCGTCTTGTAATTGTTGCTGATGGAAGTGTCCATGGCGGTAAGGCATTGGTTCATCTGCCGTTCTAACTGCTGTAGGCTGCGCAGGCAGAGAAGGATGGCAAGCAGCGCGAATAATCCTAAGGTGAGCAGGAAGATGCCAAGAATCTTGCCGTAATTGGAATTTTTTGTTACAGTGATGATGGTTACCGGGAAATCATCTGGATGGTTTAAAGTCACGAGGAAGCCATTCATCTGAGACTGGGATTTTTGCAAAGCCTGAATGGAAGAAAGGGTATCTTCTGTCAGCGTATTGCCGCTCAAATTGACAATGCGGTGATTCCCAGTGGAAATGACGGTCTCACCGCTCTCATTTTCAAATGAGAGGAAATACTTTTCTGGAATGGAAAAAACAATCAGACCAAGGAAATTCTTGCGGAAATCGTATGCTTTGCGCAGATAGACAAAGCATTTTTCAGTGGAGAAAAGGTAGGGGTTGGACAGGCCCGAGAAATCGGCTTCACAGAACCATTGTTCCATGCGGCTGCTTTCTAAGAATTCAGCGACAGGCGCTTCCCCGGCAATATCGGTCAGATGATAAAACACATCCATGCTCATGGGAATCGTGGGATTGTCCATATAAATATAGATATCAGAACGTGGGTCTGCATTGATGGTTGCCTGGATATAATTCTGGATGGAAGAAATATAATTGTCGTAGTCCTTGTCCATGGAGTAGCTGTTGTTGAGGAAAGAAATCAGCTCGCTGCTGGATAACAGCGACTGGGTGGTTCTGGTAGTAAATGCCCGGTTGTTGTTGATATTAGCGATGATGGAATCCGTTACGCGGTTATTCAGTTCATATTTTGCACTGGCATAATTCTGCTGGTTCATATAGAAAAAAATGCTGATGACGAGGACGATAGGAATAAAGGCGAGGACGAGCAGCTGGAGCAGGAATTTCGTGTAGATGGAATCCCAGATAGCATGTGTCTTCATAAGTTGTCCCTCCTTTGCTTATAGTGAAATCCAGCGTGTCGGCAGAACGTTTGCCGTCTGCTGTTTTGCAACTGTTCATAGTATACCAAATATAAAAAGGATAGAAAAGATGAAAGTGTTGATTGTTGATGATGAATCTCTAATCTGTGAGAGCATAAAGGCGGATTTTCTGCGCATGGAGCATCCGTGGAAATACGAAATCTTTACAGCCCAGTCAGTGGCGGCGGCACAGAAAATTTATTACCAGGAAGAGCCGGAATTTGTAATTACTGACATCAACATGCCGGGGGGATCCGGCTTGATTTTAGTGTCTGAAATCCATAAAGATGACCCGGATTGTGGAATTTTAGTCCTCAGCGCCTATGATGATTTTGAATATGTGCGCAACGCATTTACGATGGGAGCGTGGGATTATATTTTAAAGCCGATTGCATTCTCGGAACTTGAACAATGCGTGAGGCAGTTGTCTGAAAAAATATCTGCCGCCAAAGGAACCTGCGGGTTGGAGAAAGAGCCAGAGCAGGCGAAAAAAAACAGTGTGTTTCTGATAGAGGATGTGGCAGACTATATCCGCCAGCATATGGGAGAAAAACTGAGCGCTGCCGAGATGGCGCGCAAGATGGCAGTCAGCTACAGCAGTTTTGGCAAGCTGTTTCGCGAATATACCGGAATGTCGTTTTCTTCCTATTTGCTTTGGCAGCGTATGGAGTGCGCCAAGGAATATCTGGAGAATTCCCCTATGAAAATCAAGCAGGTGGCGTCTAAGGTTGGTTACCGGGACAATCCGCAGCATTTTTCCAGGGATTTTACGCGGCAAGTAGGGATGTCGCCCAAGGAGTACCGGGCGCAGATGCTTGAGGCGCGTAAACAGGATGCCAAAGAGAGGGGAGTCATCAAATAAAAAACCCATCCGTGTCCTAGGCGGATGGGGGTTTTTTATTTGATGTCGCGTTGTTGCTTTATCTGCTCAAGTTTCTGTTTGAATTTCGATTTCTTGGGAGGTGCTTCCATAGCACCGCGCAGCCCCCGCACTTTGGTGATATAAAGGCCGCTGACCACGGCTTTTACTTCCTTCTTGGTGGGGATACTGTCAAAAATAGATTCCTCACAGATAAACGTCATGATTTTAGGACCGACCTTTGCTTTCACAATGGGCATTTTAGAACGGCGCAGAAGCTTGGGCGTCTGTTCTAAGATGGCAGCGGGAAGCCCGGCGTCTTTTAGCTTCAGATGTTTCTTGTCAATTACCAGCATGGAAACGGTCTGTGCGGCAGCAGCAATCTGTGCTTCCTGCTCTTCCTTTTTCTTCTGCGATTTCTTGCCAAGTATGTAAAGTGCAACGATTGCCGCCACAAGAATGACAGCAATTACTATTAATACAATAACCCATGGTTTCAAAGTAATAGAACCTCCTCTTTTTATTATGATTTGCGCAGCTTTGCGCCACTTACCACTCAGCATTATATCATTGCTTTCGGCAAAAATCAATGATATAATATTTGAAAGCAAAGAGCAGTGCAAACATGGTTACTGCTCACAGATTTGATAACTTTGCCAAAAGCACCTGTCACAAAATGTGACAGGTGACAATTGCATATTGATTGCACTTGGAAAACATGTTTTCCAGATGCAATCTTATGCAATGTGACTCTGCTGCTATTGCAGCAGGTCCTTTTGGCATACAGAATCCGGTTGTCAGTGAACAATAGCCAGACCAGAGAAATCGGTAAAGAATAAAATGAATTTTGCAGGTAAGCGCTGCAGAATAAAAGGGAATTAAGGAGGAATGTTATGCGGTATAAAATATTAGTGACTGGAAAAAACGATTCAGCTATTACAGCTTTTTTTGAACAGATTACGGATGATTTTGTGGTTCTCAGTTCCTCAACGCGTTACGAAGATATCGTGGGGCATATAGACTATTTTGCGCCGCATGCTTTTGTATACTGCCTTTATAATGAGGCGAGGGACAGTATTGTGCAGATGTTGAGCATCAGTTCCAGGCTCATGCGCTCGAATATCCCCTGCATCATCCTTGGCTCCAAGGAAGATTGTGATGAATTTCAGCGGATTGCGGTTAATGTTGCGAGCCTTGTTTTACATAGACCGCTTTCTGCAACTGCCATCAAGGAGAAGATTCTGGATTTCATGGAGCAGGAAGGGCTTAACGGTGATGAGAATGAAGATATAGTTATGGCAGGGCAGATGGAGAATCAGGGAACGCCGGAGCCTATGCCAGAGCTGCGCAGTCTGGAGGATATAATGTCGGTATCGCATAAAAAACATGTCTTAGTGGTGGACGACAATCCAATGATGTTAAAGCTCATCAAAGAACACCTGCATGAGAAATATGATGTGGCGACCGCCGTCAGCGGTAAGGTTGCCCTGAAATTCCTGGAGAGGAGGTCCACAGATTTAATTCTGCTGGATTACATGATGCCGGAAGAGAGCGGGACGGTAGTTTTGGAGAAGCTGCGCGCAAAAGAAGCAACAAAAAACATTCCAGTTGTTTTCCTGACCGGAGTTACAGAGCGTAAAAAGATTAAGGAAGCGCTCGTCTTAAAGCCTCAGGGTTACCTGTTAAAACCAGTGGACCGCGATAAGCTGTTGGAAGAGATTGCAAAACACATTGGGTGAAAGGCTGGTAACTGTGCAGGGAAAGGAGGCTGGATAGATGGATAAAGACAGAGAAGAATTGAAGCTGACAGATTTAATTGACAAGAAGATTTTACAGAAGATCCAGGACGGTTTTTCTGACATGAGCGGAATGGCGGCGCTTACCACGGAGGCGGATGGCACTCCGGTCACATCAGGCAGCAATTTCTCAGATTTCTGCATGAAGTATACCAGAGGGTCTGCACTTGGCTGTGCGCGCTGTGAACAATGTGACAGCCAGGGGGCGAGCCTGGCATTGGAACATGGAGAGTCGGTCGTCTATTTCTGCCATGCAGGCCTGATGGATTTTGCTGCGCCAATTATGGCGGAAAACAAAATGGTAGGCTGCTTTATCGGCGGACAGGTCCTTACCGAATCTCCTGACCTTGCGCAGGTAAGGAAGATTGCAGCGGAAATCGGCGTGGATGAAGATGAGTATGTGCAGGCAGTTGGCGAGGTAAACATTATAGATCAGAAGGCCATTGACAATGCGGCAAAGTTTCTGCATATGATTGCAGATGTCTTGTCGGAGATGGCATACCATAAATATCTTGTTTATCAGGCAAATATAGAACTTGAGCGTTCCTCCCACATGAAATCCGATTTCCTTGCCAATATGAGCCATGAAATCAGGACACCCATGAACGCCGTAATTGGCATGGCGGAAATGGCGCTCCGCGAACAGCTCCCTCCCGCAGCCAGGAATTATATCAATCAGATTAAGGAGGCCGGTCAATCGCTGCTCACGATTATCAATGATATATTGGATTTTTCCAAGATAGAGTCAGGGAAAATGGATATCAATGAGGTTGAGTATGAGCTGATGTCCATGGTGTATGACGTTGCCAATATCGTCATGGCAAGGCTCAAAGGAAAAGATGTGGAACTTATTGTTGATATTGCACCGGATTTGCCTAGTAAATTGTGGGGCGATAACCTTAGGCTTAAACAGATTTTGCTTAATCTCACGAATAATGCAGCTAAGTTTACTTCAAAGGGCAAGATTGTCTTAAAAGTAGATTATGAAAAGATTTCATCAGAGCAAATAGAACTTCATGTTTGTGTGGAGGATACCGGGATTGGCATTAAGAAAGAAGACCTTAGCAAACTGTTTCAATCTTTCCAGCAGGTGGACAGTAAGAGAAACCGCAATATCGAGGGCACGGGGCTTGGGCTGGCAATTGCCAAGCAGCTTCTGACCCTGATGGACGGAGATATCTGGGTCGAAAGCGAATATGGGAAAGGAAGCAAGTTTTCTTTTGTACTTCCTCAGAAAATTGTGGATGATTCCCCAAGCATTGCCATTAAGGAACCAGAGTCTGTATTAATGGCAGGTCTGATGTCAAATCCCTATATTTGGGAGCAGTTCTGTTCCGATGCGGAACGTCTTGGCATGGAATGTATCAGGCTTGTTTCTGCCAAGGAGTTTGATTTGCTTCCAGAGGAGAAAAGGACAGTTCTCTTTATTGAATATCCTATGTTTACAGAATTAGTGGAGGGTTATGTCAGAAACAACCCGCAGATTACGGCAGTTCTGCTGATAGGTTTTTACGACCATGTGGATTATCATATCCCCAATCTCCTTATTGTCAAAAAACCGTTGTTTGCCCTGAATATTGCGTTGATTCTCAATGGGGAGCAGTTAAATTTTGATGGGGACGAGTATAAAAATGAATTTGATTTTATAGCTCCGGAGGCCCATGTGCTGATTGTTGATGATAATGCAGTCAACCTGACGGTGGCGGAAGGACTTTTAGAACCGCTGAAAATGCAGATAGACACTGTGACCAGCGGACAGGCGGCAATTGCTAAGATTGCTAATTTCCATTACGATATCGTATTTATGGACCACATGATGCCGGAACTGGATGGCGTGGAGACCACACATATCATTCGCCGTTTCCATTCTGAATACAATGATGTGCCGATTATTGCCCTTACTGCCAACGCCGTGGAGGGGACGAAAGAGATGTTCTGCCGGGAGGGCATGAATGATTTTATAGGCAAGCCCATCGAAATCCGCATTCTGGTGGATAAGGTAAGGCAGTGGCTTCCGGTGGAAAAGATTCAGAAGGTGAAGACGTTGTACAATGCTGCAGATGCAGATAAGGAGCCTAGGAGGTATGAACCGATTGTGATTGGTGACTTGGATGTGGAAGCAGCCATGAAATTCTTTGTCAATGAAAGTTTGTTCTGGAAGACATTAAAGGTATATTACCGAAATATAGAAAAGAAAGCGCAGGCAATCAGGAATATGGTGGAGCAGAAGGATTGGACCGGATATACGATTGAAGTTCATGCGCTTAAAAGTTCTTCTAAGCAGATTGGAGCCATATCCTTATCGGAGAAAGCCGCTGCCATGGAGAAAGCAGGAAATGCCAGAGATTCTGCAGCAATTCGTGAAGGTACAGAGGAGATGCTGGCGGAGTATCTTGGATATCTTTCTGTACTGGAACCTTTTTGTGCTGAGGAAGAGGAGGATGAGGCTAACAAAAAGGAAATTCCACAGGACGTGCTGGAAAGTTGCTTTATTGAGATGACAGCTGCTATAGAGGAGCTGGACATAGATAGGATGGAAGCGGTAATTAAGGAAATGAATCAATACCTTTACTTGGATGTACAGCATGACTTGTTTGAACAGCTGAAAGATGCGGTGGAGGAAGTTGATGTGGACCGCTGTGAGCAGATATTGAAAAGTTGGAGAGAAAAGCTGTGAAATGAAAGCAACTCATATAATATTTTGAGGGTATCGGAGAAATAGATACTTCCGTGCATATATCTTCCCCTCATATGATATATTTAAACAGTCCAGCTATTGTTTATGTTACAGACAATAGGCTGGACTGTTTGAAGATTAATGAGGTTATATAAATACTGAATTTTGGGGAACTATGTCCAAGTCTCTCAAGAATGAGGGATTTAGGGAGTTGAAGCGGACTTGTCTGCTTTGTTTTATCATAAGTAGGAGGGAATGGAACAATATGGCAAGCGAAAAATTTGAGAACCTGTTGAATCTTGCATTAGATGCCACAGAGCGCGAGAGGGAGAAATCCCTAAATCTTGGCGTGGGTTATGAGCCGGAGGAGAAACGCTGGGAGCTGATTGTCAAATATTCCGGAGATATTATGCGGCTCTCCAGGGAGAATCCACAGATACGTGTGGATGAATTAAGTAACGAGTATGCCATCTTAAATGTGCCGGAATCTGCTATGGATGAGGTGGCAGCTGCGATAGAAGTGGAATATGTGGAAAAGCCCAAACGGCTGTATTTTGCTGTGCGGGAGGGTATACAGGCATCCTGTATCACACCGCTGCAGAGTGCAAGATATAACCTGACAGGAAAAGGGGTGATTGTGGCGGTTCTGGATTCCGGGGAGCGTGTTATTATATTGTCAAGTTAGCAAGGACCCAGTAAATATCAAGGATTCCGGCTGATTTAGTCCTACAGGAAATGCAAAATAGATAGTCATTTTGATGTAAGATGGGTCTGTTTTACAAAGTGAAAACTGTTTGCTGCATTTATTTAACATGTTGTGTATTAACGAAAGTTGTTCAAATTTTTATACGGATGTTCCTGACTAATCTTCTCGCTAAGTACAAACCTGAAATCCTGTACGAAAAGTAACAAATAATCTTTCATAACATGATATAATATGTTACAATTAAATAAAGATTAATTTAGTTTACGGAGGAAAAATGCAGATGAAAAAGAAGAACGACAGCAAGGTGGGAATTTTCCACTCACTTAAATTTAAAGTTATGATTCTGGCGGAATCTTTTTTGATTATTGCGGTTGTGGGATGTATCGCGATTACGTTGCCGACAAGTTCCAAATTGATCAGAGAACAGGCGCGCAGTTCTATGTTATCATTGACGAAAGCGTCTGCAAAAATGTTGGAATATGAGATTTCTGGCGCAGGTGGGGAGATGTCTGATGAAATGCTTGAAAGAATTCTTGCGGATGCAAAGCTGGAGGGTGTGGACAGCTCATATTCTTACCTGGTAGCGAGTGACAGTACCATGCTTTACCATCCGTCGCCGGAAAAAATCGGGCAGTCGGTTGAGAATGAAGCGGTGAAGCAGATTCTTGCGGAGCTGGATAGGGGTATTGTGCCGGAACCGGATGTTATTACATATAATTTTAAAGGCGTTTTGAAATATGCGGCGTTTATGGTATTGGATAACCAGTGTATTTTAGTTATGACAGCGGATGAAAATGATATTCTCAGTGGCGTGACGGAAATCAGACAATGGCTGATTGGTGGCAGTGTGGGTTTAGTAATACTCGGTATGATTTTAAGCTTGGCTGTAGTCGGATATATGCTGAAAGCCTTGGGGCAGATTACGGATATTATCAATGATACAAGCAAATTTAACTTTACGGAGAATCAGGCGGGTACCAAAATTGTAAAGAAAAAGGATGAACTTGGATTGATGGGACGTGCCATCCATGATATGCGTACAAACTTGGGTACGATGGTTGGCGATATTGATGGCGTGAGTGAACAGATTACGAATAATGTAAATGAGGTTAGGGCAATCTCCGCCGAGATTAACAGCAAATGTACTGATAATTCTGCCACGACGCAGCAGCTTGCAGCGGGCATGGAGGAGACTGCAGCGACGACCGAAATTATCAATGGCAATATCGGTTATGTGAAAAAAGAGACCGAACAGATTCAGAGCCTTGCTGCAGAGGGGGAGCGTCTGGCCAGCGAGGTAAAGACACGTGCAGAAAGCTTGAAGACGGCGACGACTGAAGCAACGGACAAAACTACAAGAATGTACCAGAATATCAGTGAAAAGACGGAACAGGCAATTGAAGGATCTAAGGCGGTTGAGAAGATAAACGAGTTAACGAGTGCGATTATGGCAATATCATCACAGACAAGCCTGCTTGCACTTAATGCATCGATTGAGGCAGCGAGAGCAGGAGAAGCTGGCAGGGGCTTTGCCGTTGTTGCGACAGAGATTGGCTCTCTGGCAAGTCAGACATCCGAAACCGTCGGAAGCATTAATTCTATTGTTGCGGATGTGAATCGTGTGGTGTCCATGCTGGCGGAATCGCTTCGGGATACGGTGGAATTTCTTGAAAAAGTTGTTTTAAAAGATTATGAGAAGTTTGCTGAGGTCGGTGAGAACTATTATAACGATTCGGAAAGATATTCGTTGGGAATGAGCACCATTGAAGAGTCTGTGCTCAAACTGACAGACACGGTTGCAGAAATTGCAGATTCACTTAGCGGCATCAATTCAACGGTCAATGAGTCCGCAGTTGGCGTGACCGATATTGCAGATAAAACAACAGATGTTGTTGCGCAGACAACTCAGAATAATGAACTTGTGGAGGATTGTATTGAGACTATTGATAAGCTGAATCAGATTACGGCAATGTTTCAGATTGATTTAAAGAAACGTTGATTATATCTGGCTTTTTGAGTTGAACATTAATATAGTGCTAAGCCATAGATTAAAACATGTGGCTTAGCATTTTTTCTCTCATTATTGTTGGATAAAAGGAAAATGAGGGCAGTGCGGGTTAGCAGTATGAATTTGCAAGTCATAAGACAGGCATCATTCCTAATAAAATAATTTTAGAAAGGAGTGGCATACCAGTGACGCTTGAAAAATTATCTGAACTAAAGAACATTCCTATTATGGAACTCAAGAGGGAAGAATTGTCAAATGCAGGGGAGGTTGTGATAGATCAGTTCAAAAGCAGGAACCAGCGGGTGCAGTTTTTTTTGGAGCAGGTAAAGAATCCCTTTGCGCAGAATGTAGGCGAGTATATATTACAGATTGGATATGCACAGGGTGAACAGGAAACGTTGGATGAGCGCATGGTGCAGCTTGTCAGAAAGCAGACTGCAATCATATAAAAAGGGCATTTATAAAGCGCAGAGAGCGTGTTATGATTTTATCAGGACGAAACCGGCAGGACTCCTGATGAAAGGTTCATGCCCGGTAGGATGGGTAATGCTGACGAATTATAAATCAGGAGGAATAGAAGATGAAAGCGAAAGATTTCTATAACGTGGCAGTCTATCTCCGTCTGAGCCGGGATGATGAATCGGATGGCAGCAGCGCGGAAAGCAACAGTATCCGTTCCCAGAGAGATATGATACGTTCCTATATCCGTAAGCAGGACGATATGGAGATTTATGACATCTACGTGGACGACGGATGGTCGGGGGCAAATTTTGACAGGCCTTCGTTTAAGCGGATGATGGAAGATATAGAGGCTGGACACGTTGATTGTGTGATTGTAAAAGACTTATCCAGATTTGGACGGGACTATATTGAAGCCGGGCGGTTGATTCAAAAAACCCTCCCGGCTTTTTCTGTGCGGTTTATAGCGCTGAACGATAACTTTGATTCGCTGACAGCCGATTTTAATGAAAAAACGCTGGTGCTGCCGGTCAAGAACTTTGTCAATGATGCATATTGCAGCGATATTTCCAAAAAGGTCAGGAGCCATCAACAGGTCAAGAGGGAGAAAGGGGACTTTATTGGTGCATTTGCGGTGTACGGTTACCGTAAGGATCCGGAGAATATCAACCATCTGCTTGTGGATGAGTATGCAGCCGGGATTGTGAAGAAGATATTTGCATGGAAGATTGCAGGCCTCAGCAACCTTGCCATAGCGGAAAAACTGGATGGGATGGGAATCCTTTCCCCGATGGAGTATAAGAAGTCGCAGGGGGAGAAATTCTCTACCGGGTTTGCAACCCACGTAAAGGCGAAATGGTCGGCTGTAGCGGTCAAGCGAATCCTTACCAATGAACTGTACATGGGAATGATGGTGCAGGGGAAAAATGAAAAGGTCAGCCATAAGGTGAAACGCTCGGTGGAAAAGCCAAAAGAGGAATGGGTGCGTGTATGGGATACCCATGAGGCGGTGGTATCGGCAGAGGATTTTGAGACAGTCCAGAAATTATTGGAAGTTGACACAAGGGCCTCATCCGGGAAAGCCGGATGCCATATGTTTACAGGCTTTCTGTTCTGCGGCGACTGCGGGGAGCCGATGATAAGACGTGTAAACCGCTATAAGGGAACGGAAAAGGTGTATTTTATCTGCCCTACCAGAAATAAGGGGCTTGGCTGCACAAGACACAGCATCCCGGAGGAAAAATTGAAACACCTTATCCTGGCAGGGCTGCAGCAGCAGTTAGCATTGTTTTTGGATAAGAGCCATGTATTGGCACAGATAGAAACAATGGAAGTACAGTTTGATGAAGTGACGGCTTTCGACAAAGAAATCCAGAAGCTTCATCAGGAACAGGAAAAGTATGTTTCTCTGCGTACAGGATTATACGAAGATTTGAAACGGGGAATTATTACAGAGGAAGATTTCCGCGATTTCCGGCAGATTTATGAAACGCAGTACCAGGAGGCGGAGGAAGCCATTAGGCAGCAGGAGGAGGCAATTAAGGTTTTATTTAAGGCAGGCGTGGCAGCGGGGGCAAATCTGGAAAAGATGAAATCCACGCTGGAAATTACGGAATTAAGCCGGAATATTCTCGTGACTTTCGTCAGCCGCATTTTTGTGTATGAAGATAAGCGGGTATTTTTGGAACTTAAGGCAAAGGATATGTTTGTAAAGGTTCTGATGTTGGCAGATTTCATGGAACACAGGGAAAACACGTCGATAATGGAGCAGGAAAGAGGAGGAAGGCAAATGCGGAGCATTTCTCTCATGCCTTCCGCCGACATGGCAGGTGACGTATTGCGTCGCGTGCCGTTACCTTAAAGGAGGTATCGTAAGATGGCCCGTACTTCTAAGAAGAAAAAAACGGAACAAATACCTCTTTCCAGACGTTTTCATGTAGGGATTTACGCAAGGCTTTCCGTAGAAGGTACAGAGAGAAAGAATGAATCCATTGATATGCAGGTTGCTATGGCAAAGCAGTACCTGAAAGAACACCCGGAGATGGTGCTTTATGACTGTTATACGGATTTGGGCAGAACAGGAACTAATTTCAAGAGGGAAGGTTTTGAGCGAATGCTGCAGGATGTGAGAAAAAAACGCATTGACTGTGTGATTGTCAAGGATTTATCCCGGTTCGGCAGGAATCATATAGAGGCAGGGAATTATATCCAGAAGATTTTTCCTTTTATGGGCGTCCGCTTTATTGCCCTTACGGATAGGATTGATACGTTCTTCATGGAATCCGGCACGGATGAGATGGCATTGAACCTCAAAAATCTTGTCAATGAGATGTATGTGAGGGACATTGCCGAAAAGGTAAAGTCCAGCAGGCGTAGCAGCCAGGAGCAGGGAAGTTATACCGGAGGAATCCCGCCTTATGGATACCGGGCAGAATGGGCAGATGGGAAAAAATGCCTTTTTATCTGCCCGGAGACATCAGGGATTGTAAAGGATATTTATGAAATGTATTTATCTGGTAAAAATATGAGGCAGATTGCCGTAGAACTCTATGAGAGGGGAATCCACCGACCGGGAATTTACAGAAAGACAGGGCATGTGTACTGGCAGGAGGGGGAGGTTCTGGAACAGTGGACCGCCGGAACGGTAAAACTGATTTTGACAAACCCTGTCTATATGGGCTGTCTGGTACAGGGGACAACCTGCGGGAAACAATATAAAATCAGGGACCGCCATGATGTGGACAGCGGGGATTACTGCATTCAGCATGGAACCCATGAGCCTCTTGTCAGCGAGGATGTGTTTTTCCGGGTGGCTGCCATGTTTGAAAAGTCGGCGTCAAAATACTGCAATAGAGACGGTTTTTCTAAGAAAGTGCCAATAGAGGAGGATATTTATGTTGGTGTGCTGTTTTGTGGGGACTGTGGAAAGCAGATGGCAAGAGTGGCAAATGCAAAGCAGTTGGGTTCTGGGGATATGGTGCGCCATTATGGTTACTATTGCCCATCTTCCGGCAGGCTGGATGAACTGCAGTGCCCGGCAAAGAGCATAGGCATGGGCGTGCTGGATAAACTGATAAAAACTGCACTGCGTCAGGAGTTCTCCCTGTCAGGTTTACGCCCGGGCAGGCTGGTAAAGGAGCTTGAAAACCAGGCAGAGGAACAAAAGAGGAAAATCAGGCATGAGATTGTCTTGTGTGGGAAACAGCAGGAGAGCAGAAAAAAGAGAGGGAGTGAGCTGTACCTGAAATATCATGAGGGTAGCCTTTCCCTGGAAGAATTTCAGCATATGAAAAAGGAAAATGAGAAGTCCCTCCATGAAGCAGCAGAGAGGAAAGAAGAATTACAGCGCGGGTTAGATGTCATGGAGGGGGAGATAAGGGAAAAGGGAAAGTTCCTGCGGAATCTTATGAAATGCAATGAAAGGACGGAACTGACAAAGGAATCCATACATACCCTGATTAACCGGATTGATGTGTATGCCGATCACCGGGTAAAAATTACGTTTGCATTCTGCATGAATGAATTATTATATGCCGATGAAAATGGCATGTCAGGGAAAGGAGGCGCACGGCATGAGTAACAAGATGGAAAGAATCAGGCAGATGGATAAGGAAAGGGATGTAAGCTTTGTCCGCATTGCTGCCTATATGCGCCTCTCCAAGACAGATGAAACAGTGAGGGAGGAAAGCAGCAGTATCTCCATGCAGCGCACTTTAATAAGGAAGTATATCGCTGCCCATTTTACAGAATGTGAGGTTATGGAATACCAGGATGACGGATTTTCGGGGACGAATTTCAACCGTCCGGGGGTACAGAAACTTTTGGAAGATGCCAGAAATGAGAAAATCGACTGCGTAGTGGTAAAAGATTTTTCACGGTTTGGCAGGGATTATATGGAAGTGGGTTCTTATCTGGAGCAGATATTTCCCTTTTTGGGAATCCGTTTTATTTCCATTAACGACCATTATGACAGCGCCAGTTATCGGGTAAACACCTCTGAGTTGGATGTAAATTTCAAAAACCTCCTCTATGACATGTACAGCAAGGATTTATCGCAGAAAGTGAAAACTTCGCTGCGGGCAAGAAAGGAAGGCGGACAGTATGTCAGCACCAATGCTCCATTTGGCTATGAAAAGGGCACGGATGACAGGCACATGCTTGTCATCTGCGAGGATGAGGCGGCGGTCGTCCGTGAGATTTTCGCCCTTGCCCTGCAGGGGGTAACATCCTCCCAGACGGCAAAGAAACTGAATTTAGAGAATGTTCCTACGCCAATAGAGTTTAAGATTAGGAAAGGCACAACCTCTCGCAAGCCAAAGGGGGATAAGTTTAATTGGAGTAACAGTACCATATGCAGTATTTTACGCAATCCGGTGTATGTCGGGGATGTGGAGTATGGTAAAACGGAGAGGGAGCAGGTGGGAGGTCGTAACGTCTTGAAATCAAGAGAAGACTGGAAGATTATCCGAAACCACCATGCCCCTATTATTGCAAGGGAAGATTTTGAGGAAGTCCAGAAAAGCAGGGGAAAAAGCTGCAGAAAAAGAAAGGGGAAAGAAAGCAGACATCCATTGATTGGCAGGGCAGTGTGCGGATGCTGCAAACGCAGCTTGCAGGTAAAGGAGGGACGGAATCCTTATTTTATCTGTCAGAACCGGTATGTGGACGGACTTAGGGATTGTGTCAGCAAGGTCAATGTCATGTTTCTGGAACAGGTGGTATTGTTCCGGCTGGAAGAATATCTGGAAGAACAGAAGCTTGCAGCAGAGGTTTCCCATAGGTATAAGGATGATTTGAACGTGAAACGTGACAAATTATTGCGGGATATGAGGAAGGCTGAAAGGGAATATGAGAGGCTGAAACAGGTGCATTATGAGAGTTACCAGTTATATGCTCTGGGAGAGCAGACAGAGTTCCGTCCCCTCTATGCAGGGATGGAGAAACAGCGGGGAGTTATCAGGAGTTTACAGGAGCGGGTTATTCGACTGGATGAACAAATTCAAAAGGCGGAATCAGAGAAATTTATATCAGGGGGAGAGGTCTTATTGGCAACAGAGACAATGGAGAAGTATATTGATAAAATCGTAGTTTATAATGAAGAAGATATAGAAATCAAATGGAAAGCGCTACAAACTGATTCGGCAATAGTTTAACATGGCAGACAGGTTTTTGTGGCAATTATCTGACAGCAGGTATGCAAAAAGGCGGGTACTTACATAGGAAACTGCTAAAACAGGGAAGTTTTTTAATAAATAAGCTGAAAAACTTTTTGCAGTGACTTGACATAAGAGGGGATTGATTACAGTCATCCTGATTTTCGCAATGCAGACGGCAGTACAAGGATTCTTGCGCTATATGATGAGACGCTGGACAGGGAATTTACAGCGGAACAAATCAATGAGGCATTGAATGCGCCAAGTGAACAGGAACGTTTTCGTCTTGTGCCCAGCCGTGACACCTCCGGTCATGGTACGCATGTAGCCGGTATTGCGGCGGGAAACGGCAGGGCTTCCGATGGCGTCAACCGCGGCGTTGCATATGAAAGTCCGCTGCTGGTCGTAAAGCTGGGGACGGCAGAGCCGGATGGGTTTCCGCGGACGACCCAGCTTATGCGCGCCCTGGATTACGTTGTGGAAAAAGCATTGCAGCTCAAGATGCCTATGGCAGTCAATATGAGTTTTGGCAACAATTATGGCTCGCACAGCGGGACGGCATTGCTGGAGAGCTATATCAATGACATGTCAAATTACTGGAAGACAACTATCTCAGTGGGAACTGGAAATGAGGGGGCGGCAAGAGGGCATACCTCAGGAATTCTCGTGGAAGGACAGGAACAGGAGATTGAGCTGGGCGTGGGGGATTATGAGACGGCTTTGAGCCTGCAGGTCTGGAAATCCTATGTCGACCAGTATGACATTTTGCTGGAGCATCCTTCCGGCAGACGGATAGGACCTATACGGCAAATTCAGGGGCCGCAGAGATTTGTAATAGGACAGACGGAAATTCTGCTCTATTATGGGGAGCCGAGCCCTTATAACCTTTATCAGGAAATCTATATTGATTTCCTGCCAGTCTCTGCCTATATTGATTCTGGAATCTGGCGGGTGGTTTTAGTACCGGAGCGTATTGTGCGGGGAAACTATGATTTGTGGCTTCCAGGCCAGACCGTGCTGAACCAGGGAACCGGATTTCTCTACCCGGTGGAGGAGACAACGCTGACGATTCCTTCCACAGCGGAAAAAGTGATTTCTGTGGCAGCCTATGATTCCAGATATGGCCGGCTTGCAGAGTTTTCCGGGCGTGGTTATACGAGACAGACTAACCAGATAAAACCGGATTTGGCAGCGCCTGGCGTGTCCATCAATTCGGCAGCGCCTGGTGGCGGTTATGCGGTGCGCAGCGGGACTTCCATGGCAACGCCGTTTGTCACGGGCAGTGCGGCGCTGTTGATGCAGTGGGGAGTCGTGGAGGGAAATGACCCCTATCTGTATGGGGAGAAAGTGAAAGCGTATCTGATAAGAGGGGCAAAGCATCTGCCGATAATGCCGGAGTATCCGAACCAGGCTCTGGGATGGGGCGTACTCTGTCTGAGGGATAGCTTGCCGGGATGACAATGAACGAGTATTTAGTATCATGGATTTTTGGCACAATATGTAAAAAACTAAATATTTATACCAAGTTTTTGTGAAAAGTCTATAGTTTTGGGGGATGAAAAAGATAAAATAACATACTATAATAAATTATCTATAAAATCTGGGAGGATTGAGAAATTTTGACGATGAAGTTTCTGCAATCCTTCTTTATCATGAAAGGAGTAAATGGTGAAGAAAGTAATGAGGAATGGATGGAAGCGCGTATGTGCGGCAATTCTGGCGGCGGCAATGACATTGACGATGTTTCCAGTGGATGCACAGGCAGAGGATGAGAAAATAGTATTTTACAAAAATGGTTTTGAAGATGGGCAATATCAGGGGATTATGGGGCGCGGAGCAAAAATTGAAGTCTCTACTTCGGTACATCATGATGTAGGCAATAACAGTCTGTCAGTCAAAGAACGTTCTGCGACATGGCATGGCATTCAGCTGCCGCTTGTGAAATATGTGATATCAGGGAATACATATGATTTCAAAGTTTATGTAAAGCAGGACTCGGGTTCAGGGCAAACAATCGACATGGGGATACAGTATAAGGATGCCAGCAGCAGCACACAATATCCTTCGGTAAAGAGTTCTAACTGTGTAAGCGGTGAGTGGACAGAACTGAGCGGTTCTTTTACCGTTCCGGAAACTGCCGATGAGATTGCCTTGTTTCTTCAGTGTTCTTCGTCCGAGACGGCGGATTTCTATGTAGATGATTTGTCGATTTCTGGTATTCCGCAAGAAATTAAAGAATTTAAGCCGGATGAAGAACTTTATAAGCAAATGGTTGGGCAAGGCGTTTTTTCCACAGGCAACAATGCGCGCATAAAGACAGCGCTTCAAAAGGCACGCGCAGGAGAAGATGTATCGCTGGCTTACATTGGCGGGTCTATCACGGAGGGCGGCGGCTACAATCCGAATTCCGCATGTTATGCAGAAGTCTCTGCAACTGCTTTTGCTAAGAAATATGGCGTAAATGAAGGGCAGAATGTTCATTTTATCAATGCAGGCATGAGCGGCACCTCATCAGATATCGGTATTATCCGCTATGGGCGCGATGTGGTAGGCCGTCTGCCAAAGGGCAGCACTCATCCGGACATTTTGTTCATTGAGTTTGCAGTAAATGATTCGGGCTGTGAAACAAGAGGCGGTGCATACGAAGGCCTGATTCGCCAGGCGTTGAAATCCGGCTCGGCAGTTGTTCTGGTATTTTCCGTATTTAATAACTTAAACCGCGTAGAAGAGATGAATTACCGCAAATATGGGACAAAGTATGATTTGCCCATGATTAGCACGGCAGACGCTATCGAGGACGTTTATCAAAGGGATGGTTTTTATGACTGGTTTTACAACGATACGCTTCATCCGAATGCAAATGGGTACAAACTCATGGCGGATTGCATTCTTGAACTGATGGACCGTGTGGATAAAGAAGAAACTGAGGCTGATAATATAACAAATGTGGATTCCATCGAAGCTGTGACATCTTCTTCCTTTGAAGGGATTAAGATGATTGATTCGACAACAACAGCGGGCTCTGATTCGGCAATCAGCGCTATCGAAGCGGGCGGATTCAACAGCAATGACAGCGATGTTCCGACATATCAGTATAAGTATAATGGAAAAGATGGGGAAAAGTGGTTTCCGAATAACTGGATGTACAATGAGAATGGCGCGGCTGCTCCGCTGACGATTGAAGTCAATTGCCAGACATTTATGCTCGTCTATAAAGAAACAAGCGAGAGTGCGTATGGTTCTGCAGATTTATATGTGGATGGCGTGAAAAAATCCACATTGAGTTGTTTTAATCAATCGGGTTGGAATAATGGCAAAGTTTGCATTGCCTTGCAGGAAGAAAAGTCTGCCAAGCACAAAATTGAATTGAAAATGGCAGCGGGAGATGAAGCGAAAAAGTTTACTTTGTATGCGATTGGCTATCAGACAGAAGAGGCAGCGGTGGATCAGGCGGTAGTGAATGTGGTAACGCTGATTAATGATATTGGCGAAGTAGTTTATAATGACGCCAGCAAGGAAAAAATCGCTGCTGCAAGGGAAGCATACGACAAGCTGACCGAGGTTCAGAAGGCTCTCGTGGAAAATTATAAGGTATTGACGGATGCGGAGGCAAAATATAAAAGCCTTGCGCCTTCGGAACCCCCAACATCTACAACGCCCTCAGAAAAAACAAGCATCGCAAAGGCTACTGTGAATAGGATTGAGAACCAGTACTATACGAGCAAAGAGATAGAGCCGTCCCTTGCGATAACGTACGCGGGCAGCAACTTAAAGGTTAACGAGGACTATACGGTAAGCTACGGAAATAACACAAATATCGGGACAGCGACCGTAAAAATCATTGGAAAGGGAAATTATACAGGAGAAGTCTCCGAGACATTCCAGATTACTGTCAGGAAGAATGCAGTCTACACTGTTGGAAATTATAAGTACAAGATTACGGATGCCAAGACGGATGGGAAAGGTACAGTTTCCCTAAGCGGCGTCAAGAGCAAGCAGAGTAAAAGCATCAAGATGACGGACACGGTAAATATCGGAGGTAAGAAGTTCCTTGTTACATCAATAGGCAGCAGTGCATTCTCGGGATGCAGCAAAGCCACAAGCGCGACGATTGGGAAGAATGTTACCAAGATTGGCTCTAAGGCATTCTACAACTGCAAGAAGCTAAAAAAGATAACTATTAAGGGTACGAAGCTGAAATCGGTGGGTGCGAAGGCATTCAAAGGCATTCACAAGAAGGCTTCCATCAAAGTGCCGAAGAGCAAGCTGAAAGCATATGGGAAATTGCTGAAGCGGAAAGGACAGGCATCCAGCGTTAAGATTAAGAATTAGAAGAATAGTGAAAATAATCGAGCAGGGGTTGGTCAGTGCCAGCCCCTGTTGAATTAAATGAATCCTGTATGGGCAGGTTCCTAAGCGTTATGTCTTGAACAATGGAAAATTCCTTTGTATAATAAACGATACAGGAAAAATACATTCCTCGGTTGTGTTGGATACAGCCGGGGGTATTTCTATGGAGGGAATGGTGAAGGAATTAGAACTAAAATAGGCTCTCGGAATCTTGAGCCTGCCGACCAAAACTCAGTGGCTGGCTGAATAT
>CANOFO010000019.1 GCA_947565305.1 uncultured Lachnospiraceae bacterium | reverse complement strand
TGATGTATGAAAATATCACGAAAGTGTCCCATAAACTGGAAGATGTATTTTATTATCTGAGAGAATCTCATCCAGAGAACGTTCCGCATCTGGAGTTGGTAGACCATGTGCTGGAGGTATCTGATTTTATCACTGGAGAGTTGGAAAAAATCAAGAGCGGAGAAACACCGGATGGTGATGAGACTAAGCTTGTGGAAGAGATTGATAAATTTCTGACTAAGGTGAAAACCGGAATTTCCCAAAAGGGTGAGGAACTGCCCCCGGAAAATACTTACGTGGAGCCTGACCAGTTCTATATAGCGCCCACAGGAAGTGAGAGCAGCAAATATTACAAGATATCAATTTATTGGCGTGATGATACCCAAATGTGCAATATACGTGCCTATACGGCTGTGTATGCCTTGAAAGAAGTGGCAGAGGATTTACAATATATTCCTGATGACATTATCAGCAACGAAGCCAGCGGCGATGTGATTCTGGAAGATGGATTCCATATGCTGATACAGTGCCAGTGTTCTAAGGAGGAGGTAAAAGCCGCGATTGGCGAGACATCCGGTATGGAACGTGTGGAAATCAATGACTGCACCAAGCAGGAGTTTGAGATGGGCTTCCATGAGCCGGAGGAGCAGCCGATTGTCATTGAACTCGATGACAAGGAGAAAGAGGAAGAGAAGAAGCCGGAGAAAAAAGAGCCGACGCCTGGCGATTATGTCATCAAGGGTAAGGAAGCCGGCAAGAGCAAGAAGCTGGCGAAGAATCATCCCAAGCAGCAGCCCAAGCAGACGTATATCAGCGTGAATGTAGATAAGCTTGATTCGCTGATGGATATGATTGGCGAGCTTGTTATCTCTGAGGCAACGGTGCTTCAGAATCCAGATTTGAAAGTGCCGGGACTGGAGCTCTCCAATTTCCAGAAGTCAGCAAGCCAGCTTTCAAAGATTACCACAGAGCTGCAGGATGTTATCATGTCCATGCGTATGATGCCGCTGACGAATACGTTCCAGAAGATGAACCGTATTGTTTTCGATGTGTCCAGGAAGCTGGGCAAAGATATTGAGCTTGAGGTTATCGGAGAGAACACGGAAGTTGATAAGAACATCATTGAGCATATTTCCGACCCCTTGATGCACTTAGTGCGTAATTCCGTGGACCATGGAATCGAGTCCAAGGAAGAGCGCCTTGCGGCAGGCAAGAATCCCAAAGGGAAGATTACCCTGGAGGCGAAGAACGAAGGCGGAAAAGTATATATTATTGTCCGGGATGACGGCAAAGGCCTGAACAAGCAGAAACTGTATGAGAAAGCGAGAAATAATGGTCTGATTGGCAACCGTGCTATGTCAGAGTTTACCGAGAAAGAGATTTTCCAGTTTATCACATTTGCCGGGTTTTCCACAAAAGAGCAGGTTACAGAATATTCAGGGCGCGGCGTAGGCATGGATGTGGTGGTTAAGAACATTCAGGCTGTGGGCGGTAATCTGGAGATTGACAGCGTGGAAGGCGGCGGGAGCGAGATGACCATGAAGATTCCGCTGACATTGGCAATCATCAATGGCATTGTCATGCAGGTCGGGAATTCCACATTTGTCGTAGAGACGAATGACATCAAGGAATTCGTCAGGGTCACCAAGGATATGCTGGTGAAAGAGCCGGACGGAGAAGAGTACATTATGCTCCGTGAAGAATGTTACCCCTTTATACGCCTGAACCGCCGTTACCATTTGGAGGATTCCAAGGTTGAAATTGAAGATGGTATCGTAGTGGTATTAGAGCATGAGAATAAGAATGTCTGTGTGTTCATTGACCAGCTGATTGCAGAACAGGAAATTGTGGTAAAACCAATTCCCTCTTACATCAAAAAAGTTCAGGGATTGTCCGGCTGTACACAGCTTGGAGATGGAAGCATTGCATTGATTCTCGATATTGCAGGCTTGATTGCCGGAGAGGAGAAAAAGTAGGATATGTCAGAAGAATTGGATTTGATGGATGATCTGGACGGCAGGGAAGATACCCAGAGAGGCATGTTCATGACATTCCAGATTGCAGATGAATGTTACGGTATCGCCATTACATACGTGCAGGAAATTGTGGGAATTCAATCCATAACGGCAGTTCCGGAGACAGAGGATTATATCCGAGGACTGATTAATATCCGCGGAAAGATTATTCCGGTCATTGATGTCAGGGTGAGGCTTAAGCAAGTTCCCCGTGAGTACACAGACCGAACCTGCATTATAGTAATTGGCGTGAAGTCGACAGTTGTAGGGCTGATTGTAGATGAGATTGCGGGAGTTATTACCGTTGATGAGAAAGAAATCATTCTTCCGCCGTCCCTGTCACAGTCCACTGCCGGAAACCAAAAGTATGTATTTGGGCTTGCAAGGGTGGACAATGAGGTAAAGCTGTTGCTTGATCCGGAGAAGCTAATCCGGGATGAGGATGTGGAGACGTTTGAAGATGCTGCCCCCGCAGGCGAAATTGCAGAGGCATAAAGGTAAAGGAGAAGATAGAAAATGAAAAATATGAAGTTTAAGACACGGTTGATAAGCTGTTTTGTAATAGTCATTTTTCTGACTGGCTTGGTTGCATTTGCGGGAATCAGTACATTAACGACAGTCAGGACAAAGAATGTTTCCGAATCTTATGTGCGAAATGCAGAACTTTTTATGTGCGGTCTGGTGGCTGTTGCTATTATCCTAACAATTATTATGGCAGCTTCATTGCTGAAAGATATGCAGAGGAACATGAAGATGCTGAGCATTGCGGCGATGGAGATTGCAGATGGTAAGGTGGATGTTCAGTTAGAAAAGTTCCGCAATGATGAATTTGGCGAACTGGTAGATGATTATAAGAAAATTGTAGATACGATTAAGTATCAGGCGGAGATTGCCAACCATCTTTCCCAGGGTAATCTTGACGTAGATGTAAAAATCAAGGGAGACCAGGATGTTTTGGGCAACGCGTTTGACAGTATTTTCAGGGAGAATAACCAGATGCTTTCCGGAATCAGGGATTCTTCCATACAGCTTTCCATGGGTGCGGAGCAGGTATCCGATGCCAGCCAGGCTTTGGCACAGGGTTCCACGGAACAGGCGAGCGCAATCGAGGAGGTAACTGCTTCCATCACAGAGATTGCAGAACGTACCAAACGCAATGCTGAGGAGGCAAATCAGGCTAATGAATCTGTACATACCATGAAGAATGAGGCTATGCAGAGCGATGGGCATATGAAAGACATGATTGGCGCGATGACAGAGATTAACGAGTCTTCTGAGAACATTTCTAAGATTATCAAAGTAATTGATGACATCGCATTCCAGACCAATATCCTTGCCTTGAATGCCGCAGTAGAGGCAGCAAGGGCAGGCGTACATGGTAAGGGATTTGCAGTTGTAGCAGAAGAGGTAAGGAACCTTGCCGGCAAGAGCGCATCTGCAGCCAGTGAGACCGCGGAGATGATTGAAGATTCTATCAAGAAGGTGGAACATGGTTCCAAGCTTGCAGAGGGAACGGCAGCTTCCCTGACAGAGATTCTCGGAGAGGTAGACAATATCGTATCCCTGATTAACAGCATTGCAGTGGCATCGAATGACCAGGCAACGGCAGTCAGCCAGATTGACCAGGCAATCAGCCAGGTATCCCAGGTTGTTCAGACCAACTCTGCAACCAGTGAAGAGTGTGCAGCTGCCAGCGAGCAGTTATCTAACCAGGCAATGTCGCTGCGTACAATGATTGGACAGTACAAACTTAAGGGCGGCAACAACTCCAATGTGGCTCCAATCCAGAGTACATCGGCGGATAAGGCGGAAGAGAATGAGCGTATCATTTCCCTGGATGGTGAATTTGGTAAATACTAAGCATTAAGCACGAAGGAGTGTTTTGCGGCCCTTGTGGGTCACGGAATGCTCCTTTTTTAGAGGAGATGTCATGATACAGAGACTGAGCAGGGTGCAGACCATTGCCCTGGGATTTTTAATGATTATTGCGGTGGGGACAGTGCTTTTGATGCTTCCCATAGCGACCAAAAGCGGAGAGTGCAGCGGGTTTCTCAATGCCTTTTTCACGGCAACCAGCAGTACCTGCGTGACCGGGCTGGTGGTGGTGGATACATATGCCAATTGGAGCCTGTTTGGACAGGCGGTAATCCTTGTGCTGATTCAGATTGGCGGGCTGGGATTTATCACAATCGGCGTATGTTTTTCTATTTTCCTCAAACGGCGCATCGGCCTGAAAGAACGCAACCTCATCCAGGAGAGCATGAATACGCTGCAGATTGGCGGCACAGTGCGCCTGGTGCTGAAGATTGTGCGCTATGCGCTGATTTTTGAGGGTGTCGGGGCTGTGCTTTTGATGATTCGTTTTATCCCGCAGTTTGGCATTGCGGAGGGAATCTGGTATGGCATTTTCCATTCAATCTCAGCATTCTGCAATGCCGGATTTGACCTGATGGGGAGGTTTGAGCCGTACAGTTCCCTGACTTTATATTACGATGATGTGCTGGTAAATGTGGTGATTATGGCGTTAATTATCATTGGCGGAATCGGATTTATTGTATGGGATGATATTTCCAAACAGAAATGGAATGTTAAGAAATATATGCTGCACACGAAAATTGTGCTGGTAATGACATTGGCGCTGATTGTGGCAGGCAGTGTCTGCTTTTATTTCTTTGAACGTGAGAATCTGGCAGCGTATGATGTGAAAGGGCAGATTCTGGCATCAGTGTTTGGCGCGGTGACGCCCCGCACCGCAGGCTTCAATACGATTGATACTGGCGCATATTCAGAGGGGGGGAGGCTGCTAACCGTGGTACTGATGTTTATTGGCGGAAGCCCAGGCTCAACTGCTGGCGGAGTTAAGACGACTACCATGATGGTAATCATTTTATATGTCTGGTCCACGCTGCGCAACCAGAGCGGGCTGAATATTTTTGGCAGGAGGATGGATGAGGACTGCATCAAGAAAGCGGCGACAGTTTTTTTTATCAACCTCTTGCTGGCGGCAGTCTGCTGTCTGGCGATGGCGGGCGTGGAGAAAACGCTTCCGCTATCGGATATCCTGATGGAGGTATTTTCCGCTATTGGCACGGTGGGGATATCCACCGGAATTACGCGGGACGTTACAGTCTTCTCAAAATATATGCTGATATTCCTCATGTACTGCGGAAGAATTGGCAGTATGTCCTTCGCCTTGTCATTTACGGAGAAGAGGCATAATGCTTCAGTGAAATTGCCCATAGAACGAATTACGATTGGGTAGAGGCGCAAAGCAAATGCGAAGCACAGGAGGAAGGCAAATGCGAAGCATTTCTGGAATGCCTTCCGACGAGCTGGCAGGTGACGCAAAGCGTCGCGTGGCGATACCCGAGAGGGAATGCCTTCCGATGAAATGGCAGGAGACGCGAAGCGTCGCGTGCCGATACTACTGTTTAGGAGAATAGATTATGAAATCAATATTGGTGATTGGAATTGGAAGATTTGGTAAGCATCTATGCATGGATTTGGTGAAAAATGGAAATGATGTTATGGCAGTGGATGAGAGGGAAGAAAATCTTGAAGATATCTTATCTCTGGTTACCAGTGCCAAGATTGCAGACTGTACCCGCGAGGAAGTCCTGCGCAGCTTCGGAGTCAGGAATTTTGATATTTGTTTTGTGTGCATTGGCACGAATTTCCAGAGCAGCCTGGAAATTACCAGCCAGCTGAAGGAACTGGGTGCACCATATGTCATCAGCAAGGCAACCAGGGACATTCAGGCAAAATTCCTGCTCAGGAACGGTGCAGACGAGGTGGTCTACCCCGACCGTGATATTGCTAAGCGGATTGCCATGAAAGTCAGCGCCAACCATGTGTATGATTATATGGAAGTTGGGGATTACTCTGTTTATGAGATACAGCCGTTGGAAGAGTGGGTAGGTAAATCTATCAAAGAGACCAATTTCCGGGCAAGGTATAATGCCAATATCCTGGGGATTAAGAGAGAGGGGAAGAGCACGTTGCTGCCGAGTGCAGATTATGTGTTTAATGCAGACGAGCATCTGATGGTAATCGGAGAGAAAGTCGATATTGAGAAACTTGTCAGGAGGCTGTAAAGCAACAGGAAGAAAAGAGGAAAACATATGCCGCAGGGAGATCCAAGACCGGGAGAGAAATATTTACATTTTAAGAATAAGCTATACCAGATTATAACTATCGCGCAGCATTCAGAAACGGGCGAGAAGATGGTAATATACCAGGCATTGTATGGGACGTTTCAGACCTATGCAAGGCCGTTTTCCATGTTTGTCAGTTCGGTGGATAAACAGAAATACCCACAGGCAAAACAAAAGTACCGTTTTCAGTGGGTGGAATTTAAAAAGGCAGGTGAGGCGGAGCGTCGCGTGCCGGTACAAGAAGAAGGAAGGCAGGAAGCTCAGAACGCAGCAAATCAAGAACTGCCCAGACCGGAACCTGCAAAGCCTCCGCTGACTGCCGAGGAGAAGCTGCTGGCGTTTTTTGATGCCGATACAATAGAAGAGAAATATACGATTCTTGTCGATATGCGGGATGAGGTTACAGACCGCATGATAAATAGTATGGCGGTGGTCATGGACGTTGTTATCGAGGAAGGACCTCTTGATTTGCGTTATGAGGAACTGAAAGCATGTCTGCGCACCATGCAGAGGTATGAATGCAGTCGGCTGCGGTAGGCAGCATGGGAAGTTAGGAACTGTTTAAAAGTTATTTCTTAACAGTTCCTTAGGTTTTGTCACTTGGTTATCTTGTTCTGGTACAGAGCCAGAAATAAATAGAATAAGGCTATATTCATGGCATTGGGGCTGTTTACCATTGCTTGCCCCAGATATGCTGCCAGAGGCAGGAAAAATGCTATTGCCCCCTGTTCCCAGCAGCGGGAGCGGAAATAAGAAATTGCCAGCCACAGGAATACAGAACACCACAAACCCGCTCCCAAAACACCTGTTGTCAGTAGCCATTGCAGCAATTCATTGTGTGCAGTGAGGACAATCAGGGAATATGAGGTCAGCCCATTGTAATAATAGCCCAGCAATTCAGGTCCTACGCCAATCAGCTTATCTTTGAAGCCGAAGTTTTGAAATAAATCCATAGAGGCATTCCAGATTTTTCCGCGGTAATTGCCCCAGCTGACATCGTAAGAGTTGAAAAAGTTATATAGCAGCGCCAGGAAAGAGAGGAGCATTGCTATTTCTAAGAATATTACCATTCTCCGGCACATCTGTCCCGACATTTTTTTCCAGAATATGGGCAAGACAAAGCAGCACAGACAGCCAAGCAGGCAGATAATAAGCGCTGTTTTCCAGTCCAGGATAACGGAAAAGAGTCCGTTGAACGTATTACGTTTCGCGGCAAATGATGGGAACAATCCAATCCATAGTGAACACATGCCAAAGGCTAAGAGCAATGCTCCCAGCCGTTGAATGCGTCTGCTTTCTTTACAGATAAAAGGCAGCGTGAAAAATGTGCAGGTCCATATGCCGGCAAAGACACTTTCGCTCGCACAGAGCAGTAAATTGATAATGCCCAAAATTAAGGCAATGCCATATAATATCACGGATGCCCGCTCTGTTGACAGCATGAAGAATACGAAAAAAGCCGGGAGAATGATGCACAAGTAGCCAGATAGCCAGTTGACATTCCCCACGGTGGAGACATAGAGATAAAACTGTTTGGGGACAATGTTGGCATGGAGCCCTAAGATATCAATTCCCATGGAGTGTAACATTGTCAGCAAGAATATCACGAGATTTGCCGTTAATACAAACAGCCATTCGTTTACCCGGGGCATATAATATCTGGATACGATAAAGTATATCAGTATCAGCGCAAGCATGGTAAGAGTTCCCACGTACCAGCCGGCATTTCCCCAGAAAGCGTCAGCGGTGTGTTGGGAAAACAGGGCAGAGACAGACAAAGCGGCTCCAAAACCAAGCAGTATAAAGTCTAAGCCACAGAACCTGGGGATTTTGCCCATTGTAGCTTCCTTTGTGGCGCTGCTTATGGGATGTCTGCCTTTTCCTGTGAAGAACAAAGAAATGATAAAGACCATCACTGCCAGTAAGGCTGTCAGATACAAAGCATGTGCTTTGGCCTGTGTCAGATTCAGGTAGCCGTTTTCCATAAATAGTGGGATGAAAATAGTGATGCCAAAAAATAAAATATCTGCGCTGTATCTTTTCAAGAGGCTGTTCCAGTTTTCTGTCGTTTGTTTCGTTCTCGTTTTTATTTTCATTTTTATTTTTATTTTTGTATTTATGCTCTTAACCGCGGACCATTTGCTATAGAGTTTCACCGTGTTCCTGTCGGCTTTTACATTCTTGTATGTACGGATTTTTACAAAATACTTTGTCTTTGCCTTTAATTTCCAGATGGTTCTGGAAACTGTCTTATAACTTTTAATGGTGACAGTCTTTGTTGTTTTCTTTTTAAAAGATTTATTCGTGGAGTAACAGATTTCATATCCGGTCACCTGTGTTTTCTGTTTATTCCACACTGCTTTGAAAGCCTTCCTGGCAGCTGTCAGCTTAGAAAGAGATGTTTGTTTCGGCAGTATCGTAAATGATAAATCTTTGCTTCCGCTGTAGTTGCCCTTAAATACAATTTTTACCGTGTATTTGCCGACATTCTTGGCGGCAATAGTGGCAGTTTTCTTAACGTTTAACAAACAGTCATAATCAGTGTCTGCCTTGAGAAGTTTACCTGTGCGGTCGCGTACGGTCAATCCAAGGTTCTGATTTTCCCCTCTGTCCTCTATGTGTATGGCGGAACCATACACTCTAAAATTGTATCATATGTACCCTTTTTTTCAAGCATTTTATTATTATTGGCAAAGGAGGTTGCCCCTCCTTTTTTTCTGTGATAGAATAGATTTATAGGAATAAGGACCTGTTTTTGCCGTAGAATCGGGGCAACTCAGCAAGGAATATTATAACGATTCAGAAAGGATTTTAATATGTTACTACTTATTCAGAATGGGACGGTAATCAATCCGGCAGATCAGACAGAGACAGCGGCAGACGTGCTTGTGGAGGATGGAATCATTAAGAAGATTGCCCCTAAGCAGAAGGTGAAGGCGGACCGCGTTGTGGATGCGACAGGCTGTTATGTTATGCCGGGATTTATTGACATGCATGTACATCTGCGTGACCCGGGGCAGGAGCATAAGGAGACCGTGGAGACCGGAGCTAAGGCGGCAGCGTGCGGCGGCTTTACTACCATTGTTGCCATGCCGAATACGAAACCGGTGGTAGACAATGCGGATGTGGTGCATTATGTCCACAACAAAGCGAGTGATGTGCGTCTGATTAATATCCTGCAGGCTGGCGCAGTCACCAAGGGGCAGCGCGGAGAAGAACTGTCTGATATCGAGGCGATGGTTGAGGCTGGAATCCCTGCGCTCAGCGAGGATGGAAAGACCGTGATGAATTCACAGCTTTACCGGGAGGCAATGACGCTTGCCGTCAAGTATGACATTCCGGTGCTGGCGCATTGTGAAGATGCCAATATGGTTAAAAATGGCGTGGTAAATGCGGATAAGACCATGAAGAAGATGGGTTTTGCAGGTATTTCCAATGCTGTGGAGGATGTGATTGTGGCGCGTGACATTATGCTTGCCAAAGACACCGGTGCGGCGCTGCATCTTTGCCATTGCTCTACCAAAGATAGCGTACGAATGATAGAGTTGGCCAAGAATGAAGGTATCCGCGTGACGGCAGAGGTATGCCCGCATCATTTCTCCCTGACCAGTGCAGATATTCCGGCAGATGATGCCAACTACAAGATGAATCCGCCGCTGAGGACCAAGGCGGATGTGGAGGCATTGCGCAAGGGACTTAAAGATGGCATCATTGATGTGATTGCTACAGATCATGCACCCCACACGCCCATAGAGAAAGGATTGGGCATCAAGAAAGCGCCCTTTGGCATTGTGGGATTGGAGACAGCGGCAGCTATCACAATGACGGAGTTGGTGGATAAAGGATATCTGACGATTATGCAGATGGCAGAGAAGATGAGTTACAATCCGGCAAAGATATTAGGGCTGGACAAAGGTGTTGTGGAAGAAGGGAAGGCGGCAGACCTTGTTGTGTTCCATCCGAAGAAACAGTATGTGATTGACCCAGCGGAATTTAAATCGAAAGGGCGCAATACGCCGTTTGCAGGAAAGAAAGTAAAAGGGATGGTCATGGCGACTATCGCGAATGGAAGAGTGTTGTATGAGAGGGCATAGAGATGATTGACAAACTGATTGAGAAGATTAAAAAGACCCATGCACCGATTGTCGTGGGTCTGGATCCTATGATGAACTATATCCCGGAGCATATCCAGAAGAAAGCTTTTTCAGAGTACGGCGAGACCTTAGAGGGGGCTGCGGAGGCAATCTGGCAGTTCAATAAGGAGATTGTGGACCATACTTATGATTTGATTCCGGCAGTGAAACCGCAGATTGCCATGTATGAGCAGTTTGGCATTCCCGGGCTTAAGTCATTTCAGAAAACGGTCGATTATTGCCGCCAGAAAGGCCTGGTTGTAATCGGCGATATTAAACGAGGGGACATTGGCTCTACTTCTGCAGCCTATGCAGCGGGCCATATAGGAACCGTAAAAGTGGGCAGCAAAGAGTATGTGCCTTTCGGGGAAGATTTTGTGACGGTCAATCCCTATCTGGGGACGGACGGAGTAAAACCATTTATAGACGTGTGTAAGGAGCAGAAGAAAGGTCTGTTTATTCTGGTCAAGACCTCCAATCCTTCCAGCGGTGAGTTTCAGGACAGGCTGATTGAAGGCAGGCCGCTCTATGAGCTGGTAGGGGAGAAAGTGGCAGAGTGGGGCAAGGACTGCATGGGCGAAAGCTACAGCTATATTGGGGCTGTGGTAGGCGCGACCTACCCTGAGATGGGCAGGATTCTGCGTAAGATTATGCCCAAGAGTTTTATCCTGGTGCCGGGTTACGGTGCACAGGGCGGAAAAGGGGCGGACCTGGTGCACTTCTTTAATGAGGATGGATTGGGAGCGATTGTCAATTCTTCCCGGGGAATAATTGCGGCTTATAAGCAGGAGGAGTATGCGCAATTTGGGGAAGAACATTTTGCGGAAGCTTCCAGAGCTGCGGTGAAGGCAATGGCGGAAGATATCGACAGTGCACTTAAGATGAATAAATAAGTAAAAGGATTAGGAGAAGAGTATGGCGGATAAATTTAAGGAACAGGCTGTGATTATCCGGCAGGAAGAAATTTCCTATGGGATTTACAGCATGTGGCTGAAGACAGATAAGATTGCCGGGAATGCAAAGCCTGGGCAGTTTATTTCCATATATTGCCATGAGGGAAGCCGGTTGCTGCCTAGACCCATCAGTATTTGTGAGATTGACCGGGCAGACCAGGCGTTGCGCATAGTATACCGTGTGCAGGGCAAGGGAACCGAGGAATTTTCCAGGATGCGCACCGGAGGAAGCGTTGATATCGTAGGTCCTCTGGGAAATGGTTTTCCCCTCAAAGAGAAAAAGGCATTTCTCATCGGGGGCGGAATCGGCATACCGCCGATGCTGCAGCTTGCCAAGGAACTCAAATGCGAGAAACAGATGATATTAGGTTATCAGGATTCCCTGTTCCTGCAGGAGGAATTTAAGCGGCTGGGCAATCCCTATGTGGCGACGGAGGACGGAAGTTACGGCACAGAAGGGAACGTCATGGATGCGATTCGTGAGAATGGGCTGGATGCGGAGATAATCTATGCCTGTGGACCCATGCCTATGCTGCGGGCAGTGAAAGCATATGCCAGAGAGAAAAATATGGAATGTTGGGTTTCACTGGAGGAGCGGATGGCGTGTGGGATAGGTGCCTGCCTGGGATGTGTCTGCAAGTCCAAAGAGCGGGATGGCCATACGAATGTGAACAGCAAGCGAATCTGTAAGGAAGGTCCGGTATTTCGTGCAGAGGAGGTGGAGTTCTGATGAATACAAAGGTAAGTTTAGCGGGCGTGACATTTAAAAATCCGGTTATGACAGCGTCAGGGACTTTTGGTTCCGGCAAGGAGTTTGCAGAGTTTGTTGATTTGAATAAGCTGGGCGCTGTGGTCACCAAGGGTGTCGCCAATGCACCCTGGACAGGAAACCCTACCCCGAGAATTGCAGAGACTTATGGAGGGATGCTCAACGCCGTAGGGCTGCAGAACCCTGGCATTGACATGTTTGTGGAGCGCGATATCCCCTACTTAGCGAAATTTGATACGAGGATAATTGTAAATGTCTGCGGCAGAACCGTGCAGGACTACTGCGAGGTAGCAGAACGGCTTGCTTCGCAGCCGGTAGATATGTTGGAAATCAATATCTCCTGCCCGAATGTGGAAGAGGGCGGCATTGCCTTTGGGCAGAATGCGAAATCCATAGAGGACATTACAAAGGAAGTAAAGAGACACGCAAAGCAGCCAATCATCATGAAGCTGAGCCCCAATGTGACAGATATCGCGGAGATGGCAAAGGCTGCCGAGGCAGGGGGCGCGGACGTGCTGTCTTTAATCAATACGATTACAGGCATGAAGATAGATATCCACAGCCGCAAGTTTGCCCTTGCCAATAAGACTGGCGGGCTGTCGGGACCGGCTATCCATCCCATTGCGGTGCGCATGGTCTATCAGGCAGCGCAGGCGGTGGCTATCCCCATTATCGGCATGGGCGGCATCCTGACAGCAGAAGATGCCATTGAGATGATGATGGCAGGAGCCAGCGCGGTAGCCGTGGGGACGGCGAACTTCCGTAATCCGCAGGTGACGATGGAAATTGCGCAGGGGATTTGTGAATATATGGAAGAATATAACGTGGAAGATATCAATGAATTGATTGGGGCTGTGGGGTAAACGACTTATTGGGAAAGAAAGGAGAAGCGTATGAAGAGATTTGTTTGTAGTGTCTGTGGTTATGTCTATGAGGGGGAAAGCGCTCCTGAGGAGTGTCCTGTCTGCCATCAGCCGCAGGAGAAATTTAAGGAAGAGCCTTTGGGGGGTGACAGCGTGAGCACGCTGGATTTAGTCAGTGGGAAAGCTGAGGAGCAGGAAGATGTCTCCTCGATGGAGTTGAGTTATGACAAGAAGTTTTACCGCAACGATGATTCCTGCCGTTACATGGAAGAGATTCACCAGATGGCAGTGACCGGCAAGACCATCAGCGGTGCTATGGGGACGAAGATGCCGATGCCGTCCTGGGATGATATTCTGTTGCTGGGGGCGCAGCTGAACCCGCCGCCTCTCGATGAGGATGAGCCGGTAAGCACGATGACCGTGATAGGCAAACATGCCAAGAAACCGATGATTCTCGACAGTCCGGTATATGTTTCCCATATGTCATTCGGCGCATTGTCCAAGGAAATCAAAGTAGCTCTGGCGAAAGGCTCAGCGATGGCTAGGACGGCGATGTGCAGCGGCGAGGGCGGGATCCTGCCGGAGGAGCGGGCAGCTTCCTACAAATACATATTTGAATACATACCCAATAAGTACAGTGTGACAGATGAAAACCTGCGCAGCGCCGATGCTATTGAAATCAAAATCGGGCAGGGGACGAAGCCAGGCATGGGCGGTCATCTGCCAGGGGAGAAAGTGACGGCGGAGATTGCCGAACTGCGTGGGAAGAAACAGGGAGAGGACGTCCAGAGCCCCAGTAAATTCCCAGAACTTAATTCCAAGGAAGATTTGAAGGACATGGTAACCATGCTGCGCAGCCGCTCTGACGGCAGGCCGATTGGCATAAAGATTGCAGCAGGGCGCATTGAGCGGGATTTGGAATACTGTGTCTATGCGGAGCCGGATTTTATCACTGTTGACGGCAGGGGCGGTGCAACGGGCTCAAGCCCATTTTTCCTGCGCGAGGCAACTTCTGTTCCTACAGTCTATGCCTTGTACCGGGCACGGAAGTACCTGGATGCGGTACGCTCAGACATTTCGCTTGTGATTACCGGGGGCTTGCGCGTGTCTGCAGATGTGGCAAAAGCGCTGGCCATGGGTGCGGATGCCGTGGCAGTGGCAAGCGCAGCCTTGATTGCGGCGGCATGTCAGCAGTACCGTATCTGCGGCTCAGGCAGCTGCCCGGTGGGCATCGCCACCCAGGACCCGGTATTGAGGGAACGGCTGAAGGTAGAACAGTCGGCAAAGCGGGTGGCAAATTACCTCAGCGTGACGCGCGAGGAACTGAAAACTTTTGCGCGGATTACTGGTCACAGCTGTGTGCATGACCTGAGTGTGGACGATTTGGTAACGCTGGACAGGGAGATTTCGGAATATACCAATATTCCCCATGCATAAAGAAGGATAAAAATAGTGTGAATTATCTTTTTTACTAAATAAAGAGAAATTCACACTATTTTTTTATTTAAAATCACCATAATATTTTACTAAAAATGTTAAGAACTAAAGATTTTTTGCTGATAAAGGATAAAAAACTTTAGTTTGTGGGGGTGAATTCAGATATTATATACAATAAAATAATTTTATATATTACTAAGAAGGGAGAAGGAGTGAATATGAAGAAAAAAGTTTTATGGAAAAAAACAGTCAGCCTGCTATTGGCAGGCGCCATGATGCTGGGTTGTATCGAACCTTTGAGCATCCAGGCGGCGGGCAGCGACAGCGGGGCGGATATGAGTGCGCTGGCCGCGGCGAAGGTTCTGGAACTTAAGTTTGACAATAACCTTACAGACAGTTCTGAGAATGGAATTCCGGTAACATCCCATGGCAAAGACGGACAGCAGAAAGAGGCTGGGTTTGCGGAAGGGGTAGACGGCGCTGCGCTTTCCCTGGACGGAAGCACGTATCTTGATTTGGGAACGAGCGAGAAGCTGCAGCCGGAGGATATGACGGTATCGTTCTGGCTTAAAGCAACCAAAAGCCTTTCCGGGGAGCACATTATCATGTGGAATAAGCCTAATCAATTATGGAATGGGCAGGGATGGTATCTCTCCTGTCTGAGTGACAACTGCCCATTAAAGTTATCCGTGGGCTCAGACCAGGAGAAGCTGACGGAATATGCCATCAATGCCAGCCGTGCAGAGTTTTTCCCGGTGGATGAGTGGGTGCATGTTGCTGTTACTTTCAGCAGTGTGGACGGAAAGGTTGTCTTTTATAAGAATGGTGAGGCAGTGACTTCTACCCCGGCAACCAGTGAGGCAAGGATAAAGGCAAATAATACAGACCATAAGTATCTGGGATTTAATTCACCAGGGTATGGCGGCGGCTATGCTACGCTGGACCTCGACCAGTATGAAATTTACAGCGCGGCAGCGACAGCAGAGCAGGTCAAGGCATTGTACAGCGCGTATGTGAAGGTATTGACCCCTGAGGAGATTGTAAGAGCAGACTACGGCGCGCTGAATCCATTTGCCGGAAAAGATATGGATAAGATTACCGGTAGCGTTTCTTTGCCCACAAAAGGGAAGAAAGGCAGCACGATTACCTGGCACAGTTCCGATGAGAATGTGGTGAAGACTACGGGCAAGGTTACCCGCCCCACCGATGCGGATAAGAAGGTAGTCCTGGCAGCAACGATACAGTATGGAGAGGTAACGGAAACCAAGGGGTTTGAGATTACCGTACTGAAAGGCGCGCCTTTTGTCGTGGAAGAAAATCAGTACACAGCCTACAAAAATCAACAGTTTGGGCTGGATGAGGTGTCTGTGACAGACGGTTACTATAAAGGCGCGCAGGATTTGGATGTTGCATTTCTGAAGAAATTTGATGTGGACCGTGTGTTGGTCGGATTCCGTGAAAATGCGGGTATCGACACCAGGGGAGCCGCCCGCTATAATGGCTGGGAGAATGGGCTTTTGGCAGGACATTGTATCGGGCATTACCTGACGGCGGCAGCCCAGGCAATCAAGGTAACCGGGGATGCGGAGCTGGATGCGAAGCTGGGCGAGATTATTTCCGGCTTAAAGGAATGCCAGGATGCAGCCGGAAGTTATGGCGGTTCCAAGGAAGGCTTTTTATTTGGAGCGAACGTAGGGGACGTCAATAATGTGGAACTGCAGTTTGATATCGTACAGGGGGATGCTCAGGGGGCAACATGGGTACCCTGGTACAATTTGCATAAGACCATCCAGGGGCTTGTGGACACCTACAAATACACGGGAAATACAGAGGCATTGGAAGTTGCTTCCAATCTGGGAGACTGGGTATACAACCGTGTGAGCAAGTGGACAGTTCAGCAGCAGAAAACTGTCTCCTACACAGAGTACGGTGGCATGAACGACTGTATGTATGACTTGTATAAATATACCCACAAGACAGAACATAAGGAAGCGGCACATAAATTTGACGACCCGGATTTATATGGGATTATCCTGTCCGGTTCCGGCGATACCTTAAAAGGCAGACATGCCAACACAACGATTCCTAAATTCTTAGGTGCGCTGAACCGCTATGTGGCTTTGAAGGAAGTGGAGAACGCAGACGAAGCGGCTTATCTCCAGTATGCAGAAGATTTCTGGACGCTGGTGGTAGAAAAACATGCATTTATTACAGGCGGAACCAGTGATATGGAGCATTTTCGCGGGGACAATGAATTGGACGCAACCAGGACACAGTGCAACTGCGAGAGCTGCTGTGCCCACAATATGCTCAAGCTCTCCAAAGAGCTGTTTAAGATTACGGGCGACAGGAAGTACGCAGATTACTATGAAAATACTTTGCGCAATGCGATTATGGGCGCAGTCAATGCCAAGGGCGCATTTTCCTATTTTACGCCGATGGCAACTGGTTACTATAAGTTCTTCGGAACCTCCGAACCATCTACTAATATGTTCTGGTGCTGTACCGGAACCGGTATGGAGAATTATACGAAGCTGGGAGACAGCATTTATTTCAAAGATGAGGAGGCATTGACAGTCAACCAGTATGTGGCTTCCGAGGCAGTGTGGAAAGAGAAGAACATCAAGCTGACGCAGGACAGTGATGTGACCGCGAGCGACAAGGCAGTGTTCACGGTAAATCTGTTGAATGATGTGCAGCCAGTACAGGCAAAGTTAAAACTGCGTGTTCCAGATTGGGCTGCCGGAAACATAATTGTAAAGGTGAATGGGCAGACAGCAGAGGATAATATAGAAGAACAGTATTTTGTCATCGACAGGACATGGAATGATAATGATAAGGTGGAAATCACTTATCCCATGGAAGTGAAAGCATTTGGCCTGCCGGATAACTCTTCCGTGTATGCGTTTAAGTATGGTCCGACTGTTCTGGCAGCTAAGCTGGGAACGGAAGAGTGGGACGATACCGTGTGGGCAGGCGCGAACCTGAGCGCACCGGCATACAAGGTAGTAGGTGGAGAAAAAGTGCGCCTTGAACTGACATACGGCAAGACCATCAAACAGGTTCTTGGTACGGAGACCATTGCCATCCAGGGCAAGGACAGCACCAAGGAATTCATGAATAACATCAATTCCAAGCTGGAGAAGACTGAAGGGAAGCTGGAATTCCATATCCGCGGAACGGATGCGGAATCTGTATTTGGCGGGGAAGGGCTGACATTTGTGCCGTTCAACACGCTGAATGAGGAACGTTACGGCATCTACTGGTATTTTGAAAGCGCAGAGGATGCCTCCGAGGAGAAGATTCTGGCGGAGAAAGAAGAGGGAAGGTTTGCAGAATCCATTATTGATTCCGTTCAGCCAGGTTACCAGCAGTATGAGAATGACGCCACCCATCAGATGAGGGAAGATAAGACAGTATTTGAGACTGGCGTCAGCGGACTGGGAAGTACGCGCAAGGCGCAGGCAGGCGGATATTTCCAGTACAATATGAAAGTAGATAAGAACAAAACCAACTCCCTGGTATGCCAGTTTGCCAAAGAAGATGAAGGGAAGACCATCAAGATTACGATTGGTTCCACCGTCTTCAATTATACGGTAGAGAAATATAATGGAACGGAATTGTTCTTTAAGAAATCGTTCGAGATTCCGGCAAGCGAGGTTGCCAATGCCGAATCTTTGACAGTAGGCAATGACACGTTTGATATTGTCAAAGTAAAATTTGAAAGCGGCAGCGCTACGGAAGACAGCGCCCGCATTGTCAACGGCCTGTACCTGATGCGCGCATACGATACGGACGCGCAGATTAAAGAACTGACAGCATCGGCAGGCAAGGTTAAGACTTCATCAAATGGCTACACAGTTCAGGTACCATCAACGACAGAACGCGTAACCCTGAACTTTAAGCTGGCAACCAGCAGTGGCCTTCTGTATATTGATGGGAAACTGATAAATGAGGCGAAGCCGCAGGTATTCAACCTTGCGGAAGGAACGACGATCCTGCCCATGAAAGTATATGCACAGGACCACATGACGTCCAAAGCGTATCTTCTGAATCTGGTCCGTGCAGATGGCCTGGGGTCTGGGGAAGAGATTATTGAAAATGGGACTTTTAATGAAGGCAATGCAGGAAATAAGTGGGTTCCATATGGTGAGGCAACCTTAGGGGAAGGATGGTCTACATTCCATGATGCGGCACGTTCCCTGAAAGTGGAGAACCGCAGAAGCACTTCTGCAGGAGCCGCGCAGGATATCAGCGGCAAGGTCAAAGCCGGAGACACTTACACGGTTGACGGCTGGGTTGTTTATAAAAATGGTGAAGCGCACAATCCGAATCCTCCTCAGGAAGTGGGATTTAACGTTTCCATCCTATACGGGACAGATGAAACCAAGGAGGTCATGGTTTCCAAGAAGGTCAAAGTAAATGAATGGGGCAACCTCTGTGGGGACTTTACGGTTCCTAAGGGCGCTGATGTAACCAAGGTCCGCATTTTGGTAGAGACAGAATATAAGGAAAATCCCACAAATGACGAACTGGTAATTTTCTTCATTGATGATTTCTCTATGAAAAAAATACAGTCGGCAGATGAGGGCGAGGCAGACCTTGTGAAAGCGGTGATAGATAAAATTGCAGCAATTGGCAAAGTAGAGCTTACGCCGGAGTGCAAAGCTAAAATCAACGCGGCGCTGACACTTTATGAGTTATTGGATGAAGACCAGAAGAGACTGGTGACCAATGTGGATATACTCACGAAAGCAGAGGCTGATTATAAGACATTGGAAGATGGGGGTACCATCGGAGGCAAACCTGGCGGTGACCAGCCAGGAGGTGATAAGGACCAGCAGGAAGCAGACAAGAAAGCTGCCCAGGCAGTAATTGACAAGATTGCGGCAATTGGCAAGGTGGCATATACCGCACAGAGCAAGAATTTGATTGACCAGGCAAGGGCTGCATACAATGCGTTAACTAATGCCCAAAAAGCCCTGGTAAGCAACTATAACCTGCTGACAGCAGCGGAATCTGGCTACCAGCAGCTGAAAGCTGAGGCGGACAATGCAGTTGTAAAAGGCAAGGTATATAAGGTATCCGGTTATTCCTACAAAGTGACGGATGTCAATAAGAAGACGGTAACAGTCGTTGGCATCGCCAATAAGAACAGTAAGAAGATTAAAGTAGGAAATACCGTCAAGATTGGAAATATTGCCTTTAAGATTACGGACGTTGGTGCTTCGGCATTCAAAAACTGTAAAAAAGCCGCTTCCGCAACGGTGGGAACGAACGTGAAAACGATTGGTGCAAATGCGTTTGCAGGATGTAAGAAATTAAAGAGCGTGAAAATCAGCAGCAAGAATCTTACCAGCATCGGCAAAAAGGTCTTCTACGGCGCTGGAAGCCTGAAAACGATTACCATTAAGAGTTCTAAACTGAAAAAGGTAGGAGCTAAGGCGTTTTCAGGAATCAACAAAAAGGCCAAAATTAAAGTGCCTGCTAAGAAACTGAAAGCATATAAAAAGCTGCTGAAAAATAAAGGGCAGAAAAAGAGCGTAAAGATTACGAAATAATGCTCGATTACCAAAAGCAAGAATCATAAGATATATAATAAGTGATTTCGGCTGAGATAAGAATATGTGTCAGTACACCAGGGAAACGCTGATTGAATCAGTGTTTCCCTGGTTTTGTCTAATGCTCTCGTTTGAAATACGAAAGGATAAAAAATGTAGAAAACTAAATACATGAGGCTTGTTTTTGTGTAATTTCTATAGTTTGTGGGGATGAAAAAATAATATAGTTATGCTAAGGTTATGCTATATCTATAAAAGGCAAGAAGGATTGAAGCGGTTCCGTTGTGGAATTTCTACAATCCTTCTCCCAAGAGAAAGGAGAAAAATTGTGAGGAAAGCAGTGGGAAACAAGTGGAAACGTGTTTTGGCCGTGGTCTTAGCAGCGGCAATGTCACTGACCATGCTTCCGGTCGACACACAGGCAGCCGGGGAGAAGGCGGATGAGCCGCAGCTAGAGCCGATAGAGCTTGTGGAGAATGGAGACTTTGAAAATGGAACGACAGGATGGGCAGGATTTGACAATGCCCAGATAGAAACCGTGGTGTCCGGAGATAATGGGGCAGCTAATTCGACCCATGTCCTGCATGTAAGCGGCAGGACAACTACTTCCGGCGGTGCAGGCTATAATCTTTCCGGCAAGTTGGTAAAGGGCACGGAGTACACGATTAAAGGAAAGTTCATGTATAAGAGTGGTCCTGAGACAAAGAATTTCAATGTTACATTCCAAAATGGAGACAATTACCACTATCGTCAGGCAAAGTGGGGCGCAATTGAAGGAAAGAAAGGTCAGTGGGTATCATTTGAGGTGAAATATACACCCAGTGATGTAATTGAAAATGAGGGAAAGGAAAATGAAGCTACCTATCCATTCAGCACGACTAAAAATATTTTCTTCATCGAGAGTGGCTGGGCAGAACATCCTACAGCAGAAAATGATTTTATGGACTACTGGATTGACGACATCTCCATCACCTACATGGGAATCCCGGGCCAGGAACCGGAACAGCCGGAGGAGCCGGAAGCCGAAGATTTGCTCTCCAATGGTTCTTTTGAGATAGACCCTATTGATACGAACTGGAAAGGAATGGGTTCTGCCAGTGTTGCGCGCGTAGAGAATATAGCGCATGAAGGAACTGCCAGCCTTAAAGTATCTGATTATTCAAAGGACTGGGAAGGAGCAAAATATGAATTGTTCGACCTTCTGGCAGAAGGAAAACTGGTAGGTGGTAAAAAATATACGTTGACTGCCTGGGCGAAGACAGAAAGCGGCAGCGGCAGTTTGTCAGCAACCATCAAGGGTAAGAAAAAAGGCGACACCCAAGCCTCCTATATTGGTTTTGGCGGACCGGTAGAGGTAAACAGCGATGGATGGTCGAAAATTACCAGCGAGATTAGTCTGGCAGATTATGACCCTGATACCGATGTGATGGAAGTGTATTGGAGCTGGGGTAAGACAGTCGAAGCGGGTGCACCGGCCGTATTCTATCTTGATGACGTATCGCTGACAATGCCTTCCGAGAATATCGTCAGGAACGGTTCTTTTGAAAGGGACTTGGAGAAATGGACCGGATATGAGCAGGGAGAGACAGATATCCTTGCAGTGGCAACCGATGAATATAATTCCGGCAGTAAGAGTGTGAAAGTGACGAACCGTACAAAATGTACGAACGGACCGGCACAGGATATGAGCAGAAAACTGGCGCCAGGCAGCTATTACACTGCTTCTGCATGGGTAAAATATACAACTGGACCAGAGACCAAGGACTTCAACCTGACGCTGCATAATGGAACGGAAAGTTCCGTGTTGGCAACTGGGGCAGTGAAAAAGGGCGAGTGGACCAAGATTGAAGGAGATTGGGGCATGCCTTATGATATGGATACCGCTTCCAATATCTTGGTTGTGGAGACACCTACAGTAGACTCTCCTAATGCAGCCAATGATTTGATGGACTTCTATGTAGATGATGTATTTGTCTTAAAATATAAAGACAACACACAGGCGTTGGCAAAGAAGTTCGGTTATGGAAACCCGATTACTACCAATGAATTTGGGGCAGACCCCTATGCGATTGAATACAATGGCAGAGTATATGTGTACATGACAGCAGACGACTATGAGTTCTCCGATAAGGATAACCCATATTCCAACAATTTTGGTTACATCACCAGCCTTAGGGTGGTATCTTCTGCAGATTTGATGAACTGGACAGACCACGGTGAGATTGAAGTGGCAGGCAGAAATGGCGGCAAAGGTCCGGCAATGTGGGCAAGCCATTCCTGGGCTCCGGCAATTGCACATAAGGAAATTGATGGGAAAAATAAATTCTTCCTCTATTTTGCAAATGATGCCTCCGGCATCGGTGTCCTGACAGCGGATACTCCGTTAGGACCGTGGACAGACCCGACAGTAGACGAGCAAAATCCGAATGGTAAGGCGCTGATTACAAAAGCAACGCCAGGATGCGCGGGTGTGGAATGGTGCTTTGACCCGGCAGTGCTGGTAGATGACGATGGCAGCGCATACATTTATTTCGGCGGCGGTATTCCTGGCAATCAGCACGATAACCCCAAGACTGCAAGGGTCGCCAAATTGGGCGCTGATATGATTAGCCTTGATGGAGAGGCAGTGGAAATTGACGCTCCGTGCATGTTTGAGGACAGCGGAATATTTAAGTTCGGCGATACATATTATTACTCTTATTGCTCCAACTTTACAGCGACAACAGTACCAGGCTATCCGAAGACGGGAACCATCTGTTATATGACATCTAAGAATCCGATGGGACCATTTGAGTATCAGGGAGAGATTTTCTCCAATCCGCAGACATGGTTTGGCGTAGGCGGAAACAACCATCATGCGACGTTTGTATTCAATAACAAGAGTTACTTCATTTACCATGCACAGACCGTATCGAAGGCTTTGGGCGTTGAACGCGGATACCGTTCTACTCATATTGACGAAATCACATTGGATGAGGATGGAAAAATCCTGCCGATTTCAGGTACCTATGAAGGAATTCCGCAGCTGAAATCCATGAATCCGTATGAGCGGATTGAAGCTGAGACGATTGCCTGGAATGCGGGCGTGAAAGCAGCTGACACTGGTCGGCCGGGCAACTTATTTACAGATTATAACATGGTATTGACTGACCTTCAGGAGGGTGACTGGACGTCTGTATCCCAGTTAGACTTCGGCAACAAAGGCGCAGACAGGATTACTGTAGCAGTAGGCTCGAAAGACGGCGGCACAATTGAAGTCCGTGTAGGTTATCCGGAGGGCAAAAAGATTGGCGAAATCGAAGTTCCGGAAACCGGAAGCAACTACACTTATCAGCTGGTAACCGGTGAAATCGAGAAAGTTACAGGTACACAGAATATTTTCCTTGTATTCCATGAGAAGAAGGCAGGTGCGACAACAGAGACTTACCAGAATCAGTTAAAAGATTTATGGACAGCAGTCAAGGCAGCAGAATCCAGCCTTCCGTTAAAGGAGCAGCTGCAGCGCCAGATTACAAAAGGACATAATGTAAGTTCTGGATTTGCATGGAATGAAACGGAACAAAAAGCTGCCCTGGATGCAAAGGTAAACGAAGCACAGGCGGTTGTAAATAATGCCAGCGCTACAGACGAGCAGCTTACGGCGGCAATTGCAACCTTAAATGCGGCGATTGATACAGCAGACCAGTATAAAGCAACGGATAAACTGTTAAAAGAGAAATTAAAATACAGGATTAAATATGCAGAGCAGCTGACAGAACTTGCGTCCTTGCCTGCTGCACAGAAACCGCTGTTACAGGCAGTGATTAACTCGTCAAAACAACTGTTGAAAGATGACAGCATCATGAACGTGGACTACTTCCAGTTCACAGAAGAAGGCGGCAGTGCTCCCAGTGAAGGCGATAAGAACGTGAAGGAACAGCTGGCGGAGAAGATTACAGCGGCCAAAGATTTACTGGCAGATTTGGGCGCCGATAAGAAAGCAGCCTTACAGACAGTCATTGAGGAAGTAGAGGCAGTGCTGAACAATGCCAATTCAAGTGAAGCTGATATTACAGCAGCGTTAGAGAAACTGAATACAGCCATTGAGAACGCAGAAAAGATTACGCCGAAAGAAGAACTGAGCGCACGGCTTGCCGTAGCCAAGGGTATGCTGGCAGGGCTCGGTGAAGAAAAGAAAGCAGCTTTGCAGGAAGCCATCGAAGAAGCAGAGGCAGTATTGAACGATGCAGAATCAAGTGAAGAGGATATCAAGGCAGCGCTGGATGAACTGAATACAGCCATTGAGGAGGCAGGAAAGCCAGACGAACCGCCAGTTGAAGACCCAGTGAAAGAAGAGCTGAGCGAGAAGGTTACAGCGGCTAAGGCTATGCTGGCAAACCTCAGTGCAGCAAAGAAAACAGCTTTACAGGCAGTGATTGATGAAGTAGAGGCAGTACTGAACAAAGCAGATGCAAGTGAAACCGAAATCCAGGCAGCGCTGGATAAACTGAACGCAGCAATTGCAGAGGCAGAGAAACCGGAAGAAGGAAAGCCGGGCGATAAGACAGAAGAAGAAAAACCAGGCTTGAACCAGACATTCACAGAAACCAGCGGCCTTACCTACAAGGTAACTGCTTACAGCGCAAATGATAAGAGCGTTACAGTAACCGGGGCAAATAAACAGCTTACAAGTATTGTGATACCGGATACTCTGGTATACAGAAAAGAAACGTTTAAGGTAACCGCAATTGGCGACTCTGCATTTGCCAACCAGGCGAGCCTTACCAGCGTGACGATTGGCAAGAATGTTACCACAATCGGCGCCAAAGCATTCCTCAATGCCAAGAAATTGAAGAAGATTACGTTCCAGGGAGCGTCTGTGAAGACAATCGGCAAAGATGCATTCAAGAATATTGATAAGAAAGCTACATTTACTATGCCGAAGAACTTTACAAGCAAGAACCTGAAATATAAGATTACCAAATGTACCGCATCTGTAAAGGAAGTAGCTTTGACCGGGGCAGCTAAGAAGAACCTTACCACTTTGAATGTACCGGCAACGGTAAAATATAACGGAATGACCTTCAAGGTGACATCGGTCGGCAAGAAAGCGTTCCGCAAACAGACTAAGCTTAAGAGCGTTACAATCGGCAAGAACGTAAAGAGCATCGGGGCAAGTGCATTTGAAGGTGATAGTAAGCTGGCAAAGGTTAAGTTCAGCGGCACGGCAATCAAGAGCATTGGCAAGAATGCCTTTAAGGGCATCAAGAAAAATGCGAAGTTTACCGTGAAGAAGTCTAAGAAATCATATTATAAGAAGCTTTTAACCAAAGCAAAAACAAAGAACTTTAAAATTTAGTAATTTGTAATTAAACTGGGGTGTCCCCAAAGTCGTAGCTCCCCAAACTCCTATCGGAAAGTCAAATCCCTTCCAAAAATAATCATTTTCCGATACGGCGTCTGGAGTGCTATGGCTTTGGGGACACCCCTTTTAGATGAATTTATGCCATTTTACAAAATTGTAAAATGTTATAGAAGCATTTATGGAATACTGATTTTTTACGTTTTACTGAAAGGTATGGTAATGGTTTTGGGGGTGTGGTATGATAATATATATGGTTAATTGATAAGAATCAAATGGTGCCTAAATATCATAGAAAGAGGAGTAAGATTATTTATGAAATGTAAAAAGATATTTATTGTGATGTTTTTTTTGATAGCTGTAAGTTTATTAGGGGGCTGTGGGAATAAGGTTGTTAAGATTAACAAGGCTGTTATGAGTTTGGCTGAGGGACAAGATATCACTCAGGAAGAGTTAGATTCTTTGTTCGAAGATTATGAGTCGCTATCTGAGAAAGAAAAAGAAAAAATCAATAATTATCAATATTTATTAAAATATAAAAATGTCAACATTGATACAATTAGGAAACTTCAGGCTGATGTTGATAATTTTGCCGGTTCAGCAGATGACCAGAAACTTATGGATATTAAGAATCGGTATAATGCTTTAAATGATAATGAAAAAAATTTAATTGATTTAACAAGTATACAGGATAAAATGGATTCCTTAGAAGAGAAGCTATATAATGAATCGGTAAAGGCGTATGAAAATGGAAAATTTCAAGATGCATATGAGTATTTTGCAGATAGTGAATATAAGGAGTCGAAGGAATATTTAGAAAAAACGGTTGAAGGTTATACTGATTTTCTTATCAAATCAAATTCCCTTGATGAGGCAGACAAGTATTTATCTCTAGTCAGCAATAAGGAAGTTAAGCAGAAGTTAGAGAAAGAATTGGCATATGCCCATGGTATAGAATATTATGAAGAAGGCGAATTTGTAGAGGCCATCAAAGCCTTTAGGGAACTTGCTGATTATCAGGAAAGTGAAAAATATCTGGAGCGTGCAGAACTCATGTATTGGCTTCGTGGAGACTGGGTTATCTGTGAATATCCTCAGATGGGGGATAAATTCGGAGAAATGAAATTAGAAGGTTGGGAAGCAACTGTCTTTGAAATATCAGAGGAAGGTGCACTGGAAGAAAGGGAGACAGGTTTACTGACATTAAATGATGATGATACGATGCTATTTAGTGCAGCGGATATAGAATATAAGATGAGTTATAGTGAAGCTTCTTCTTCTTTCAAGATAGAAGTCATAAAAGATAGTTATTTTGAACAAATGGATAGAAAAAGGGTATTTGCTACAAAATCGAAATATTTTCATGATGAATATGCGGAAGAAGAACCAGAACAGGCTCCAGCCCCAGCAATTGGCATGACTGCTGAGGAGGTTAGGGCTTCTTCTTGGGGAGAACCATATAAAATTAACAAGACAACATATGCATGGGGGACTACGGAACAATGGTGTTATTCAGATAATAGGTATATTTATTTTGAAAATGGTTCTGTGACGGCAATTAGTGAGTAGGATTGCTTTATCTTGGAATAAATGTCACTTGGCTAAATTGCGGGCTGCGTTCTGGCATTGTCAGCGGACGGAATAAAGGAACTTGAAGAATTAACAAAATCAAGGTGTCTCCAAAGTTGTAACACTCCAAACTCCTATCGGAAGATAATTCATCCTCATATGTTATCATCCGACACGAGGCTCATTTATAGCTTCCTTAAAACGCAATGTGTAATTTGCAATTTTTATAATATCGCCAAAAGATAATTTTTGTGTGTTTTCAATGGATATTCCATTTAATAATGTGGGATTGGTTTTGGATAAATGGCATATATAAAATTCATTATTTTGATATGTTATCAAACATTGATTTCTTGATACTGTTTGTTCTCTCAAAACAATATCATTTGATTCCTCTCTCCCTATGCTCAAGTTAGACTTGAAAATTGTATGGGTTTTTAAAATCCTTTTATATTCATCTAAAAATTCTATCACAGCATATCCAACTAAACTATTGATTAAGTTGTAATCAATAATTTCTGTGGTATTATTTTTGATTCGGTTATTTCGAGATTTTTCTCTTGCCGCATTGCAATATCTTCTATAATCCATCTTTTTTTGTAATATTTTTTTGGGGCTTTTTTATATTGTCCATGCAAATATAAATAAAATGAATAAATATATAGAAAATTAATTAATATAAAAAGAGAGAAAATAGAAAAAGAAAATTTAATCATCCATTCCACCTCCAAATATAAAATTGTCTCGTTTAATCGTTTTGCTTCTAAAAGAATCTTTTATTGAACTTGAAGCAGTAACTATCGTCATAAAACATATATCTGGACAATATAAAATGTTATCTTTATATGAAATTTGATTAGTGAAGGAAATGAACAAATTAATAATTATTGGAGAAATTGTTAAAATCAAATTAAAAAATAAATATTTTATAACTTTTTGAAGAATGTTATATTTTGGTGATCGTTGTTTTATGTAAGTCATTTTATCATTTGTACCATTCCCTCATTATCCCTTTATATTTGTGTTTTACCGTATAATACTATCAACATCAATATATATAGTTGTTTATTTTAATTATAATACCGTATTTAGTTAAAATGTTTTTTTATAATTTCATACATATCAAATATTGGGGCGGATTCTGTCCGTGCAAATGCAAGATAAATGAAAGTCACCAGAAGAAAGGCTTTACACCGTAAAGGCTTTTCAGTATAATAGGTTTATCGGTAAGCCCTATTGATACGCACATAGAAAGCAGGTGATTGTATGCCAAACAGCGCCGAGACCATTGAGATTTTAGCGCGCAAACTGGAACGAGCGAGAATACTGAATGACTTAAAAGAATGCAAAACGCTGGAAGAATATCAGGAACTTACAAGAAAATACGAAACATTATGTAATGAGGATAAATGATAGCAGCAGGTGCAACGCACGTCAAGGACTTGATATACGTTGTACTGGTACAGACCAAGCAAACTGAGGAGAATCACAAGTTATGGATAGTTACAAACAGGAATTTATTGAATTTATGGTAGACTGCCAGGTATTGAAATTTGGCGAATTTGTGTTAAAGAGCGGAAGGAAGTCCCCATTCTTCATGAATGCGGGGGCATATGTGACAGGAGAACAGTTAAACAAGCTGGGAGAATATTACGCGCGTGCAATCCATGCACACTATGGGGATGATTTTGACGTCCTGTTCGGACCTGCGTATAAGGGCATTCCCTTGAGCGTAGCTGCTACAATGGCATACAGCAGGCTCTACGGCAAGGAAATCCGTTATTGCTCCAACCGCAAAGAGGTAAAAGACCATGGAGATACCGGTATCCTTCTGGGAAGCAAGCTGAAAGACGGCGACAAAGTAGTGATTATCGAGGATGTGACTACTTCCGGCAAGTCTATGGAAGAGACGGTTCCCATTATCCGTGCCCAGGCAGAGATTGAGATAGAAGGTCTCATTGTGTCCTTGAACCGCATGGAGCGGGGCAAAGGTGAGAAGAGCGCCTTAGAGGAAATCAGAGATTTGTATGGGTTTGCGACAAATGCGATTGTTACAATGGAAGATGTGGTAGAATATTTGTATAATAAACCTTATAAAGGAAATATATATATTAATGATGAAATGAAAGCAGCCATTGATAAATATTATGCCCAGTATGGAGTGAGGTAGGAGAGGACTATGAATGAAAAGACGTATAAGGCCATGACTGTTGCAGGAGCCGGGAATATTGCCATTGGCGTTGTCGTGCTGGTGTGCGGCGTTGTCTGCGGAGTGTTAGCGATTGTGAACGGAGCTGCCATGTTGAGAAGGAAGTCAGATATCATATTTTAAAGGTTGGGAAATTGAAAAGAGATTACAGGAAGATACTCCGAATATGCAGCAAAATCATGTTCGGAGTGTATATTATTTTGTTAACATATTTTTTGTTTTTTGCAGAAAGTATGGGACGTACTTTTGAGAGCAGGTCTTACCATTATAACTTGGAATTGTTTAAGGAAATCGGACGTTTTATAGAATACCGCCATGTGCTTGGAATGAAAGCAGTGCTGTTGAATCTTGTGGGGAATGTTGTGGCGTTCATTCCCTTTGGCTTTTTTTTGCCAATTTTGCATATGAAATGCAGGTCATTGCTGCGCACGACATTTTTCAGCTTTGAGCTGAGCCTTGCGGTAGAGACCATTCAGCTGGTGTCTAAAGTGGGGAGTTTTGATGTGGATGACCTTCTGCTGAACACCATCGGAGGCGCTTTGGGATGTCTGATTTTCCTGTGGATGAACCGGATAAGGAGAACATATGAGACGAAAGAGAAAGAACGCATATAAATTTGGAGATAAGAAACATTCTAAGCGAGGGAAAGTATCTCTGTTGCTGGCAGTGCTTTCGCTGCTGGCAGGCATCGTTATGATTGGGATTTCTATTCAAAATGGAGGGAATGCCAATCATTATATCGGAAGCGCTGGTTTGTTTGCGTTGATGGTAGCGTTTGCTTCCATGTTCATAGGCTTCATCAGCCTGGGAGAGGACAGCTATAAGCTGTTTCCTATTCTGGGGAGCGTCTGCTCCGGGTTGGTCTTTGCGGGCTGGGTGGCAGTTTATGTACTGGGATTTTATTGAGAGGAAATGAGGTCAGTGTATGGGATATCAGGAATTTTGGCAATCTTATCGTGAGGAAGTGGAGGAGCGTTTTCCGCTGGTTGAGGAACGTTTGGAACAGATAGAGTCAGAGGAGACGGTGGCGGTTCGCTGGCGAGGGTATTTCCGGCATACCGCTGCTTTTTTGCGCAGGCTTTGCCTTTTGGAAGAGGAAATATATGCAGGTATTTTGCAAAGTGGGAATTTGCAGGTTGGCTTGCCAGGATTTTTTGCCAATAAAAGCCTGGAAGAGCTGCAGTCGCTGAACCTGGAACTTTATGAAGACATATTGCCTGGACATTATGGACAGAGTTACGGCAATCCTGCATATGCCGCTGAACAGTTGGGGGACGGTTATGGGAAGCTGCTTGGAATGCTCTATGCGGATATACGCTCCCTGATTCCCTACGCGTTTGAGGGACGGAATTACGAACTGACTATTTTTGGGGAATTGTTGATTCAGGTATACAACTGTTTTGAGCAGGAGGAGCAGCCGCAGGAAAAAGAAATCCAGCAGGTGATTTACTGGTTTTACCATGATTACAGTGAAGTGTTTATGGAAATCAGCGTACAGTCTCAGACCAATCCGGAACTGGATTTCCATGTGCAGGCTGTCATGGACAGCGATTTGTCTGATTTGCGCTATCTGTACCGCTATGGCGCATACATTTCTGCCAATGAAATAAAGGTTGCAGAATTTTTAAACAGCATGGCAGAGGAAGAGATTCAGGCGATGGCGGACACTTACACGGAAGGCTACCGCATTGGTTTTGCAGTTACCGGGAAAGATTTATCGAAGAAGGAATATGTGGATTTGCGCTATCCGATTGGCTTTGAACGGATGATGCGCGTGGCGGTAAATAATTTCCGGGAAATGGGACTGCAGCCCGTTGTTTCCCGCAATGGAGAGACGTCTTTTTCCGGTAGGGGAAATGGCGGTCTTTCCGTGACAGGGACGTCGCCCAACCGGCAGTACGATTACGACCATAAATCAGACAAAGCAGCTTACTTTGACAAGGCGTTTGTGGAGCGGAGGCTGGAGGCGTTGAGGACCGCTTATGAAGAAAGGAAAGAGGCTGCGGCGCTCTATGCCGGCCCGGCGGTGGTGGAGACTTTTGGTGAGGAGGGTTTTGCACCGGAATCGTGCGCATGGGCATACCAATTGGACAGCAGGCAGCAGAAGCTGAATGTCTATTCGGCGGGCCAGTCTATGGAGATTACGAATGAATACATCAGGGGCGAAGAGCGCAGCTTTACGATTATCTCCTATCCCATACCGGAGATTGGAGAGGATTTTGAGGAGATATTTGCCAAAACGGCAGAAGTCAATACCCTGGATTATAAATTGTACCAAACCATGCAGCAGAAATTGATTGATGTCCTGGATAAGGGGGTGTCTGTGCATGTTACCGGGAAAGGTAAGAATAATACGGATCTGACGGTAGCTTTGCATCCATTGGAAAATCCAGCGAGACAGACCAATTTTGAAAACTGCGTGGCGGATGTCAATATTCCGGTGGGAGAGGTGTTCACTTCTCCGCTGCTAAAGGGTACAGAAGGGCATCTGTATGTGACGCAGGTGTTTTTGAACGGTATGAAATACCTGGATTTAGAACTTGATTTTAAAGATGGGATGGTATGCGGGTATTCCTGCAGGAATTTTGCTTCTGAGCAGGAAAATCAGAAGTTCCTCAAAGAAAACCTCTTAAAGCATCATGATACGCTTCCTCTCGGAGAGTTTGCAATCGGTACCAATACCACTGCTTACCGGATGGGCGTGGACTATCAGATTCAGGATAAGCTGCCCATTCTGATTGCCGAGAAGACGGGCCCCCATTTTGCGGTGGGCGATACCTGTTACAGCTGGGCGGAGGATACGCCTGTCTTTAATCCGGATGGCAAGGAGATTGTGGCGAGGGACAATGAGGTATCCATCCTCAGGAAGGAGGATACCAGCAAGGCATATTACAACTGCCATACGGATATCACCATTCCTTATGATGAACTGGACAGGATTGCCGTTATCCTGCAGGATGGGAGCCGGGAAGATATCATCCGGGACGGCAAGTTTGTGGTGGCAGGCACAGAGGCGTTAAATCAGCCTCTGCAGTAAAATATGGCTTTTTTATTATAACATAAAAGTGCTAATGGGCAGCAGTTATTGTATCACAAAAGTGTTGTCAAGCAGCAGCCAGTTTGCGCGGAAGAGCTGCATAATCTGCCAGTAGCTCATGCCGCGCAGCTGGTATTCTTTTACAAGGGCGAATTTTGCAGAGAGGCTGCGTACGTCTTCAAACCAGACTTCGTGTGTGGCATTATCCAGCACATAATTGAAATAGGGGGACTGAGCAGTCTCATCGAAGCGGATTTCAGCCCCTCTGGCAATGGCAATCTGTACCGCTTCGATATTGCCGATTGTGGTCGCCTTGGAAGTGCCTTTTACATAGGGGAGCGTCCAGTCATAGCCGTAATTGGGGATGCCCAGGTTTATTTTTTCCGAGGGGATTTTGGTCAGGGCGTATTCCACGACCTGGCGGACTTTGTTGATGGGGGCAACTGCCATTGCCGGACCGTAAGTATATCCCCATTCATACGTCATCAAAAGCACGTAGTCTGCGGCCTCGCCCAGCAGCCCATAATCTTTTCCCTCGTACAGAAGACCGGTCTGTGTGTCGGAAATTTTGGGCGCTAACGCCACAGAGACTGGATAACCCAGTGCATTTACGGCAGTGCGTATGTCGCGGACAAAGTCGGCAAAAGCAAACTTATCTTCTGGAAGTATATACTCAAAGTCAACATCTACGCCCTCAAAACCGCGTTCGAGAATCTGTGTACTGATATTTTCAATCAGTGTCATCTTGGCAGTTTTGTTATTTACCACCTGGGAAATCAGATAGTTGCTGAAGCGTCCGTCTGGACCGAAGGGCGTCAGTGTCAGGATAGGGGCAACACCGTAATTTTTTGCGGCGGTAATCATAAAAGTATCATCTAATTGTGGGGGGACCAGTTCTCCCGCAGTTGTAAACCCATAAGAGAAGATGAAGAGGTCGGAGAGGTAGGGAAGCGTCTGTTCCAGTACCCAGCGGCTGATAAAAGGGTAAGCGTAACCGCCCACATAGGCGGGATATTCTGCAGCGCCAAAGACATCTGTGCCAGAGCCGGCGGAGGTATCAGCATTGCTGGGGGCGGAGGCCTCTGACAGAAGAAGCGCCTGCCCGACTGCCAGGGCATAAGGATATACAAGCTGGTTGTCGTAAATAATTGTCTGCGCGGAAACATTTTGCGAATCTGCGATTGCGTCCACACTGTCCCCGGGCTGCACTACATATATTCTCATAAAATCACGGATTTCTTTTTTAATTAGGATATGTGAAGGCATGAAAAAAGTGTCAAGTATAGTAGATTTTTCTTGCAAAACGTGTTAAAATCGAAATAATGATGATAACATTTAGGAAAGGGGATTTCTATGAGAAGCATCAAGACCAAAATTGTATTGGTAGTTTTAATGTGTTCTTTGATTTCCACAGTGATTTGTGGCAGTATCAGTATTTTTGAGAGTTCCAGGGCGGTGGAGGAGAATTCCCGGGATAAGATGGAACTGGTTTGTGAGAATCAAAGCCAGCAGCTTGACGGCATGATGAAGCAGGTGTCGCAGTCTGTGGATACCTTGAATGACCTTGCAATTTCAGAACTTGAGGATTTTGGGCAGTTCAAATCTGATGCCAAATACGTGGAGGCATACACGCAGAGAATTGCGCCCATGTTAAAACAGACGGCAGTACATACACAGGGAGCCATGAGTGTTTACATCCGTTATAACCCAGAATTTACGGAGCCGACCAGCGGTGTTTTTTATACCAGGGATTCTGCGGACAGTGAATTTCAGGAAATAGAGCCAACAGACTTTTCCATGTATGAGCCGGATGATTTAGAACATGTGGGTTGGTATTACATCCCGGTACAGAACCAGCAGCCGACCTGGATGGAGCCTTATCTTAATTCCAACATCAATGTATATATGATTTCCTATGTCATTCCAATCTTTGTAGATGGAGAATCTGTGGGGATTATCGGCATGGATATTGATTTCAGCGCTTTTACGCAGGTGTTGGAGTCATGCAGCGTTTTCCAGAGCGGTTATGCATTTCTGGCAAATGAGCAAGGTATTATCATGCACCACAAGGAACTTGAGAGTGGAACCAGCCTGTCAGAGGCAGGATTGGAAGCAGTTGCAGCAAGCCTGGCGCTGCCGGACCAGGAGAAGGTGATTCAGCAGTATACCTGGAATGGGGTTAAGAAGAATATGTGCTATATTTCTCTGGTAAATGGGATGCGGTTTGTTTTGACCGCGCCGGCAGCAGAGTTTGAGGGACAGGCAAAGACGATGCAGATGCTGATTTTGATTGGGGCTGCGGCAGCGATGCTGGTGGCAGCGTTTGTCGGGTTTGTACTCAGTATTTCTCTGACAAAGCCAATTCGCCAGATTAACAGCATAGTGGGCGAGACTGCGAAGTTTAACTTTACCCATTATGCATCCAGTGAGAGCCTGTATAAGAAAAAGGATGAGACTGCAAGTATGGCGCATTCCCTCCATGAAATGCGGGACAGCCTGCGGGGCATGGTAGAGAGTATCAGACAGGCATATACAGACATGGCGTCCAGTATGGAGCAGCTGTCCGAGACCACAGAGAAAGTAAACAATATGAGCGAGGACAACTCAGCGACAACACAGCAACTGGCGGCTGCTATGCAGGAGACGGCAGACGCCATGGATATGGTGAACAGCACGATTGCCAATATCCGTGACAGGGCGGAGGCAATCCGCGGCCGTTCCGATGCGGGCAAGAATGATTCTGTAGAAATCCGCGGCAGGGCGGAGAAACTGAAAGGGAGCACCAGGGATGCCAGTGAACGTACGCAGGAGATGTATGCCAGTGTACAGCAGAAGACAAAAGAAGCGATGGAACAGGCAAAAGCCGTATCCCATATCAACGAACTGACCCAGTCGATTTTAGATATTTCATCCCAGACAAACCTGCTTGCCCTCAATGCTTCCATTGAAGCTGCGCGGGCTGGCGAAGCCGGAAGAGGTTTTGCCGTGGTGGCAGGAGAGATTGGCGCCTTAGCTGACCAGACTTCGTCTGCCGTTGGGGATATCAATGGAATTATTGCAGAAGTCAACCATGCGGTGAGCAATATGACAGCCTGCCTGGATGAAAGTATGGCTTTTCTGGAAGAAACGGTGCTCAAGGATTACGGTGACTTTATGGAGGTGGCAGAGCAGTACAGCATCGATGCGGCCGGAGTGGAAGACAATATGGGCGACATCAATAATCAGATTGAGACCTTATTGACAGCCATTGTGGATATGGCGGATGCGGTGGAACGTGTGAGTCATACCACCATGGAGGCAGCAGAGGGGATTACGGAAATCGCAGGAAAGACGCAGGAAATGTCAGGCGTTGTAGGGACCAATAGCGACCTCATTGAACATAACCAGCAGAATATCGAGAAACTCAAGGAGGTTGTGGCAGCATTTCATATGCAGTGATTTTAAGAAATAAAACAGGATTAAATTAATAAAGAGAGGGCTGTCGGTAAATGACAGTTTTTAGACCTGATTCCCCAAAAAAGAGAGCGCCCGCAGAATTCCGTGCTTTTCAGCACAGACTCGTCTATGGGAGCTCTCTTTTTTCTTGTTTGCCACCCTATTTTAGGGCGCAAAAACCCCTTGCTGCTTATTTCGGAAGTTCTCTTTTTCCTACACAGTTTTCTCCTCGGTTTTCCTTTCGAATTTATGTATTTTATCGCGCAGAAAACGGTGGTATTTATTCATATTCGGGTCAATCGCATATAGCATAAATTCCTTGTATACTTTTTCTGTAGAACGGTAATTAAACCGGCGGAAGTTTTCGTTCTCTTTTATGTCTCTAAAGTGGCCTTCTGTCTGTATGGAACGGATCTGGCGGTTCACTATCCCTTTTTCGGTCTGTATATTGGCATGGGTTTCTTCCTTTAATTCTTCCCAGCGTTCATTGATTTTCATGACATTATTTCTCTCTGTGTCTTTTTCGGCATTATATTTATATAAACATTTCGCTTTATGCTCACATCCACTGCAGTCTGCACACCCATACACATCATAAGTCTGTGTATACCCATCCTGTTCTTTTGTCTCTGTCCGGATATGCATTAATTCACGTCCGCCATGGCATATATTAATAATGTTCATCTTCAAAAACCTCATATTTCATGTTGTGATACTTTCCGATGTCTTCTTTATAGGCGCGTGTTTTTCTCTGTTCATGATCCTGAAGCTTGGTATAGCTGGCAATCCCCTTTTCCTTCAGATACAGCAGATTCCTCTCACTGCAGTAACCGCTGTCAGCAGTGACCTCTTCCAGCATATCCCCAAATGCTTCCCGGTGTTTCTCAAGAACCGGGATCAGTGTATTATAAT
>CANOFO010000018.1 GCA_947565305.1 uncultured Lachnospiraceae bacterium | reverse complement strand
TAACGTGCAGTAGAATTTACTTCTGCACTGGAAGTTACTTTTGCAATTAAGCTTTGAGTTATATTTCTTCTATCTTGCACTGGTGCTCTTTCTTATTTGTGTCATAGCCAATTCCAACCATAAGGATGTTTTCCACATTTTCCTTTTTCAGCTTTTCACTGTATTCTCTTTCCTTTATCTGCACAATGGCAGTCTCCGGCGTACTGTCTGCCTTTAATTCAACAATAATGCCCGGCAGGTTTTTCCTCCTTGGATAGAAAATGAAATCCGCAAACCCCTTGCCGCTCTTCTCTTCACGCTCGATTTTGTACTTGTTCCTCGCCGAGAGGTAGGCAAGCGTCACCACGCAGGACAGGCTGTTCTCATCGTTGTATTTCAGTACTGGAATCTCGCTGTTATGGATGTTATGCAGATACGACACGACAATGTCTTCTTTCATATCTATAGTTGCATTCAGCACTTCCTCCGAATTCCTCACAAGTTCTGCCACATAACCAAATTCATCGTCTTCAAGCGCATTTTCAAACTCCATCATAAGCTCTTTATTAGGAATGCTTAATTCCCCATTACAGTAAGACAACAACCCATAGATTATCATTGCCGCATATATTTCTTTCCTGTTGCCAGGTTTTCCCTGCCCGGCTGCATACTCCTTTTTAATTTCCATCCTGACCGGCAGATGGTTCACCATCTTCACAACATCATCGCGAACCTCGCCAATGTTATATTTGAGGAAAAACAAGACTTCATCCATCTTGCCCGTCCTTGTCCAGTAACTCTGGCATTTCCCATTAATCAATGCCAATACCACGGAACGAGGGTTATAAATCCTCCCCCCATCATCCGCAACATACCCATTGTACCATTCCGCAATCTCATCCAACGATAATTTCGACTGCTTTTTGCAGAGCGCCTCCACCTCTTCCTCTGTAAATCCAAAGTATTCCTCAAAGAAAGAATCATTCAGCATCGTGTACTCGTCAAACATATTCAGCGCAGAACCAGTACTGTATTTCTTAATCGGAAGCACACCCGTCATATAGGCAAGCGCCACATACGGCTGGTCTTTCAGCAACGACCTTAAAAATTCAAGAAAATCGCTCTGGTTCTCCCGGTACAGGTCGTGGCTGAATATATAATCCCACTCGTCAATAATGAAAATAAATTCATCCCCAGTAGCTGCGAGCAGGTCCGGCAGCCTACGAAATTCTTTCTTTTCAAGTTCCGGGTAAGCTTCCTTAATGTCATCTTTGATTGACTCTACCACCAATTCCAGATAATCTGCATAGGTATTGCCAGTTTCTGGCAAACCGTTCATACTAATGTTAATGATATTATATTTATTCAGATGTGAAGCATAGCTTTTGCTTTTGCTGATATCGAGACCTTCAAACAGGGCGTCCGAAGGATAGGCTTTCCCATAATAAGCCCCCAGCATGTTTAGCGCTGATGTCTTCCCGAAACGCCGCGGTTTGGTGATGCACAAGTAACGGTTCTTCGTCTTAATACGCTCACTTACCTTCTCTATCATCGCAGATTTGTCTACAAAATACCGGTCATTCCTGAGCATCTCAAAGTCTTTATAAGCTGCATTTGTATTTAAATATATCGCCATATTTTCCACCTCCCATCAAACTCCTGTTATCTGCTATTCTATTTCTTTGTCCGCACAGCCTTCAGCTTCGACCAGTCAGAATACAGATTCTTTCTCTTTCCATTCACTTTCACAGTCTTATAGGTACGTATCCTTACAAAATACTTTTTCTTTGCCTTAAGCTTTGTTATTTTCTTCTTAACCGCAGTATTCTTCTTGATGTTGACCGTCTTTGCTGTCCTGCCTTTAAAATTCCTTGCCGTGCAATACTGCAGTTCGTAACCGCTGGTCTGTGCCGATTGCTTTTTCCACGTTGCCAGAAATCCCTTTGACTTAGCAGCAATTTTACCAAGGCTGCATCCTTTCGGCCTTATGGTAAAGTTCACATCTGCTTTGCCGCTGTAATTGCCCATAAAGGCAACAGTTACCGTATAGACTCCGGGATTTTTCCTTCCTGCTGCGTAAGTTACCTGATAATCACGGTTGGCAGCCAGTGTCCTGCCCTTGCTATCCTGTACTGTCAGCGCTGGTGCCATTACCTTTCCATTATATACATAATCTGTCTTATCTAACGTAATTTCCTGTACATGATAAATTACACTGACATTCTCTGCTTCAGAACAAACACTGCAGACCTGCTGCACATTTCCATCTTTATTTAATGTAGCAGGAATTCTTCTTTCTGTAAATTTATGTCCCATCGCCGCTATATCTCTTGTATATTTATGTCCGCAGCTGCAAATATACGTTTTCACTCCCTTTTCTGTACAGGTTGCCTGTTTTGTCACGCTCTCCTGGTATCTATGAATATGCTCTTCCGGATCCTTAGGGTCTTCTGGATCTTTATTTCCTCCGGTTGCCGGAATCACCTGCTGCTCTTTCAATACCGTACCGCAGACACTGCAATGGCTTCCTTCCGTCTTCCCTTCCGTCGTCTCTGTCGGCGCAATTGCTGCATCTATCACTTCCTGGTGTCCCAATGCCTCTATATCTCTTGTATATTGTTCCCCACAACTGCAAGTGTAGGTCTTCACTCCTTTTTCTGTACAGGTTGCTGGTTTTGTCACGCTCTCCTGGTATCTATGGATATGCTCTTCCGGGTCTTTGTTTCCTCCGGTTGCCGGAATCACCTGCTGTTCTTTCAATATTGCTCCGCAGACACCGCAATGGCTTCCTTCCGTCTTCCCTTCCATCGTCTCTGTCGGCGCTATTGCTTCATCTATCACTTCCTGATGTCCCAACGCCTCAATCATTTGTGTATATTTATCCCCGCAGCTGCATAGGTAAGTTTTCACTCCTACTGCAGTACAAGTCGCTGGCTTTGTCACCGTTTCCTGATACACATGCTCATGCTCTTCCGGCTCATTGTCATCCTGGTCATAGAACACCACGCGCTGTTCTTTCAGCACTGTACCGCTTAACGCTTTCACATCTGCCACTGTGTCTAAGGTTTTTTCATAATGATCATCCGAACAGAACAAAAACGTATAATCCCCAGGCTGTCCTCCAATACCTGCCTGCAGATAATACTTGCCAGGATTATCCTCCGAACCCATCAGGAAAACCGGCAGCCCCCAATCCGTCTTATCCAAAACGGCAGTATCGTTCGATTCCCAATATTCTGTCTTAATGGGAATAACATAGCTTTCATAGTAAAATCCATATTCATCGACCACGTCTACGCCGATTTTTTCTCCGTTGCCATCATACCAATTTACTTCAAAATACACAGTTTCATCGGGAATTGTACCATCTTCATTTGCCACAATATTCCTCAAGTCAACTTTGTGCGGCGAGGAAAGGATTTCTACCCTGCTGATACTTAAAATCCCCATCTGTTCTCTGTCTGCACTCCAAACGCCGTTGCAATAGACAAGCTTATAACCACTATCAATGTTTGCCTGAGATAATATAAAATTATTATCAGATGAGACCTCCTGGTCAGTAATAATATAAGATTTGCCTACCGTAAGCCCTCCCGGAAACAGGCGGCTTCTTGTCTGGAATTGTGTGGTTCCAGTGACAGTTCCCTCAATTGTCACTGAACCATCCTGATTTAAAACTAAAATCCCTCGTTTTTCCGCCGGATTCTCTACTGCAGTAAAATCTCCAGAGATAATTACATCCCCTGCCTCATTTAAGTCAAGGCAGGCGCCGCTTTTAAGCGTAACATGATGCAGGGCCGCTGCCGCCAACGACAGGCATGCCTCCTCCTGCAGAACAAGATTTCCTACATTTACCACGGTTGCCCTTTCCATAATGCTTTTGCTCAGCGTCACAGTTGTGTTTTCATTGCCATATATTTCCGACACCCTGGCATAAGTATTTTCCTCATCAGCAATAACAATCTCTGCCTTGCTGTTCAAAGAGGCATCCACCCCAGCCCGCACGGTTGCCCCGGCATCCATGTGCAGCACAGCCTCTCCCTGATATGGAACCTTTTTGTCATTTTCCGCACCATGCCCAAGATATATTGCCTGAAACATCGTCTCCTGATTGGAATTCTGTACCGTCAGGGAGGCATTTTCCCCATTGCTGGTCCCGGTGTAACCACCAGCATACACGGTCGGAAGCTGTTCTTTTTCTGAACCTACGATAGAACCCTCGCCGCCATCACCGCCTTTTAAATATGTGCCTACATTGTCAAGCGTCAGGCTGTGCCCTGCAAGAAAAATCTCCCTGTGCGGAACACTCCCCATTGCATTACCAGACAAAAACCTTAAATTGATATTTCTGAAGCAAACTCTGTCCCCATTTATCTGAAGCGGGCTTCGGAAATTCACATCGACATCAACCTCCTCCGCTCCTTGTATGATGGTATCCGCCGGAATCTCAACCGGAAGCATCCTCTTATCCGCTGCATCTTCCCCATTGTCAACCGTAATGCTATTTCCGACTGTAATCGGACTTTTACCAAGCCTCAACGCCTCCATAAAAGCCTCTGGTGTTGTGACCGTAACTCCATTTTCCTCATTTGCACGGCTCGCCTGCACCTGCATGCTATACACATCCTGCTGTACTATCTTCTGATTTCCGGCAGCTGCAGTCTGCGGCATTCCCCCGAACAGCAATGACGCCGCCAGTAAAATACAGAAACATTTCCTAATCTTCCTTCCCATCTCACTACCTCCTCTTCCTGTCTTTCTTTTTCTCCCATATCTAAGGAAACACTGATTAAATCACTTTTCCCCCATATTTAAGGAAACACTGATTAAACCGCGGCTTCTCTAACCTTATTTAAAGACCAATTCCATTCAATTCCTGATACAGCCGTTTCGCATAGCTGTCTGTCATTCCGCAGACATGGTCAGTCACCAAAAGCAGCCTCAGGTACAGTTTCTCCGTTTCCTTTGCAGATAATGTCTGATTTGATTTATCGACCTGCCTCGCAAACTGGCGGTAAATTGCAATATAATTATCAGACACTAACGACATCATTTTCTTCTGCACCTCCGTGAGTTCTCTTCCTGTATCAAAATACAGCACCGCCCGCACAAACGCATCTAACAAAAAATCAAGAATCTGCTGTGCAGCGATTTCCAATTTGAGAATAGGGGTTATCTGAAATGCATAGCGGTACGCAATATCACCCAGTGCAGACATCATGGCTTCTCCATCTGTGCCTGTAAACAAATCCTCTCCCTGTAATCCATAGCTTCCATCCATCAGCCCTCCATAATTATTTAAAAAACTTGCCGTAGCAGCGTTAATCATCCACCCCTGGACATACACCACCCAATTCTGCACGGCATTGCTCTCAGGATGATGTAGGCCACGTTTGAGGGCGCGCTGATATTTCTTCTCCAGACTGTCTGTAAGCCGGTCGAAAGCGCCCTTCTGTTTTTCATTTATTTTTTTGCCGTATTCTTTCAGTTCCCTCACAAGCTGTGCATAAGTAATGCAGCCCTTCTTAACTGCATCTTCTATGTCCGCCGTCTTGTATGCGATATCATCCGCCGCCTCCAGCACGAATGCCAGCGGATGGCGGTTCCCATGTGTGCCCAGGCTTTCCTGTAAGTCTTCAAACAACGCACGCTCCGCATAGTAATAGCCCATTTTCTTATATTTAATATGATTATTTTTCTTAATCTCCAGAGAAGAACCGGGATACTTTATGATTGTGCCCAAAAGAGCCTTTGTCAGATTCATCCCATGCTCATCCACCAGATAATGCAGTTTCGCCACCAGCCGCAGTGCCTGTGTGTTCCCTTCAAAATGACAGAAATCCGCCTGCATCTGGGGCGACAGAATCGCACTCAGGGACTGCTCGCTGCCATCGTCCCTCATATATTTTATCTCCGGCAGATGCCCATGGAACCAGTCACGGATTGCCATCTCGCCAAAATGCCCAAATGGCGGGTTGCCAATATCATGCAAAAGCCCTGCGCATTGCAGGATATCACAGATATGCCCTTGATATTCCGGCAAAAATTCCGGGTCTTTCTGCTCGCGGATAATCCCTTTCCCAATATTCTGTCCCAGAGATTTCGCGAAAGAGGATACCTCCAGGGAATGCGTCAGCCTGGTGCGGACAAAGTCGCTGTTATCCAACGGGAAAACCTGGGTTTTATCCTGCAGGCGCCGAAACGATGCGCTGCCAATTATCCGATGGTAATCTTTCTCATATTCTGTCCGAAAATCATTGGACGAATTGCTTTTGTAATTCCTTACCCTGTCATCACAGAGCAGTTCTTTCCATTTCATCGCTGTATCCTCTTCTCTGGTTTAAAGCATATCCTTACCACTCATTGTCTCATGCTCTTTTTTGATTTCGGCGAAAAGCTCCCAGGCATTCCATGTCTGGTTGGCTGCTGTAAGCACCGCCTTATAGGGCACAGAGATTCCTGATTTACGCACGGCTCTTAGGACCTGGTCAATCCTCCCTCCGCCAAGACCTGCCATCACCATCATTTCTCCAGGAAATTCCTGAGATGGATTCTGTGCCGATATATCTTCCATATGCGGCTGCCCCTCTGTTTGCAACTGTTTTGCGAAATCTTTTTCTTCTTGCGTTGTAAACTCTTTAAGTCCTGCCAGATATCCCATCTGTTTGCCATAATCCTCTGGTAAAATTTCTTTGACCTTCATCCGCAGGGGAAGCAATGCCCGCATCAACTTGTTTCTTCTGTCTTTATCTGTAAAATGAAATAATAAAATTGTCTCTCTCATCCACAACTCCCTCGTCTAAAATAACGCTGAAAAATGGTTGCGCCTTACTTTTCTTCATTCTAACATGCAGATAAATCTTACGCAACACCTAATGGGCAAACCCAAAAAGAGACTGTTACAAAAATAGCTTCAGACACAATATATAAGTTAGAATCATTTCTGATAAACAATATATTGTGCTTGTCTGCTATTTTGCAACAGCCTCATAAATTTCCTGGGATTAATTATAAGTACTTCTTTAAGATATCTGTCTTATCAGTTGCCTCCCAGGGCAGGTTCAAATCATTACGTCCAAAATGTCCATACGCTGCTGTCTGTTTGTAAATCGGACGCCGCAAATCGAGCATCTTGATAATACCAGCCGGACGAAGGTCAAAGTTCTCTCGAATGATTTCTACTAACTTCTCATCTGAAATCTTGCCGGTCCCGAAAGTATCTACCATAACTGAGGTCGGCTGTGCCACACCGATTGCATAAGCAAGCTGTATCTCACACTTGTCCGCAAGCCCGGCAGCGACAATATTCTTTGCCACATAACGTGCTGCATAAGCTGCAGAACGGTCCACTTTCGTGCAGTCCTTTCCAGAGAAAGCGCCGCCGCCATGACGTGCATATCCGCCATAAGTATCTACAATAATCTTACGCCCGGTAAGGCCTGCATCTCCGTGAGGTCCGCCAATCACAAAACGTCCCGTAGGATTAATGAAAAATTTCGTGTCATCATCTACCATTTCCTTGGGAAGGATTGGTTCAAATACATGCTTCTTGATGTCTGCATGAATCTGCTCCTGCGTAACGTCTGCATCATGCTGTGTGGACAATACCACAGCCTCCAGCCTTGTCGGATTCCCATTCTCATCATACTCCACAGATACCTGTGTCTTTCCGTCTGGACGCAGATATTTTAATGTACCGTCCTTGCGGACCTTCGTCAGCTGCAGTGCCAGCTTATGTGCCAGGGAAATCGGATAGGGCATAAGTTCCGGTGTCTCATTGCTGGCATAACCGAACATCATGCCCTGGTCTCCGGCCCCAATTGCCTCCAGCTCCTCATCTGACATCTTATTCTCTTTTGCCTCCAGAGCCTTATCCACGCCCATGGCAATATCTGCCGACTGCCTGTCTAAGGCAACCATAACTGCACAGGTATTTCCGTCAAATCCTGTCGCTGCATCATTGTAGCCAATTTCATTTACTGTATCCCTGACAATCTGCGGAATATCAATCTGTGCCTTCGTTGTAATCTCCCCCGTCACCAGGACAAATCCTGTACATGTTGCCGTTTCACATGCAACGCGGCTCATGGGGTCCTGTTCCATCAGCGCATCCAAAATTGCATCAGATATCGCATCGCAGACCTTATCTGGATGTCCTTCCGTTACCGATTCTGAAGTAAATAATCTTTTATCCATTTCTGTTTCCTCCTCTGTTTTTCGTTAAAAAGGTTCGCTTATTTGTAATAAGCGAACCTGATAGTCAAAAGATAATCAAATTCTCTTATTGTTCGATCACTCGCTCAGGTTAGCACCTTCCTTATGGGGTTGCCGTGGCTTCACAGATCCTATGTACCTCCACCACTCTGAATAAGAGAAAATATTACAATATGGAATTTTCAAATCTTCGTAATTAGCATACTCCCTTTTACCGGGTATGTCAATACTTTTATTGCTTATTTGCTGGGAATCATCCGCGCAATACGTCCCGCGAACTCATTAAAGTTCTGGGTCTGCAGTACTACCTTGCCCGGTCCGGTAAGCTTCGTGAGGAATAACCCTTCACCGCCAAAGAAAATGTTCTTTAAGCCTTTGACTGTCTCCACTTCGTATTTTACAGATTTCTCAAAAGCAACCACGTTCCCGGTGTCTACCTTGATAACTTCTCCCGGCACCAGATTTTTCTCCACCTTGTTGCCATCAATTTCCAAAAATACCATACCTGTACCAGACATATCCTGCAGGATAAAACCCTCACCGCCAAAGAACCCGGCAGATAATTTCTTGGTAAACGCAACGCTCAGGTTTACGCTTTCCTGTGCGCATAAAAACGCGCCTTTCTGGCAAATCAGCCCGCCGCAGGCCCCGATGTCAACCGGAAGGATCTCACCGGCAACCGTAGAAGCAAATGCAATCATGGCATCTGGTCTCTCTGCCTTATATGTAGCCATGAACAGGGATTCGCCGGAGAACATTCTTCCGATACTCTTGCCCAGCCCGCCCCTCATATTAGAGTCCATAGCAACACCCTCGCTCATCCAGGCCATTCCTCCGGACTGTGTATACATGCTCTCTCCTGCCGCATCAAAACGGACTTCTACTGCCGGCATTGTGTCTCCTAAAACTTGATATCTCATATTCAATCTCCTTTTCTAGTGATTATATTTTTTGTTACAGATATTGCTTCATCTCTTCTGCGGTTACCTGTATGGATGTAATCGCCTCTTTTGCCAGTTCCGCAAACTGTAGGTTCTGCTCGCTGATATTCGTTGCCTGTTCTGCACTGGCAGTTATCTCCTCCGTAGTGGCAGATAAATGCGTAATATTTTCTACAATACGGTTATTGGCATCGGCAAGATTATGGATGCGCTGGTCAATCCCCTGAATATCTTCGATAAGATTCTCCATATTCCTATCCAATTTTCCGAAACTGTCCGCCGCCGTATGTATCATCTTATTCTGATTCTCCGTAGCTTGCAGGGAAGTATCTATGGAACGTACCACCTGGTTGGCATTTTCATTCAATTCAAGGATAATTCTGGTAATGCTCTCCGTAGAGTGCTTGGTCTGTTCTGCAAGCTGGCGAATCTGGTCCGCAACTACCGCAAATCCGCGCCCTGCCTCACCTGCCCTGGCGCTCTCAATGGAAGCATTCAATGACAGCAGATCGGTCTGGCTGGAAATATCCAGTATCATGTCCGCAATCTCTTCAGCCTCTTTGGTCTTATCCTGCAGCTTGCCCATCGATTCTGTCACCTGTTTATTGGTAAAAGCAATCTGCGCAGACTGCTCTTTCAACGATTCCATCACATCCATATTCTCCTGGATGCTTTTATTAGAATCCTCTGCAATATCCACCATCTTCCGCGAACGCTCCAGGGTCTCGTCAATCGACTCCTGAATATTCTGTGTCATGATGCTCTGCTCCGAAATATTCTCGGCTGTAATCCCGGTTGTCGAAGAAATCTCCTGCATACTGTTAGTCACCATCTTAGTGGATTCCACTAGTTCATCCACCAATTCTGTACTCTTGCCAGATTCCTCCTGAACGGTCTGTGAAACGGCAACGATGCCATCCATCATGTTCTTCTGCTTTTCACTCTGTTCTAACACTGTGCCCAATGCATGGTCACTGAATGTCTTTGCAATGCCGCCCACGCGTCCTAAAACGTAGAGCACACCAAGCATCACATAAATCGTAATGACCGTGTCCACATCCAGTGTGAGCATGTTTTTCGCGCCTTGCGCTATCAGTCCCACCACATATAGTGCCAGATAAGAGAAAAATGTTATCCTGTAATTCTTAGCATCATAATATGGAATCTGCACAGCCAGAACCCCCAGCAGCAATATATTGATAAACTGGGCATCTGTCTGCAGCGCCAATACCAGGAACATAACTCCGTATTCAACATTGATTACAAATTTCAGCTTGGGCGTTGCCTTGTCTTTCAACAGAATAACCGTATTGACAACGATACAGGCAATGATTATCAGTGTGTTGATAAGGGTCATGCCAAATACCATCTTCCCTGCGATAAACCTCAGCCAGAGGTACGCCACATACCCCATCCACGCTGCCAAAACCGCAGTATACAATAAGAGGTTCATCTTACGGTAACGCTCTGATTTATCATTATAGCGAAACTTGTTCTCTGTTCCCATAGTATTCCTCCTCTTCCCCTCCCTTTCCGACTTCTTTTATTATAATATAACTTCCTGTATTGTTCCACTAGAAAATTATGTTTTTCGTCAAATTTTTCTCTTCATTAACATTCCTACGCTTATTGACCCATGAGACGAAAAATGATAAGATGGATGTATGTTACAGATTTAACAATCTAAGAAATAACTATATTATTTTCAGGGAGGTTTTTCACATGGATTACACACAGGAATATCAGCAGAAACTTGTCTCTGCCGATGAAGCTGTCAAGGTTATCAAATCCGGCGACTGGGTAGACTACGGCTGGTGCAACGGCACCCCCGATGTGCTGGATAAAGCATTGGCAAAACGGACAGACGAATTAACAGATGTCAATTTACGCGGCGGTATACTTCTAAAACCGCTTGCTGTCTTTGAACGCGAGGATGCCGGGGAACATTTTACATGGAATTCCTGGCATATGTCGGGAATCGAGCGCAAACTTATCAACCGCGGCTGCGCTTACTACGCATCTATCCGCTACTCTGAATTACCGCGTTATTACCGTGATTTGCCTATAAAGGATGACGTGGCGATGTTCCAGGTCACCCCCATGGACAAACATGGTTATTTCAATTTTGGACCCAATGCTTCCCATTTAGCTGCTGTCTGCGAGACTTCCGCTAAGGTTATCGTAGAGGTAAATGAAAATATGCCTCGCTGCCTGGGCGGCTTTGAAAACGGCGTACATATTTCACAAGTCGACTACATTGTAGAAGGCGATAATGCCCCCATCGGCGAGTTGGGCGGCGGCGGAGCTGCTACCGAAGTGGACAAAGCTGTTGCCAAACTGATTGTGGAAGAAATCCCCAACGGCGCCTGCCTACAGCTCGGAATCGGCGGTATGCCCAACGCCGTAGGCTCCATGATTGCCGAGTCCGATTTGAAGGACTTGGGCGTCCACACAGAGATGTATGTAGATGCTTTCGTAGACATTGCCAGAGCCGGCAAAATCAACGGTTCCAGGAAGAACATTGACCGCTTCCGCCAGGCCTATGCTTTCGGTGCGGGCACCAAGAAAATGTACGATTATCTGGACGAGAACCCAGAACTTCTGAGCGCTCCGGTAAGCTACACCAACGATATCCGTTCTATCTCAGCACTGGACAACTTCATGTCCATCAACAATGCAGTAGACATCGACTTATTCGGACAGGTAAGTTCCGAATCCTCCGGTATCAAGCACATCAGCGGCGCTGGCGGACAATTGGACTTCGTGCTGGGCGCTTATCTGTCTAATGGCGGCAAGAGCTTTATCTGCTGCTCTTCCACCTTCAAGACTAAGGATGGCGAATTGAAGTCAAGAATTCTGCCGACCTTACATCCCGGCTCCATCGTTACTGATACCCGCGCCAACATCCACTATCTGGTTACAGAGTATGGCAAGGTAAACCTCAAGGGACTCTCCGCATGGCAGAAATGCGAGGCAATTATCTCCGTGGCACACCCCGACTTCCGCGATGAGTTGATTAAGGAAGCTGACAAGATGCATATCTGGAGAAGGAGCAACCGCTAGAAAAAATTCTGGCAAAATGCCGACAAAGACCACCCTACCGTTGTTCAAACTGGCAGGGTGGTTTTCTGCTATCTTTGATTATGAAAACCCCCTGTCAGCCATTTGGGGCTGATAGGGGGTTCTGTTTAAGCCAAATATCCATGCATACCCACAGGGAACTTAGCATGGCCATTTTCCTAAGTGCCCTATGGGTGCATTGCTCGCGAGAATAAATGATTATTTCACAGTTACGGTCACAACCACTTTTGCTTTCTTGTTGTTCACTGCCGTCACGGTAATCTTCGCCGTACCTTTCTTCTTGCCCTTTACTACGCCTTTGGAATCTACCGTTGCAACTTTTTTCTTGCTGCTCGTGTATTTCAAGGTGCCGGCTGTATTCTTCGGCAGATTTACTTTAATCTTCGTAGTCTTGTTCTTCTTGATAGTCACTTTCTTCTTGCTCTTTAAGATAAGTTTCTTAGGCGCTGCTTTGACGGTCACGGTACATTTGAGTTCCACGCCCTCTGCATTAGCCGTAATGGTTGCTTTGCCTTTCTTCTTCGCCGTAATCTTGCCCTTGCTGACTGTGGCATTCTTACTGCTGCTGCTCCAGGAAACATTGTTCGTTCCGCTGACCTTAAGCGTCACTTTCTCTCCCACGCCAAGCGTCAGTTTCTTCTTATCCAGGCTGACAACCGTCACCTTACAGGTTGCTGACTTGCCATTTGCTGTCGCTGTAATGGTCGCAGTCCCGGCTTTCTTGGCAGCTACAACGCCATTGTTAACGGTGGCAACTTTGTCATCGCTTGTTGTCCAGGTTACCGCTGCATTGGGAACAGCTGTTGCCTTCAAAGTAGCGCTCTTGCCGGCTTCGATGCCAATCGCTGTCTGGTCCAGGGTGATGCTGCTCTCCTGTGGCACCTCAGGATTTTTAACATTAATCTTCAAAGAAACCGTCTTAAATTCGTCTTTCAACTCATTTTCATATGTCATCTTCAGAATCGGCTCGCCGTCCGCTGCCCAGTGTACACGTTTCAGACGTGCATGGCGGCAAGGGTCATTCAGAGGATTCCCATTATACTTACCACAGGCTTGATAGTTGTGCGAAGTCGGTCTTGCATGGTATACGAAAATAGCATTTCCATCCTTATCAACCGTAAAGGAATTATGCCCCGGTCCCTCTTCGCCGTTGACATCACGAGACGCCAATAATGGGTATGGGCTCTTTGTCCAATTCTCTAAATCAAGCAAGTCAGTACCTGCCTTTGCTTTACACATACCGATAGAATATTCGGAACCCGTGCCGGCTGCAGAATAGCACATGTAGATATTGCCGTCACGCTGCAGTACCGTTGGACCTTCATTTACACAGTAAACGATACGTTCCCAGCCATAATCAGAGTATGTCACGCGGGTTGCCGCGGACGTAATCTTCCAAGGCTCATCCTCATTGACTGTGGCGATGAATAAATCCGTATTACCTCCCTGATATGCTGCGGTTGGCTTTCCTGCCCAGATTACATAAGCTTTATTGTTCACTGCATCCTTGAAATAGGTCATATCAAGGCAGAATGCATAACTAAACGGATCCACCACATCCGCACCAAGGCTATCGTCTTTGCACATTTTATAATCTGTCCAGTCAGAATCATCTTGCGAGAATTCCAACGCCGTCTCATAGGGATCCAAACTTCCTTCAAGCACAAGCGCATGACTGTAGATATTGAATGCATCGTTCTCTTTATGGCTCTCTGTAAAATAGACTACCCACCAATCACCAACACGGTGGATTTCCGGCGCCCAGATATAACGGTATCCCGATGCTACCTCATTGCCATTATCAATATATCCCTGATTGCCCGCTTTCCAGATAGTCACCTGGTTCGCTCTGGTCTGGAGTTCTTCCAGTGTCCTTCCACGCCGCAATACTACACGGTCATATTGTTGTGGTTTCTCACCATCCATGGCATCACTATCCTCCGGAAAATAGGAAGAAGTCATATAGTAATACCCACTCTCTTCATCCCAGTAAATAAATGGGTCGGCCATTCCCTCGATAAATTTTGTCTCATCGTAATAAACTGTTCCCTCCTCAGGATCATAATTATCTGGGAATTCCTCACCGCCCGCATTTTCCGGATCATCTTCCGGAAGCTTACTGTTATTCAGTTCCTTCAAATTATTGAGATATTTGGTCTGAATAACTTTACCGTTTACAGTATAAGTTCCCGGCTTCGTCAAATCAACGCCCTGGAGGGCATTCGTCCAGTCAATGTTAAACTTCTGCGTAGAACCGTCCGTGTAAGTAGCATTGACACTTGGGTAGTTTGCTGCCAGCGTAGCCTCTGTTACCTGGGCGGTCGGCGCAACAGACAGATCCTGCAATGGCTCCAGTCCTGTATTGACAACCGTTCCTAATTTGTCAACGATATGTTTGTACTCTCCCTCTGTCAATTCAAGGGCATTGCCCAAGGTAATCGTTGCGTCTGATTCTAAAATATTCTCCCCATTAAGCATTAAGGTAAATTTTTCCTTATTCAAGGTTGCTGCATCAAGCTCTGTAGATTCTACCAGCTCATCATCGTAATAGCGAACGCCATCCTCAGAAGTAAATACATGGATGCCTTTAGAAGCATTGGAATCCGGCGCTACTACCGTAAATTTACCGGCAGCGTCCTTAAATACCTTGGGATTTGTAACCCGCAGCGTACCATTGATATTTTTAGAAAAAATGACACCGCCGCCGCTGTTCAGTACTTCAAAATTCTGCCCATCCTTGCTGACTGCCATATACACGCTCTGCGCTTCCTGGTCAAGATTTGTTCCCCTTCCCTCTGCCGTATTTTCTTTTGCATAAGATGGTGTTGTCTTGGAATACACGGTCAGATAATACTTTCCTGGCTCCAGGCTCTCCACCAATTCCGTACCATCAGCCTGTGCCTCCGCCACAGCCGGAGCAGATACCTGGCCTGCTTCCGCTGCCTGGCTGGTCACCGGCACGGATGTAAACACCATAACCGATGCCAGTAGCATAGAAATGCCTGTTTTCAATAGTTGTTTTTTCCTCATTCTGTTCCTCCTTTTTCACCTTTCCATTCACATGATTAATTTATTTGACTGTGATTTTAATTTTAGCGCTTTTCTTGTTGAATGTGGTCACCGTAATCGTTGCCTTGCCCTTCTTTACTGCCTTAACTTTGCCTTTCGTACTTACAGTCGCCACCTTCTTATTGCTGCTCTTATATTTGATAGCGTTGCTTGCCGTATTTTTCGGCAGCTTCGCCTTGATTTGGAAGGTCTTACCTTTCTTTAAGGTCTTCTTCTTGGCATTTAATGTTACCTTCTTCGGTGCCGCTTTCACAGTTATAGTACAGGTTGCTTTCTTGCCATCTGCCGTAGCTGTGATGGTAACTTTAGTTGCCTTCTTTATCTTCCCATTCGTAACAACCTTGCCTTTATTGACCGTTGCAGCTTTCTTATTGCTTGTTGTCCATTGAACCGTTTTATTCGCAGCGTTATTAGGCTTAACTGTAGCTTTCAGAGTGAACTTCTCTCCTGCGCCCAGCGTCAGTTTCTTCTTGCTCAATGTTATCCCGTTCACTCTGACTGTATCCGTATTTGTGCCTGCTGCTTTCACCGTAACGGTACAGTTCGCTGTCTTACCATCAGCCGCAGTTACCGTAATCGTCGTTGTGCCAGCTGCCACAGCCGTCACCTTGCCATTTGCAACGGTTGCAATCCCGGGGTTCGCAGACTGCCATGTCACGGTCTTATCGCTTGCATTCGTAGGCAATACCGTAGCCGTTAAGGTCTCGCTTCCTCCAATTGTCAGATTGAGACTCGTCTTATTCAAGGTTACTCCGCTGACCGGTATGCGCACATTAATCGTTGCCGTTACTGTCTTATTCTCCTCGGCAAGTTCCTCTGCATAGCTCATCTTAAGGATTGGCGTACCGTCCGCTGCCCAGTGTACACGTTTCAGCCTTGCGTCACGGCATGGGTCATAGAGAGAACCCGCACTTGCCCACTGACATTGCTTGTCATAACACTGCTGTCCTCTCGCATGATAGACAAAGATATCATTGCCGTCCTCATCAACCGTAAAGGAATTATGTCCTGGTCCGTATTCGCCCGGCACATCCGCAGAGGTCAGTACCGGATAGCCTTGCTTCTTCCAGGAAGCTGCATCCAACATATCTGCATCTTCGTCAATAGACAATAAGCCCACGCAATACTCCGGTCCGGTTCCCGCCGCCGAAAATGCCACATAAATTTTACCATTATTCTTAATCACCGAAGGTCCTTCGTTGACATTCTCTACCTGACGTTCCCAGCTGTACTCTGGAATAGAAATCTTCACACTGTCAGAAATACATTTCCAAGGCTCCTCCTTATTAATCTCGGCAATGAACAGAGAGGAATAATCATTGGACTGCGGCCAGATAACATACCAGCGCCCCTGGTTTTCAAACACTGTCATATCTAAGGAAAATGCAGTAAATGCCTGTGCATCCCCACTGTTTGCCTGCATGAGGCCCATTGCCTGCCAGCTTGCGGGATTCATGATATCGTCTGCATCCATGCATTTCAGCACATGTGGGCGGATGCCCCATGGACTGCTGCTTTCAATACTGGACGTATAGAATACATAGTACTGGCCATCCACCAAACGTATTTCCGGCGCCCAGATATAACGGTACTCATTACTAGAATCATCGTCGCAGTCCCAGATGGTGATTTCCTCCGCCTCTGCAAGTCCCTCAATCGTCTCGGATTGCCTGAGCACAATCTTGTCATAACCATTTTTATCACTGCCACCGCACATTGGATAGGATGCCGTGAAGTAATAATAACCGTCATTGCCCTTTAAGATACAGGGGTCTGCACGCTGCTGGATAAATGGGTTCGCATACTGCGTCTGCTGTACGGTCCCTTTCACCTGATAAGTTCCCACCTTCGATAAATCTGTCCCAGCAATATCCTGCTGATTCCATACGACTTTCATGTCCTTTACGCTTCCATCGCTGTAATCCGTCTTGACAGTCTCAGGAAGCAGCGAAGCTACATTTGCTGTCTCGCCCAGCTTCACCTCTATCTGCGGCGACTGAACTCCGGTATTCCTCACCACATCCAGTTTGCCGACCACCCGGTCATACTCACTCTTGCCAATACGCAGTACATTGCCCACGGAAGCGCCTTCCGGCAGCTTACAGCCGTCAGCTAATGACTCTTTCTCATAATCTGTTTCCTGCACATCCGTGGCTGTTGCAAAATCAGCAGTAACTGCCCGAAACTTCTTATTTCCGCTCTTCCAGAAAATCTGATAGGAAACTGCCCCCTGTTCCGATACCGGGCTTACCTGCAAATCACCGGATACATCATAGCCAAGTTCCAGCTTCCTCTCATTCGTAAAGTTAATCAAATCCACGGAATCAAAAACATAGATATACTTCTGCACGGAGGTATTCTTAGCCACCATGCCGTAAGTCCCATCTGCCTTGCGGAAAATATACATTCCCTGCAAGCCATTGGGATTAGAGGCCTTGCCTCCGCCCCAATTATTGGCAAAACAGATGCCGGTATTGGAATTCAGCGCCGTATACTCTGTGCCATCCACACTGTAAGCCAGATGCAGACTATTCCCAAGCGCAGCATTCTCCTTGGTGTTTGTATATGACATCAGGTAAGCATAGTCCGCTTCCCCACGCACTATGATATCGAAGCTTTTCTGTGCGCTGAAATTATCACCGCCATTCTGATATGTAACATTTGCTGCCAAAGTAAGGCGTACATCCGCATTCTGACCAGAACGCTTCACTTTGCCGACAATTTTGCCGTTTTCTGCCACAATTTCCATGGCATTCACATTGCTGCTGGTCCAGCTGATGCTTGTATTGGCTCCAAGCGTAGCCGGAAGTTCCAAATCTGCTGACACAAAGAATGTGCCAATGCTAAAATCCTTTACCCAGTTATTGAACTGTTCCTGCATAGATACTGCCGGAACCGTCAGGTCAAATGTCTTCGTGTCTGTTTTGCCGCCCACAGAAATCGTTGCCGTCAAGGTCACACCGGCATCTGCGTCTGTAGGGATAGTCACCTTGCCATCCGTAGAAATCACATTGGGGTTAGTGCTCTCCCAGCTAATAACCGCTCCTTTCGCGCCCTCTGTCGGAAGCGACAAATTCTTTGTCACCGGATTATCTAATACCAGTGAATTCTTAACTTCTGCAATTGCGGCATTGATTATGGTATCCTGATCCAATGACGGCGGCATATCGTCATAATATTCCTGCCATATTTCCGTCTGTGTAAGTGCCTGACCATAGACGCGAACACCATAGACGCCGCCCTTGTAGAACTTATCATTGTAGGCAGAACGCCCAATACAGGCAACCAATCCTGTGCCAAAATCAGTCGTCGTCTTGCTCTTACTGTTATTGCACACCTCCACGCCATTGTAATAGCCAATGATTCTATCCGGCGTAATTACTGTTGTGTACAGTCCCCAATCCGCACTGGTCTTCGTACTGGAGACAGGTGTTTCCGTACTGTATGGGGTGCTGGCATTATCACCATTGGTCCATACACTCTTAAAATACTCACTGGGATTCATGGGGTTTAAAATCCAGTAATGCAGCGGCATATCTGAAGTGCCCCCACCCAAATGTTTGGTAGTCGTACCAAAATACATAGCCGAATAATCACCCTTGCCGGTATCATTCTTCAGCCATGCTGAGATTGTCAGAGTATCTCTGTTTTCAAACAACCTTCCGGGAATCGACACATAAGCCGCTGAAGAACCTGCCGCACCGCCCGGTAGCGTCAGCACTCCATTGGCAATCGCAGCCCCTGTTCCTTCCAGGCTCGCATCATAGCCGTTCCCACTTGCATCGGTAATCGTCTTGTCTGCGATATCGCCGTCCTCAAACTTGTACTCTGCAAGCAGACTGCCAGGCTCTGCTGCTTTTGCCATCTCTGCGGAAGATAAAGGCAGCATGGCTGCAGCCATAACAAAGCTTAACATCACTGCCAGACATCGTTTCCATAGTTTCATCGCATCCTCCTCCTTCTTTATAAATTCTCACATGCAAAATTTGCACAAAAGATATTATTATTGTACAAAATTTCTCTGCAAAAAGCAACAAATATTCTTTGGGAAATTAAAAAAAGAAAACCCCCGGACACTAATCCGAGGGTCTCCCTTTATACTCTTAATAAGAATTACTTTCAAACAATTATGATTTTTTCTTACGCACCATAACCAGACTCTGGATAACCAGGAACAGGCAAAGCATAAGCGCTCTTGTGATACCAATCCACCATGCTTCTCCCAGACCTGCCTGAGATACGATATTCTGAATCGTACCCAGAGACATAACGCCGAAGAATGTACCTGCAATGTTACCAACACCACCGGTCAGCATGGTACCGCCGATAATGGAAGATGCTATTGCATCCATCTCGGCTCCCAGCGCATGGGATGGGGAACCGGAACCTACATGGAGGAAGTATACATATCCGCCGATTCCTGCCAAAAGCCCGCAGAGCACATGTGAAAGGAATCTTGTTCTCTTTACATTGATACCAAGCATCAATGCACTCTGGCGGTTTCCGCCGACTGCATAGAAAGAACGTCCAAGCTTGGTCCATCTGAGCAGACAGAACAGAACGATTACAACAAGGATTGCCACGATTACGCCAATCTCTACATACGCATCGATATAGTCGCCTTTCCTGTTGGCAGAACCCAGACCCGGTATGATGACACGAGTCATTTTCAGTTTAGTGAATGCTTCATTTGCCACGTTAAACGGCTTGGTATTTACAATCGTCGTCATACCACGTGCAAAGAACATACCTGCCAGGGTAACGATAAACGGCTGGATATCAAGATATGCAACCAGAAGCCCCTGGAACGCACCGAATGCAAGACCTACTGCCAATGCAATCAGCACAGACACAAATACATTGCCTCCCATATGGTCAAGGTATACTGCGCAGCACATGCTGACTAATGCTGTTACGCCTCCAACGGAGATATCGATTCCGCCGGTAATCATAACAATACTCAATCCACAGGCAAGGACAATCAAAGCAGCATTGGCATTCAACAGGTTAAAAAATCCCTGAGGCTTTAAGAACCCTCCCCCCTGGAAGATGATAGCGCCAATATACATCAGGAAGAAGATTACAACGGTAATCGTAAGGAGCAGATTCGTGTCGGTAAGATTATTAAATTTATCTACAAAACTACCGGACGCTTTTGTTTTATTATTTGACATACTAAGCAACCTCCTTAACCTTAAACTTCTTCGTCACATTGCCAAACCACTCTTTTACAGTCGGCGCACTGATGACAACGAGGATAATTACGACAACAGCCTTATATGCCGGAAGCGCATCAGATGATACCTTGAACTTGTAAAGTGTGCTTGTAAGGAACTGAATGACATAAGCTCCAAAGATAGAAGCCGCCATATTGAATTTACCGCCGCTCAGCGCATTTCCGCCCAAAGCAACTGCAAGGATGGCGTCCATCTCTATATCCTTGGCAATAGTGGAATAATTAATGGTTTGAATACGGCTGACCTTAATCAGACCAACAACTGCAACGCACAATCCCATAATTACATATGTAATAACTTTAATTACCTGAGGATTCAGACCATTTAACTTGGCAGAATTCTCATTGATACCAACAGACTGGGTATATAAGCCAAGGTTTGTGAACTTCAGTACCAGGAAAATGATGGCAACACAGAGCGCCGCGATAAAGAATGGCGTAGGAATCGGTACTCCCGGAATATATCCACCGAAATAGCCAAGGCTAGGATCTGTGATAACAGGAAGCTCGTTATTGTTAATCCACGCTGCAATAGAGCGACCTGCCGTGTACAATATCAAGGTCGCAATCATCGGCTGTATCTTGAAATAAGCAACCAATACGCCGTTGAACGCGCCAAACAGCATTGCTACCACACAGCTTACCAGAAAAGCTACGATAATTGGCGCTGCAAGTTCCTCAGGACGGGAATTGCCACCGCCAAGGATACGCAAAAGCACACTGCCGGCAATCGCTACAGCAGCGCCCACACTGATATCCTGACCACCGGAAGCAGCCGTAACCAAGGTCATGCCGATTGCAAGAATCGCAAGCTCTGAACCATCATTCAGGATTGAAATCAGGAATCCCTGCAAAACCATATTGCCTGCGCTGTTCTGCCCGACGGTAATCTTAAAGAAAGCCGGATCTGCAATCAGGTTAAAGACTGCAAGTATCACTAATGCGAGCACTGGAATAAACATCTGATGTCTAACCATTCTCGACAACATACTCTCATTTGGTTTTTTCACTTCATTTTTCTGCATTATTATTTGTCACCTCCGGCAATCGTGCTCATAACCTTGCTCTGATTTAAATCATCTCCGGAAAGTTCCCCTACTACCTTGCGGTCCCTCATAACAACCAGCCTGGAACAGGTACGGAGCATCTCATCCAGTTCAGAAGAGATAAACGTAACGCTCATTCCTTCCGAAGCAAGCTTCAGCACTAATTTCTGTATATCTACTTTGGTTCCAACATCAATACCACGGGTCGGCTCATCCAAAATCAGGTATTCGGGATGTGTAAACAGCCAACGTGCAAGAATTACTTTCTGCTGATTACCACCGGAAAGAGACTTAATCGGCGTATCGGCAGAAGCCGTCTTAATACTCAGAAGCTTAATATACTCATCTGCAATCTCATACTGTTTCGCTTTCGAGAACGGCTTAAAGAATCCTTTCAATACCTGCTGGGCAAGTATGATATTCTCACGCACAGAAAGATCCCCTACGATACCATCGCCCTTACGGTCTTCCGGAAGGTATGCAATACCGTTCTTCATCGCATCCAATGGTTTGCTAATCTTCACAGGCTTGCCATTCATCTTGATTGTTCCGCCTGTTACCCTGTCTGCAGCAAAGAGTGCACGTACGCATTCACTTCGTCCTGAGCCAAGCAGACCGGTAAATCCATTCACTTCGCCCTTATCAATATGGAAATCAAACGGCTTGATTCCGGCATCACTGACACGACCCTGAGCCTCCAGAACCGGAACAGAACCAGCTTTGCGCTCATACGCCTTCTGCTCGCCCTTGATATCAGACATGTCATCCAACTCTTTGCCAAGCATCTTGGAAACGAGCTGTACACGCGGAAGTTTCTCGATTTCAAATTCACCTACTAATTGCCCATCACGCATAACGGTAATACGGTCACAAATCTCATATACCTGGTCCAGGAAATGCGTAACAAAGACAATACCTACACCCTTTGACCTCAAATCGCGCATCAGCTTAAACAGCTTCTCAACCTCCTGCTCATCCAGGGAAGACGTGGGCTCATCCAGAATCAGCACTTTACAGTCCATATCTACTGCACGTGCAATCGCAATCATCTGCTGAACCGCGAGAGAACAGGTCTCAAGCTGCTGTGTGGCTGTTGCCGGAATATCCAATGATCTGAGGATCTTTTCTGTGTCAGAATTCATTTTTCTCCAATTCTGTCCTATGCCGCTGGTCCGACCAATGAACATGTTCTCAGCGACAGAAAGGTTGGGGCAGAGCGTAATCTCCTGATACACGGTACTGATACCAATCTTCTGTGCATCCTGCGGGGAATGGATAGCTACCGGACCTTCTTTTCCATCCAGGAAAATATCTCCTTCGTCCTTACTGTAAACCCCAGTCAGGACCTTAATCAAAGTAGATTTTCCGGCACCATTCTCACCCATCAGTGCATGAACCTCGCCTTTGCGCAACGTAAAATCCACCCCTTGCAGGGCACGTACTCCGGGAAAGCTTTTGTGAATGTTCTTCATCTGTAATACTATATTGTCTTTCACCTATGAGTTCACCTCCTATATTTTTTAATATAATCACTTGCGCGCTCTATCGGCAAATGCTTACATTCACATCATTCACTCCGCTGTCAAGTGTTATATTTACCTTCACCCACTCCGCTGTCAAGTGCCTATTTTCACACAAAGCGCGGCGCAGACTTAACTTCGACCTCGCTGCGCCGCGCTTTATATTATTACTTTAACTCAATTATACGTTCTGTCTACAGATTAGATACCATAGTTGTCAACATCTTCCTGAGTAATGGTCTTTGCATCGAAGCCTTTCTCATCCATGATGATAGTCTTCTCAGCGATTTCCTCACCAGCTTCAAGAGACTTGATTACCTCGTCAATATAGCTAGCCTGGAATGGGTTACACTGTCCATCATAGTTCCAGTTGCCTGCAAGAAGCTCTTCCAATGCCCACTTATTGCAGTCAAAGCCCATTACGATTACATCTTTATCTACACCATGAGAGATGTTAGCTGCGTCAAGAGCTGCTACAGCACCCTTAGCCATATCATCGTTCTCAGCATAGATTACGTTAAACTTCTCACCGGAGTCAATTACAGACTGAACAACCTGCTTAGCATTGTCAGCATTCCAGTCACCTGTCTGCTGTACAACAAGTTTCCATGTATCCTCAGCTGCTACCTTCTCATCAAGAGCTTTGGTACGTCCCTGCTGAGCTGCAGTACCCATCTGTCCCTGAATGTGGATGATGTTGTACTCGTCTAATCCCTGTTCTGCCAGCCAATCAACAGCTGTCTGTCCCTCTTTCTCCATATCGGATACGATAGAAGCTGCATAAAGGCTCTCATCTGCATCGATTACACGGTCAAATAAGATAACCTGAGTTCCTGCTGCCTGAGCATCCTGAAGAACTCCATCCCATCCTGCTGTATCAGCTGCAGAAATCAGAAGATAATCAATACCCTTGGTAATCATGTTCTGTGCAAAAGTAATCTGCTCGTCATTCTTCTTGCTGTACTGGAAGTCTGCCTCATAGCCGTTAGCTTCACAGAACATTTCCTGAAGGTCTTTATCGTTAGCTGTACGATATCCAGACTCATTCGGGTCATTGTTGATAACACCAACTTTGATTAATTCTCCGCTTGCTGCGCCATCTGCTGGTGCCTCTGCATCGTCTGCTGCGTCATCTGCTGGTGCCTCTGCATCGTCTGCTGCGTCATCTGCTGGCGCCTCTGCATCGTCTGCTGCATCATCTGCCGGAGCTTCTGTCTGAGCGTCATCTGCTGGTGCGTCTGTCTTAGCGTCATCTCCGCCGCCGCATCCAACTACTGTTGCTGCAACCATAGCTGCAGCGAGTAACATTGCTACTTTCTTCTTTAACATTTTACATGTCCTCCCTTTTTTGTTTTCGGCTTTCGCCGTTGGTGATTTCATTTTAAGTTTTTTGCATGTTCACGTCAATAAGCCTTGCTATGCATTTTTCATATTTGTCGCAATATCCAATACAAGTTAATTGATTTTTATAATATTTAAATACATATATTTGGCTTTTCTATAATATTCTCGATTAAAGTTTGTTTTTATACTGTATCTTTTTGAACATTTCCAAAATATGCAAAAGTTTGCCCACAATTTCTGGAAGTTGCCGCTTGCATTTTTGGCAATCCTTTTTGTTACTTTTTGTCATTTTAATCATTCTATACATAATCTGTTCATTTTTTATTCATTTTTTTATGCGAATGATTTTTTTTCAGATAACAAATTTTATAATTATACAGTTTTCCTGATATTTTTTTACGATTTGAACTTCCAGCCTATACCTGAACTGCCGAATTATAGAAACTCTTCATGACATTTATACAAATTTATGATAGAATCCAAACAAAACGGATCTCGAAAGGAGCCTTATCATGCCAGCAAAATATATCCGCCTTGCAAATATCCTGCGGGAGTCTATCTACCAGAACACAGGGAACGGTATTTACAAGCTGCCCTCAGAAAACGAGCTCTGCGAACAATACCGCATGAGCCGCCAGACAGTGCGAACCGCCCTGCGTCTCCTTACAGAGGAGGGGCTTATCGAAAAACGCCGGGGAAGCGGTTCTTTTTCCACCGGGCTGGGCGCAATGCAAAACACGATTGCCGTCATTGTCAACCACGCGGAAGAATATACCACCCCCACCTTCCTGGCAAACGTGAAGTCCATTCTGAACGCCAAAAGATATTCTATTCATGTATACTCTACCTATTCTAAAGTAGCGGAAGAACGCATAATTTTACAAAATCTGCAAAAAAACCCCATCCGCGGCATGATAGTAGAAGGAAGCAAGACAGCGCTGCCCAACCCCAACCTGGACGTTTATGAACAGCTGATGGCAAAAGGCATCTCCGTTTTATTTACTGGAGGAATTTATGCCGGGCTTACCGACTGCGTCTGCATCAAAGATGACAATTATTATGGGGGCTACCTGTTAACCAAACACCTGGTTCAATTGGGACATACCAGAATTGCTGGCGTATTTAAAATTGACGACCAGCAAGGCCTGGAGCGTTATTCAGGCTTTGCTGCCGCAATGCGGGATTTTAACATCCCTCTGCCAGAAGAACTGATTGTCTGGTATACCGCCACAAGCCTTGAAGCACTGGAATCCAAATCAGATACTGGCTTCCTGTCCAGTTTGCTGCATTGGAACAAAGAACCATATTCCGCTGTTATCTGCCAGAATGACGAGGTCGCTTATTGGCTTATCAGGGAACTGCGCTACGCTGATATCCGAGTCCCGGAAGATATATCTGTCGTTTCTTTTGACAACAGTTACATGAGTGATTTAAACTCCATCCATATTACCACATTAGCCCATGGGAAAGAGCCTGGCGCTGCCGCGGCTGCTGCGCTTCTGCGGATGATTCAGGGTGAATCCGTATTTTCTGAGGAGCTTCCCTGGAACCTGGTCGAAAAAAACAGCGTGGCGCCCTATAATCCTTAAGGCGCTGCGCTGTTTTCCCAACTTTCTCATGTTAATTCCGAACACCGCCGCGGTATTCCCGGGGTGTACAGCCCTGGGTCTTTTTGAATACAAAGCTAAAATAATGCGGGTCTTTAAACCCAACCTCTGCCGCTATATCACCGGATGGTCTTTCGGTCTGCCGCAGCAGCTGTTTGGCCTTTTCCATACGTTTCTTCGTCACATATTCTGTAAAAGTCATTCCCATCTCCTGCCGGAAAACAGTGCTGAAATAATTCGCGCTGACCTCCACGGCGCTGGCAACTTCATTGAGGGAGATAGAATCTTTGGTATAATTTCCTTCAATATATACAAGCGCACGTTTAATTAGTTTCTTACTTTGGCTCTCCATAACCTGTTCGCCCAATTCAAGCGCACGTTGCAGAAGTTCCTGCATGTAAAACCTCATGTCCTCCACATTAAGGCTCAAATTCTGCACTTTATCCGTATAAGTATTCTCAAGCAAATCTTCCTGCCTGTAGCCCAGTTTTTCCACAAATGCAATTGCCGTGAACCTTATGCTTAACATCAGGTAATCACGGAACATCTTGGATTTCAAGGCTTCCTTCTGGCTTTCCAGATAGTTATCCACAAAATCATCCACTTCTTCTGCCCGTCCATGCGCAAGGAAATTCTTGATAATTTCCGGATCAACCTTTGCGATATCTACCTCTCCCAGAGATTCCTTACTTTCTGCCCGTGAAGCGAAGCCCATCGTCTCCATCGTCAGGATATGCTGCCCTGGCTTCAGGAAACGGTAAGACATCATATGGTTTACCTTACTGTACACCTGGGGAAGCATACTCAGCCTTTGCACGGGTTCCCCGATTGCACAGCACCATTCTATCTCCGAATCATGTCCGGAACAGATGCGGATAATCGTTTCCCGGCATTTGCTCTTTAGTTCCTCCATCTGCTCTTCTTCACCTTTCAGCAGAATGCCATAAGTATTGATATTCCACCGAAACATCAAATATTCAGGATACCGCTGAAAAAAGCGGGTAAGTTCTTCCCTCTTCCCTGCAAGCAGACGGGATTCTTGCGAATGTTCCTCTGCACTCCTCTTCTCCCGCAAGCTTACCATGGCAAGATTGTAGCTGGCTGCATCCATTTCCAGGGAAAATTTCTGCGCCTCTTCATAAATCTCCTGCACCGACAAATGCCCCTCAAATACTTTTTCAAAAAAAATCCTTCTGGAAAACTGCTCGTACTCCTGCATGTCTTCCTTATATTTTTCCTGATAATTTGCCTGTTCACGCTCACTCTCTATTTTCTCGCGAATCTCCAGCAGCACTTTCTGCAATGCAGAACGCGAAATCGGCTTAAGCAGGTAGCGTTCCACCCCAGCCCTGATAGCCCGCTGTGCATATTCAAAATCATCATGGACACTGATTATGACAACTTTCATGTGCGGAAACTCCTGCTTGACAATTCCGGTGAGCGCCAGACCGTCCATAAACGGCATATTGATATCGGTAATCAGCACATCTGGCTTTACTTTGCGTATCAGGGGGAGCGCCATCTCCCCATCACTTGCTTCACCGGCAAACTGATAACCATACTGCTGCCACATAATGTTATCGCGCAGACCTTCCCTGACACTGGTTTCATCCTCTACCAGAAATACTTTTAACATCTAACTTGACACCTTCCCAAAATCTATCCTTTATAACTTAAAGAACTTAATATCATCATTCACCTGGTCAGACAGGCCCTTCAGGCTATTTGCCGCCTCTGCCAGAAGATTGATGGTCGCGCTCAATTCCTCCATGGATGCCGTGGTTTCCTGAGCGGAAGCCGCATTCTCCTGAGAGATGGCTGACAGATTTGCAATCACATCCACAACCGTCTTCCTGGATTCATCGCATACATGGGTTCGCTCTTCAATCATAGTCGTATCTTCCCTCGAGCTGTTGATACCCGCAGTCACATTAGTGAAACGGCTCTGCGTATCTTCTATCTTCTGCCGCTGGTCCGCAATAATCGCGCCGACTTCTTTCATAATCTCAACCGTCAGCTCTGACTCTGCAAGCAAGGAGTTGATAATATCTGTAATCGTCTGCGCAGAACGGCTGGACTCATCTGCAAGCTTCTGGATTTCAGAAGCAACTACTGCAAATCCCTTGCCAAATTCCCCTGCTCTCGCAGCCTCAATGCTGGCATTCAAAGACAGCAGAGATGTCTGGCTGGCAATCGAGGAGATAAGGTCCACTGCCTCACGGATTTTTTGTGCCGATTCATTGGTGGCATAAATCTGCTCACCAATCTTATGTATCGCCTCTGTCGTCTTGTTCGTGGAGTCCACCAAATCCTGCATAATCTCTGCCGAATCATCCCCCGCCTGTTTCATGCTCATAGATGTGGCGTTTAGCTTGTCAACGCCGCCCACGATATGTTCAATCATTGAGCCCATATCAACAATCTTGCCGGAAGCATTCTCAATCTCCTCCGCCTGCGAAACAGCGCCCTGGGAAATATCTTCCACCGCCTTGCCAATCTCCGTTGCATTGATATTGACACGTTCCGCCATCTCGTCCAGAGACTGCCCTGACTTAAGAAGCTCATCAGAAGAATTCTGAATGTGGTTTAAAATCTCAGACAATTGTGCTACCAGATTGTCCAAGGCGTTGGCAATACTGCCCAGCTCATCCCTGCGCCCTTTCAGCTTTTCATCCACCTGAATATTCAGATTGCCCTCCGCCAGTTCCCTGATTACACCCTCCTCTTTCTGGATGGCTTTGGATAATGCCCTGGAGAAAGCGATAATCAGGATTCCTCCCAACAAAATCACAAACACATTGAGAATGGTAACCTGAATAACCTCACTTCTGATATAAGCCTCTATTCCGCTGCTCGGTTCCCCGGCAAAAATCATGCCCACGATGCTGCCGTCACTATTTGTTAACGGCATATAACAACAGAAATAAGGCTGTCCATTCAGCTGCAGATGCTTATCCACATACTCTTCTCCGCCCTCAAGAACCTTGGCAATTACCTTCTCCGCTGCCTGAGTGCCCACCATACGTTCTCCGGTTTCGCCGTCCACCAAAGTCGTCACCCTGCGGGTGTCCTCATAGAATATGGTAATATCGATGCCGGACGATGCCGCAAACTCCTCAAAATATGGCAGCTTCTCCAAAATATTGATATCCCCTTTATAGACAGTCTCCCCTTCAAGCCGGTAATCTCCTTCTCCCAGCGCTTCCAAAGAATTGTTCACACCGCAGACAATATCCTCCAGGCGTTTGACTGCCTCATCCTGCATACCAGTCCTTATCGTACGCGCCGAAAAGAATGCCGTTGATACCGCAAGCACAATCAACGGTCCCAGTGCCATAGCTAATATTTTTGTCATAATTCCTGCTTTTACTGTCTTTTTTTTCTCTGCCTTGTTCATACTGTACTTCCTTCCGTTCGTAAAAATATGAATCTCATTACACTTTCCCCAAGTAACAATTACAGTAATTATAGCAAAAACAACGGAATTATACTATAAAAAATTAATATTTTTCTGAAAAAAATCAACCTTACAGAGCATGGATAAAAATCCCGCTCCTCAATTTCGGCTCAAACCAAGTTGATTTGGGCGGCATCAAAAGCCCCGCATCTGCCACCGCGAAAAGTTCTTGGATAGAAGTTGGATACATGGCAAATGCCACCTTGCAATCTGTGCTGCAGCGTCTCTCCAGTTCCTTCAACCCACGTATTCCGCCCACAAAATCAATACGGCCGTCCGTCTTGGGGTCTTCTATGCCAAGGACAGGCGACAGCAGCTTTTCCTGCAGGATAGATACATCCAGTCCCGCTACCGGATGGGCAGGGATTTCCCCCTCAGGAATCCTGCATCCATACCACTTTCCTGCCAGATACATCGAAAAACTGCCCTTTTTATCCGGCTTCACCGGCTGGATTCCCAGTTCTTTCACTTCAAACAGCTGCGAAACCTTTTTCAGAAAAGCTTCCTCTGACATGCCATTCAAGTCTTTGACCACACGGTTATAATCCATAATCATCAGTTCTTCATCCGGGAACAGCACGGAAAGAAAATAATTGAATTCTTCTTCTCCGCTATAATCGGGATGCTCACTCCTGCGCTTCTGCCCTACTTTCACAGCCGAGGCTGCCCGGTGATGCCCATCGGCGATATAGATTTCTCCAATCGAAGCAAACGCACCTTCCACTGTATGAATCTGCTTCACATCTGAAATTACCCATACCCTGTGGCGGATACCGTCATCCGATATAAAGTCATAGAGCGCTTCTTCTCTTTTCACCGCCGCCACAACTTCATTGATAGCAGCATTAGCACGATAGGCAAGGAAAATCGGACCGGTCTGGGCATTGCAGATATCGACATGATTAATCCTGTCCTGCTCTTTCTCTGCCCGGGTGTTCTCATGCTTTTTAATCACGCCCCGCTCATAATCATCAATGGAGGCACAGGCAGTTATCCCTGTCTGCGTCCGCCCATTCATCGTAAGTTCATATATATAATAACAATCCTTCTCCTCTTTGACAAAGGAGCCATCCTCCACCATTCCCCAGAGAATGTCATGCGCTCTCTGGTATACTTCCGGCGCATAGATATCCACACTATCGTCAAATTGGGTCTCTGCCCTGTCAATCCTCAAAAAACTCAGCGGATTCCCACTTACAGCTTCTTTGGCTTCCTCACGGTTATACACATCGTATGGGAGCGCTGCTATCTTATCTGCCAGCTCCCGCGCGGGCCTGATTGCAGAAAAAGGTCTGATTACTGCCATATTTTTCCTCTTTTCTCTTTTTATATCTTATATCATCGTCTCAAATGTCTGCACAAAGGCACTGACCTGCCTATTCCTCCACGCCATTGCGGGCGCAGATATCTTTCACACAGCATCTGTCACAGTAAGGTTTCGTGCGTGCTGTGCACACTTCTCTGCCATGGTTTACCAGACGGTGGCAGAAATCGCTGCCTTCTTGTGGCGGAATCAGCTTCCACAATGCCATTTCTACTTTCTTGGGTTCTTTGATATTATCCACAAGCCCCATCCTGTTTACCAGGCGGATACAGTGTGTGTCTGTAACAATCGCCGGTTTATGGAACACATCGCCCATAATCAGGTTGGCGCTCTTTCTGCCTACACCAGGCAATTTTAAAAGGGCATCAAAATCTTCCGGGACTTTCCCTTCATACTGTTCATGCAGAATCTTCATGCACGCGCTGATATCACGCGCCTTACTCCTGCCAAGCCCGCAAGGGCGGACAATCTTCTCTATCTCCTCCACCGGGGCTTCAGCCAGAGATTTCACGTCTGGATATACCTGATAAAGTTCTTCCACAATAACATTCACCCGGGCATCTGTACACTGTGCCGCCAGACGCACACTCACAAGAAGCTTCCACGCCTCATTATAGTCCAATGTGCAGTCCGCCTGGGGATATTCTCGTTTCAGCCGCTCAATAATCTCCAGTGCCAGCTTCTCTTTGGTCATTTGGATATTCCTTTCCTGAAAATGTTCATGACATTCACCTTTTAAAAGTTAATTCCTGATTTCATTTCACTTTTACGTGCTTTGCTTTACTATATGTGCCGTACACTTTCGTCTTGCCCGATTGTTTATAAGGCCGGATACGAAAATAGTATGTCTTTTTGCTCTTTAACTTCGTAATTGTCTTGATCTTTACACTTGCTTTCTTGACCCAGACCGTACGCGCGGATTTAAACTTGGAATTGGTCGCATACTGGATGCTGTAGCCGCTAGCCTTAGAGGATGCTTTCCATTTAAGGACCGCTTTCTTCGCAGATTTGCTTTTCACCGAAGTAAGCGATATCTTCTTGGGCGCAATTTTCACGGTCACGGTCTTTGTCTGTTTCTTAAAGGCTGCTGTCTCCGACGCCGTAACGGTAATTTTCGCTATTCCGGTATTTTTAATAGTTACCTTACCAGTCCTGGAATCAACAGAAGCCACCTTGGGGGCATCGGAAGTAAAACTCAACGTTCCGTCCCCTTTTGTTAATTTAGCATTTAAGATAAACGGCTTAGAACCGTATGTTTTATTAAATGTAGAGTTAATACTTATGGTCTGTGTGCCCTTCCCCACTGGTTTAGGGGTTTCAGGTTCAGGCTCTTCCTTTAACGTATCTGTTGCGTAAATCTCAGCAACCTGCTCATCTGAAAGTGCTGCACTGTAAATTGCCACATCGTCAAATCTGGCATACTGCACATCCTCCGTGCCGTAAACCAGCCCGGAACCAACGCTGATATTCTCGGTCTTCTGAATATAATTTTCTAATTCCCTGTCAAAACAACTGCTCAAATCCTCTGCAAGCACACGTACCACTTTGCCGTCCACATATAGCTTAAGTCCTGACGCACTCACCGAGTAAGCAACATGATGCCATTCATCACGGTTGATATCATAACTGATACCTTTCGCTTCCACGTTGGCGTTGATGCTGGGGCTTATGCCTGCGCTGAGCCTGGTCATGGGATTCGTAATCTCACTGCTGCCGCTGCTGGCTTCAAACAGCGCGCTGTCCTCCAGAGCTGCCGCACCGACATTGACCCACATGCTTACGGTAAATCCGTCTTCTGTAAGTGTAGAAAACGCATCTGTGGGAAGTTCCAGATAATTTGCGCGATAAGAACTCCCAGCATTCTGCACTTGCAGGACATTGCCGCGCTGATTGTCCGCCACAATGGAAGCATTTCCATTCAACACCGCCTTACCGCTCTTCGCGGAATGTTTCACAGGAGCAATGCTTCCCGCAGCTGCACCCTTCTCAAAATTAAATCCATAGACCAGCGCTTTGGAAAGAGACTCCCTTGCCGTCACCTTGCTTCCCCAAAGACAGGTGTTGTTATTGCCAATCACAGAAAAAGTCATTACTTTCTGCGGCGCAGCTTCCTCATTGAACTGCTTGCAGACAATGCCTTTGTATACCACATCGTCCAGATTCAAGGTAATATAATCATAATTTTTACCCTCACCAGTCGACTTTGACCAGGTCCCAGTCATCGCCCCGCCGACTGTACCATCTGCAAACAAGACCACGCTCTGCGAATATATCATATCTCCATTTGTGGCAGTTCCATGATTAATCAGGTCATAGCTGCCAACAATCTCGCTGTCCTGATAATGCTCAATTTTATCACCACGGTATTCATAGACGGTAAGAACCGGCCATTGGTCTTCATTTAAATACTGCTGCCGCACCCTCACCTGATGCAGGCTCGATGGCTCAAAACGCTGGTGACAGAACAGATATCGCTGCCCATCATCATCAATCAAAGCAGAATTGTGTCCGGCAGAACGGTATCCGGGCTGATTGGGAAACTGGTAATTGCCGATAAGTTTGATTCCATAGCGGTCATTGTCCCTGCCGCTGTCCTTGGCATTGTTCCCAGCGGCATCCACATAGGGACCATACACGTTTCGGGAGCGGAACAAACGCATATTGTAACCACCATTGTCGCTAAGCCCTCCGTATGTCTCATACATATAGTAATACTCGCTTTCGCTGTCATAGAGGATATAGGCCCCCTCCCCGGACTGATGGTTGCCCCCTGCAATATGGGTGCCGAAATAGCGGTCAGTAAAGTTGCCGGAAACGCTCTCCGTGCTATCTTCCCCGGGATATTTCACTGCCCCGGTGGCAGTGTCAAGTTCCAAAACAAAAATTCCCCCGGACCAGGAACCATAAGTCATGTACAGCTTGCCATCTTTGCCAAAAAATACCGTAGGATCAATAGCATTGGGCGCATAATTCTCATTCCAGCCTCCGCTCGAGGTAAACCATTTATCGCTGACGCCAGTGAGCGTACCATCTGCAATCAGTTCTGAAAGATTCAGGTAATCATTGTCCCATTTGGTATTCCTGGTACTCACGCCACCATTTGTACCATTATCCACCGCCCCATTTTTCGTAAAACCAGAGTAAATAATTGCATCAATATGCTGATAGGGACCCTCAGGTGTCTTGGATACGGCATAGCCAATGCAGGAACGCCGCCAGGTAGAAGTAGTGCTATAATAGAGCATGTACGCTCCTTTACTGGAATCTTCCCATACATAATGAGGGTTGTAAGTAACATCCGGCGCCCACACACCTATGCCGCCATTCTTGCAGTCCCCATCATCATAACCTGCCCAGGCAAAGGACTCGGCAAGATTCTCCAAAACCTCCCCATACACCGAATCATTCTGCCAGCTGCCCGCAGGCTTCCTCCAATTCCAGTCAATATTCATCTGATTCCAGTTCAGCAGGTCTGTAGACTTGGCATCGGCGAGATGGGAGCCAAACACATAATATGTACCATCTGCCTTTAGAATAGATGGATCATGGACCGTCACACGCGATACATTGGCAGGCGTATCTGTCGCCTGCGCAAAGCCAGCCGGAACAGACGTAACCAATACGGCTGCTGCCAGCAGAACCGCGCTTACCTTTTGTAAAATTCTTGTTTTCATAAGCACCCTCCGTTTATAAACAATTTATCCGTTGTATGGATTTTACCATACCTCACTGCAAAGAGCAACAACATCAAAATATGCGTTTCCCTATTTTCCAAAAACGTCTGCTGCTTTTTGCATATTCTGCATAATTGACACCCCAAATGGACAGCGGGCCTCACAGGCTCCGCACTGCATGCATTCCCCGGCATGGTGTTCCAAGACTTCATAGTGCTCCCTGACCGTTTCCGGCATATCCCTTTGCGCAACTGCAAGATGCAAAAATTTTGTGACAGCTGCCACATCTATCTTTGCCGGACAAGGCGCACAATGGCTGCAGTACATGCAATGCCCTTGCCAGCTGATATTGGGAAACTCTGCAAACGCAAATGCATAATCCTTTTCTTCGTCCGCTGCATTTTCATAAGACAGACATTTCTCAAATTCTTCCAGAGAATGGGCTCCCGCCAGGACAGTTGCCACCGCCGGACGTGTCAGCGCATAATGCAGACACTGAAGCACCGTCAAAGCCTTTTTTGCTGGCGAAAGCTTTTCGTCCAGCAAGTCCCCTCCTCCGAATGCCTTCATCACCGTAATCCCCACACCTTGCCGTTGGCACGTCTCATATAATTCCTGACGCTGCGGGTCCATATTTACCAGAGGTTTTTTATATTTCTCCTCATTCCAGAGTTCATTGACATCTTCATTTGCCGGCTGCAGGTCATAACAAGGATTTACGCTGAACATTAAGACTTCTATCTGCCCGGTTGCCACTGCTGCAAGCGCAACCTCAGGATTATGGCTGCTGAGACCAATATGGCGGATTTTTCCCTGTTCTTTCAAGTCCATCGCATACTGCAGCACCCCGCCATTGCAGATAACTTCCCAATCTGCCGGAGAATCACAGTAGTGAATCATACCCACATCAAGATAGTCTGTCTGTAAAAGCCGCAGCTGCTCCTCAAATCCTTCCTGCACTTCCGGCAGATTTCTGCTCCGTTTATATTGCCCATCTTTCCAAATGGAACAGATATGTCCCTGGACAATAAATTTCTCCCTGCGCCCAACCATCGCTTCCCCTACTGCCGCACGCACCGTGGGGTCAGAGGCATACAAATCAAAATAATTTACCCCATATTTTTCTGCGGTGTCAAACAACTTTTTCGTCATCGCAAAATGATTCTCGCTGAACCCCTCGCAGCCCATGCCGATTTCGCTCACCATCAGCCCGGTCGCTCCCAACTGCCTGTAATTCATATCGTTTCCTCCTACTTCACCACCAACCAGCAAAGGATGGTTTTATGGCACTCCATTTTTATTTTCCTGAATTTTTGTATTTTTTCTCTATGATGAGCGTGTAAACCGCCATTGTAACAATGCTTTCTACTAAAACTCCTGCAACTGAGAGCAGCGCCCATGCAGAATTCCGCCCTGCAAGCAGCGGGATTCCCAATGCAATCAGAACCATGCCAAATACAAAAAACAGTTTGGCGACTGCATGGTTATATTTTTTCACATCCAAAGGCTCAAACACTTGTGCATTTGCCCAAAATCCCACCGGCTTCTTGGAAAACCAGGCAACGATTGCCAGGCACAGGAACATACAGCCAACAGCACACCATGCAATAAAGCCCATCACACTGCCATCCATCTCCATTCCTCCGTACAAATTCTATTCTGTTTTTTTATTATAACACAGTCCCGGCTGCCTTTCTACAAAAATCATCGTCTGCCATTACAAGAGTCTTCATCTGCGTTCTCCTGTCTCTGTAAAAGTTCTCTTTAATGCCCATTCCGTTGGCAGTATCGCAATCAACAAAATTATAGCCTGCACCGTGCATTCAGGATTTATAATCCGCCATATAGAATTAAAAATTTTATATCTGAAACTGGGTGGTGGCAGCGATACCCCTGGAATCATTATATGAGAAGGAACTTGCCCTTGCAAATAATGGTACAATACCTTCAATCTAATTGCATTCTTTTCTCATAATTTCCATTTCAATTATTTTCCACTGTTCCCCAAATAGCTCACAAAATAATTCTTCCCCAGTTTCTGTAAATCCTACTGCTTTATAGCAATGATAAGCCTGCGGATTATTTTCAAACACCCCAATTGTAACTTTTTTTGCCTTAAATATCTCAAATGCATATTTTAATGCAAGGAACAGCATTTGCTTCCCATATCCTTTTCCTCTTTTGCTGTCATCTATAATCACAAATCCAAACCGAATAGTTTCCTTTTCAAAATCCGTATACCTCAAAATCAAGTGACCAACAATACCACTCTCATCAAATGCCGTTATTGGATAAAAATTATCTGGTTCAACACAATCTCCATTACAGTTAAGATATTTATTATTTATATCATCGCTTGTTATCGGAAAATCCCCGAATCTGTCTGAACTCCATTTCCGCAACGATTCTTCATCTTTTATCCAACTTACAATGCTTGCTGCATCGCATGGTTTATATTGTCTTATTCTTAATTTCATGCTTACACCTCTTTAAACTTATCTCCTTAGAACGATTTCTCAACAATTAAATCATTTTTTCATTTCCATAGCAGGAACAATAACTGCTATTACTTGATTTGGTATATAAAGCAATCAGCAATTCATATAAGGCAAGGGCAACAGAAATAAAAATGCTCTTTGATGCAATTACAGAATATGGTAAAAAACTCCATAATTGCGACAGCATTGCAGTTGATACAAAGAAAGACGGTGTATGCTACATTGCCTTTTTATGTACAAGCCTAATTTTGCGACCTTGCTCATTAACAAAAAGCATGTAGCAAATCACAAATACAATCGGATTTATGACATGCATAAAGAAAAATGCACCTTTAAAATTAAACTTGTATGTACCAGTAAAGCTTCCCATACAAACAAGGAAGACCATAAGTATGCTTACTGCAACATTCAAATAAAAAGAGTTAGGGAACCTTTTCTTTTTTATGACGTCAAGTATTCCGTCTACCAATAAAAGCAATCCACCAAGCGTATTTGATACACAGGTCAATTCAACTAAATACTCTGGTTGAGGTATGTAACCTATTAGGACATTCACAAGCATCAATAACCCTACTGTTATTTTAACTAGTGTACTGACCTCATTAAATCTAGTCAAATAATTCTTCCATATGATACCACT